>JAWLCQ010000230.1:0-6759 GCA_041687095.1 Phycisphaerae bacterium | reverse complement strand
GTGCGGAACAAACCCACCCGCGCCATGCAAAACAAAGCCAACCAGCGTCGTGCAAAACAAACCCAGACTGACCCACGGCGAGCGAAACGGGGACTGGCTCCGCAGGGGCGCGCCGTTCGCCCCGAAGGTGCCTGTCCCCCTTTCGCGGTCCCACTCGCCCCGACCGTGCAAAACAAACCCATCGCGCCTCCTCCCTATCCTTGAAAACAAACCCAACCGCCTGCCGGCCTCCCCAACCCTTCTCCCCTGGGGGAGAAGATGTCGCGCAGCGACAGATGAGGGGGGGCCTCCCGTGCGAGAACGGGTCCACCCTCGCCATCCGAAACCAACCCATCCGGCCGCTCCTTGCTCGCCAGGCCGTCCCCACGTTCCGGGCGCCCCCTCACCCCCCTCGCTGCGCTCGGGGACCTCTCCCCGCGGGGAGAGGGGTTTCGTCCCCGCGCCAGCCCACCGTGCGGAACAAACCCACCAGCCGACCGACCGTGCGGAACGAACCCAGCGCAGATTATTCCCATTTTTCACAGTGAAGAGGCGAGCGAAACGGGGACTGGCTCCGCAGGGGCGTGCCGTTCGCCCCGAAGGTGCCTGTCCCCCTTTCGCGGTCCCACTCGCCCCGCCGTGCAAAACAAACCCATCTCGCGCCTCCTCTCCACCATCGAAAACAAACCCACCGGTACGCCCAATCGTGCGGAACGAACCCAGCGCAGATTATTCCGATTATCTCTCGCCCACAGGGCGGCTGGGATCCGGCAACGGATCGTTTGTTGAAAACAAAGCCATCTCGGCGTCCCGGCCCAGCTCGCGCATGCCCTCTTGTGGCTGTCTTTTTACTATATAATTATCCACCGTCTTTTGCTCTTCGGCAACTATTTCTTTGGACATACGCATAACCCTTTGTCATATAATAGTTTCCCCCCTACATACCCTCTCCTGCCCGGACAGGACACTCTGTCGCGCCGGGCGCATGGTTTGACCACGCCAGCTTACCGCTACAACGAAGCTTGGTTGACTGGCTAACTGGTTAACTGGTTGATCGGCAATGGCTTGCAACCAGGTGAGCCTCTCCGGTAGTCCCAGGCGGGCAGCCCACGCAAACTGCTGTCCCAGTCACCAGTTAACCAGTCAACCAGTCAACCAGTTAACATCTTCCGTTGTAGTGTTACGGGCCCTCGCCCAGGGCCCCTCACGCCGCCCCCTGGTGCCGGCCCGCCCCTCGCTCCCCCGGGACAAGCCCGGGCGGGGGCGCGAGCAGGGCCGTCGCCAGGCCCCGTTCGCCGGGCGCCCCGGGTTCGCCGAACCCAGGTTCCGCGGGGGTGCTCGTGCGAGCACGGCTGTGAACAGCGCAGCCGTGGCGCCCGCGACGGCGGCGCTACGATGGAGTGTGGCCCTGAGGCGTTCCGGTTGATGCTGGACGAAATCCGGGTCCTGCCCTATACTCAGTAAGACGCATCCCAGAGAATTCGCAGGCAGTGTCACTTGGACGTGGTTGCTCCGCTTCGCTTCGCAACCCACGGAACCCACGCAAGAATTGAGTGGGCACCCACCCGCGAATTGGGTGGGATCCGTGCAAGGTATGGCCAACGAGCCCTCCCGGGCTCCGCGGCGGGAAAGGAGGTTCGCGTGCGGTATTGGACCAGACTCGTTTGCATGACGGCCGTCGGGGCGGCGGTGATCGGTGCGCTCTGCGCTTCGCCCGTTCACGCGGCCCTCATCAACACGTACCCCTCCCCCATCGTCGTGACGGCCAGCAGCACGTACACCTCCTCGTTCGCGGGCGGGCAGCTTGTGAACGGCAGCGGGCTTTCCGGCACGGCCCCCGCCTTCGCCGACGCCGACAGCGACGGAGTCCCCGAGCACTCCAACGGGGTGACGGGGTTGCACTGGCTGTCGCAGAAGACCACCGTCGCCAACCAGTGGGTCGCCTTCGACCTCGGGCAGGCGTACGACCTCGCGAGCATGCGGGTATGGAACTACAACCAGAGTTCGTGGCAGCTCCGCAGCGTGCAGACCGCCAGGATCTACTACTCGACGGCGGCGAACCCGGACGAGGCCGCCCCGGGCACGTGGACGCAGCTTGTGGGCGCGGGCGCCGGGGGCGTGTTCACCTTCGCCCAGGCGACCGGGCAGCCCAACTACGACAGCGTCACCGACGTGAGCTTCGGGGGCGCGAGCGTTCGGCACGTCCTGATCGACATTCAGAGCAGCTACGGCACCGACGCCGACGGGGTCGGCCTCAGCGAGGTCCAGTTCTTCAGCGTCCCCGAGCCCGCCACGCTGGCCACGCTCGCCCTCGGGGCCCTCGCCCTCCTCCGCCGCCGGCGGGCGTAACGGCGATCCTTACGATCCGCCGGTTACACAGAGGGCCCGCACGTCCTCCGCCCGCAGTTGCGCCCCGCCGTGAACGGTCACCGTCTTGCGCTGCTTGGGGTAGAGGTCGAAGTACAGGTCGCTCGCCCGCAGGTCGTCGGGGGTGTTCAGGTGCACCGCATGGGCGAAGCGGGGGGCAGTGACGGTGACGTCCAGGTCCTCCCCGCGCACGGCCGCCTCGACGACCGACACCTCCACGGGGGGCAGGTTCAGTTCGCGGATGGGCGAGCGCTGCCACCAGGTCCACTCCAGTTCGTCGCGCTCGGGGATGGCGACGACGGTCCCTCGCGCGCACCGCTCGGGGTCGGGGGCGGGGATGCGGGCGACGAGGGAGTTGGACCGCCCGGGGATCGTCGCGCGGACGGTCCGCAGGTCGCTCTCGCTCCCGTCGAAGCTCTGGTAGCCCACGCGGACGGAGAGGTCCAGCGGCTGGGGGCGGCCGTTGAGTGCCCGCAGGACCACCTCGCCCGGTTCCCCGCCAAACGCCATCCCTCCGGGGCGCAGGACCAGGCGGCGGGGCGCCAGCCGCCGCCGCACGCCGTAGTACGACACCTTCCGCCGCAGGTAGTAGTCGATGATCGTCCACCCGTTCTCGCCCCAGGCGTCGTTGTACATCCAGAAGATCCCGCCCATCGTGTGAGCGTTGGCGCGGAGGCTCTCCAGCGAGTAGCCCAGGTTGAGCCCCTGGCACAGCCCGCCCAGCAGGATGTACCGCTCCAGCGAGAGCCCCTCGGGGTCCGCGTACTGCATGCGGATGGAGTGGTTCACGCGGGGGATGTCGTAGAACGAGTTGGTGTGCTGGCGGCCCACCTCGCTGCGGAGGACGTCCATGGACTCCGTGGCATGGGCGTCTCGCCCATGGGTCCCACGGGCATCTTGCCCGTGGGGGTGGCGAGGGCGGCCTTCGTCGATCGGCGGGCCTCCCGCAGGTCCCGAAGCCGGCTCACCTTCCGGGCAGGGGCGGGACGCCCCTGCGACACACGGGCAAGATGCCCGTGCCACGGACGAAGCGGCATCCTCGCTCGCCAGGTCGGACTCGTCGAGCCCCAGGTACTGCTTGGTGCTCGTGAGGCAGCACGGCCCGCCGTAGCCGTACTCGCTGTTGAAGATCGGGATGTCCTTCCCGTCCCAGTACCAGGGGTTGGACCAGAACTCGCTTTCCTTTCGCATGACGACCCAGTGGTGGTCGTCGCCCTCGCGGTTGTCGCTGACGGTCTTGACGCCGCCGTAGGGGCTCGTGGGCCAGTATGGCACGTGGGGTGCGAGCTGGCGGACGAGGCGGGGCAGGTCGCGGAAGTACAGCTCCCACGCGGGGTCGCGGCGGTTCTCGATGGCCTGGGCCGCCCACGGCCCGCACATCGAGACCTCATTGTTCCCGCACCACAGCAGCAGGCAGGGGCGGGAGCGGAGGCGGCGGATCTGGTAGTCGGCCTCGCGGAGGAACTCGCGGCGGAACCAGTCCTCGTCGGCGGGCAGCGGGGCGCAGGCGCTCATGAAGTCGTGCCAGACGAGGATCCCGCGCTCGTCGCAGGCGTCGTAGAAGGCGTCGGCCTCGAAGCGCCCCCCGCCCCAGAGGCGCAGGCAGTTGAAGTTCGCTTCGGCGGCCTCGGCGACGAGGGTGTGGAGCTTTTCGTCGCTGATGCGGCCGTAGAGGCTGTCCGACGGCACCCAGTTGCCGCCCTGGATGAAGAGGGGTACGCCGTTGACGACGACGGCGAACCGCCCGGGGGCGGTATCGAGTTCGACCGTCCGCACACCGTAGCGGATCGGGTCGGACTCGGCGGTGTCGCCCGCGTCCGTCGTCACGCTCGCCCGGAGGGTGTAGAGGTGGGGCTCCCCGCTGCCGTTGGGCCACCAGAGGCGGGCGTTGGGGATCTCGACGTCGACATCCACGAAGTTCGTCCCGCTGGCGAGGAAGACGTTGCGGGCGGTGGCGAGGAACTCGCGGCCGTCGGCGTCGGTCAGGCGGACGGAAACGTCTCCGCGGGCGGATTCGAAGAGCGTGGCGTGCTCGATTTCGACGGTGACGCGGACGCGGGCGTCGGCGGTGGTGAAGGCGGCGTCCGCCTGTGAGGCCTCATCGAAAATGGGGACTGGCTCCGTAGCGACACGCTGTTCGTCGCGGAGGTGCCTGTCCCCTTTTTCGAGGCGGTTCGCCTGTGAGGCCTCAACGGAGCAGGGGCGGGACGCCCGTGCCACGGGGGCCAGGACCGTGACGGCCGACACGTCGGTGATCTCGGTGCGGGCGTGGGCGCGGAGGCTAGCGGTCCCGGTGATGCCGCACGTCGCCAGCATCGGCGCCCAGTCCCAGCCCCAGGTGAAGGCGGGTTTGCGGAGGTAGATGCGTTCGGGCAGGCCGCGGTCGGGGTAGCCGCGACTGCCCTCGGTGGGCACGGCCCGGCACCAGAGGCGGGAGGCGTGGGGCTCGGCATGCTCCCGGCCGGTGGTGAGGCGGACGAGGATCGTGTTGTCCTCCCCGAACCGCACGTGCTCGCGGATGTCGCGGCGGAAGGGGTGGAACGCCGAGAGGTGCGACCCGATGTGCACGCCGTTGCACCACACGTCGGCGTGCACGTCGAGCCCGTCGAGGGACAGTTCGATGGCGGAGGCCCAGGCCCAGTCGGCGGGGAGGGAGACGGTGCGGCGGAACCACCAGGAGCGGTCCTGGACCCAGGCGAAGCGGCGGAAGTTCTCGGCGACGAGGGGCTCGGGCTCGCGTCCCGCCTGCACGAGGGCGTCGCTGACGTCCCCGGGCACGCAAACGGACAGGTCGGCCGGGGCGCAGAGCACGGACAACGCCGCGGCGGGGCCATCCGCCAGCGGCCGCTCGATCAGGTCCCAGGGTCCGCAAAGGTTCAGGGCTTTCATGGGGCGTTACTCCTTCCAGCGCGGGGGATTATGCCCTTTCGGGCGGGAGAGGGGGACATAAAAAGTGAAAGAAAGCCGACCCCGCGGGCGCGAGGGGGCGTTTTACGGGGGAATTTGCAAGTCGTGTAATGTTTTGAGACCGACGCAACCGAAAAGGGTGGCACGGGCCAAAGCGTGACGGCGGGCCCGGCAGGAAGAGGACGGCCATGTACGGTGCGAATCGCTCCACGGCGGCGGCGGTGGGGCTTGCGGTATTGGTGCTGTGTGGGGGGTGCGGGGACTTCCGCGGCATCCCCTCGCACGGTGGCGGCAAGCGGTTCGACGAGGAGCAGCGGCTGATCGCGGGGAGCGTGCGCTACACGCTCTCGCGGATGAAGCTGCCCGAGTTGCGGGGGCGGCGGGTGCAGATCGCCGTTCAGTCCATCGCTCACGTCGGGGGGGGCAACATCAGCTTCCCCGGGTTCGAGACCGTCAACCTCTCCGCCAGCGGGGGGCTCAACAGCTCCGAGCGCAACACGGCCGTCCCCTACCGCGACCTCAACGACTCCTGCAACATCAGCGGGGGGGCCTCGACCAGCATCCGCGTGCGGGACAGCTACTACACGCACACCTCGCCCACGTCGGAGGACTTCGACTACCTGCGGGCGGCGTTGGAGATGAAGGCGAGGCACGACGAGCTGGTGGTGGTCGGGGAGGACCCCGACGCCATCCTCTTCGTGCTGGTGGACGTGCTGGGCACGAACCGCTCGCACCTGGAGCAGGTGTTCCGCTCGCGGGAGCGGCTGACGGCGACGTGCGAGGTGACGTACTACGCCCAGAACGCCCGCACGGGCGAGATGATCTTCCGCGCCCGCCAGTCCGCGGGCATGGCCGTCTACGAGGAGCAGCGCTCCCCCGGGATGGACCGGCTGATCATCCACCGCGACGCCTGCGCCATCACCCCCACCGTCCTGCCGGTCGACGGGGAACTGACGGGCCCGCCGCGGTCTTACGGGCCCACGACGGCCGGGGCGTCCGACGCCCCCGACACGCCCGAGCCCCCGCCCCCTTACCGCGAGGTGCTGGTCCAGAACGCCCGCATGCAGATCCGCATCAACGACCGCCAGGCCGCCTCCACCACCCTCCAGCAGCTCCAGTCCCTCGACCCGACCGACCCGGACCTGCCCCGCCTCGTCGAGGACTACCGCAAGCAGTTCGGCGGACCGTAGCCCGTCCCCGACGCCTCGAGCGCGAGCGACGCCTCAAGCGCGAGCGACGCCTCAAGCGCGAGCGACGCCTCAAGCGCGAGCGACGCCTCAAGCGCGTGCGTTGGGGGTCTCCTGACCCCCAACGTCCCGGAACGTGCGGAACGCTTCCGCGACAGCGTTATGGCGGCGCTTCGGTCGCGGCGGCCCTTCGACAAGCTCAGGACCAGGCCGCCGCCGCGATGGGGGCGCTCCAACGACGCTGACGCGGAGGCGTCCCTCACCCCTCCAGGACGCCGGGGGGCAGGAGACCCCCGGCGCAGGAGGGGGGGCCTGCGAC
>JAWLCQ010000229.1:0-6777 GCA_041687095.1 Phycisphaerae bacterium | reverse complement strand
ATCCTCGACAACGGGATCTTCTACGACGGACAGGTCTACCATAGCCTCTCCGCCGTCGCCCACGCCATCACCGGGGGCCACTGGAACGGGTACCTCTTCTTCAACCTCGCCGACCCCCGCAAGGAGAACGCATGACCGAGCAGTCCCCCATCGTCCGCTGCGCGATCTACACGCGAAAGAGCACCGACGAGAACCTCTGCCTGGAGTTCAACTCCCTCGACGCCCAGCGCGACGCCGCCGAGGCCTACATCACCAGCCAGAAGCACGCCGGGTGGGTCTGCCTGGAGCAGCACTACGACGACGGCGGGTTCAGCGGCGGGACGGTCGAGCGCCCGGCGTTCCAGCAGTTGATGGACGATGTCGAGGAGGGCAGGATCGACTGCATCGTCGTCTACAAGATCGACCGCCTCTCCCGCAGCCTCATGGACTTCGCCCGCATCATGGGGACGCTGGAGGACAGGCGGGTGTCGCTGGTGAGCGTGACCCAGCAGTTCAACACCACGACCTCCATGGGCCGCCTGACGCTCAACATCCTGCTCTCCTTCGCCCAGTTCGAGCGGGAGATCATCTCCGAGCGGACGCGGGACAAGATCGCCTCCGCCCGCCGCAGGGGCAAGTGGACCGGCGGGGCGCCGATCCTGGGCTACGACCGCGAGCGGGACAACCGAGGCAGCCGCCTGCGGGTGAACCCCAAGGAGTCCGAGCGGGTGCGGGAGATCTTCCGCCTGTACCTCCAGTCGGGCTCGTTGCTGCCGACGCTGCGGGCGCTCACCGAGCGCGGCGACAAGACCAAGCGCTACCAGACCGTCGCCGGCCCGTGGCGCGGGGGGCATGCCTTCGACAAGTCGGGCCTGCAGAAGCTCCTGACGAACGTGACGTACCTGGGCAAGATCACGCACAAGGGCGAGGTCTTCGATGGCGAGCACGAGGCGATCGTGGACGAGGAGTTGTTCGGGCAGGTCCAGGGGCAGCTCCGTCGCAACCGCAACTCCGGCGGCAAGCACGCCCGCAACAAGTACGGGGCCCTGCTCAAGGGCCTGGTGAGGTGCAAGCACTGCGGCTGCGCGATGAGCCACCACTTCGCCACCCGGGGCGACCGGCGGTACCGCTACTACGTCTGCATCCGCGCCCAGAAGAGCGGCTGGGACACCTGCCCCGCCCCGTCGCTTCCGGCGAAGGAGCTGGAGGACTTCATCCTGGAGCAGATCCGCTCGCTGGGCAAGGACCCGGCGGTGCTGGAGGAGGCCGTGCGGACGACGCAAAGGCAGTTGCAGGAGGAGATCGAGGGCCTGGAGCGCCGGCGGAAGGAGGTCGAGGGACGCGTGCGGAAGATCGGGCGCTCGATCGGGGACCTGGCGCCCCGGGCGGGGTTCGACGAGGGGGCGACGCGGGAGATGGGGATCCTGCAGGCCCGCCTGAAGGACGAGCAGGCCGAGATCACCAAGTTCAACGAACGGATCGCGGGCCTGCGAAAGCGCATGCTCGACTCCGACGAGCTGACGGGCGCCCTGGAGGCGTTCGATCCCCTGTGGGACTGCCTGTCGCCCACCGACAAGTTCCGGCTGATCCACCTGCTGGTGGATCGCATCGAGTACGACGGCGAGGCCGAGGCCCTCTCCGTCACCTTCCACCCCACCGGCATCCGGTCGCTGACCGAAAGCCCCCAGGAGACTGAAGCATGACCGCAGGCATGACGCAGACGCACCGCATCCACTTCTCCAACGCGAAAAAGGGCAAGCGGAAGCTCCGCACCGGCCCCGCCCCCGTGCGGGACACCCCGGCAGGGCGGGTGCCGCGGGTGTCGCGGCTGACGGCGCTGGCGATCAAGTTCGACGGGCTGCTGGGCAGTGGGGCCGTACGCGACCAGGCGGAGCTGGCGGAACTGGGCCACGTCACGCGGGCGCGGGTGACGCAGATCATGAACCTCCTGCACCTCGCGCCCGACATCCAGGACGAGCTGCTGCACCTCCCGCGGGTCACCGGGGGCGACGATCCCATCGCCGAGCGGCACATCCGCTCGCTGGCGGGCCTGGCAGACTGGTCCCAGCAGCGGCGGGCATGGGGGCGCCTCAGGACGGCCGCTTACGGGACTTCTTTGGGGGGCCCTGGGTGCGGGCCTTGCGACGGGCCTGCTGGCGATGCCGCAGGAGGTCCTGCAGTTCGCTGAGGACGTGCTCCATCTCGGGATCCTCGCCCTCGTCCGTCGCCTCCTCCTCCATGAGCAGGAACGTGAGCGGGACGCGGAACATCCGGCACAGGCGGCGCAGCAGGGCCAGGCTGGGCTCGGCCTTGTCGTTCTCCAGCAGCGAGAGGTAGTTCTGCGTGATCTCCAGCCGCTTGGCCATCTCCCCCTGCTTGAGGCCGGCGGCGATCCGCACGAACCGGATGTTTCGTCCTAGACTCATGGGTGTCCGCCGGTCCTTCGGCCGACGGGGCACGACTCAGTTCCCGGCCGCATCATCGAACGTGTCGGCGGAGACATGTCGTGCCATCATGACATGATAGGCGACGATCTCCGCCTCCCGCCATTGTCCGCGCTGCACCGACGCTTCCAGGTAGGCGAGCAGTCCCTGCCGGCATTCGTCGCTGGCGGACCCGCCGTCGCGCGCGACGACCGTCGCCACATGGCGGCAGACCGCGCTGGACCGACGCCGCCTCCATGCGGCCATGCACGACTCCCTAGCGCGTCACGACCTCTCCGCGGAGGGCGACCTGACGCGGGCCGCGGTCCGTCACGATCTCTCTGGGGCTCAAAATGGCACTCCGGCGGGCAGGGCGCGAACCAGAGTCCTCGTTCGGCTGTACACTCCATAGGCGGACGCTTCCGCCGCTTGGGCATCGACCACCGTAGGCCAGCCCGCACCGCTGCCGCATCCGGCGTCGCGAGCCACGTCCGGCCAAAGGTGCCACTCCCGGGATTGTAACGTGGAGACTGCATATGAGAGTAACTATTGCGCTTTAAAGTTAGAAATGTCCATTCTTACATCAAACACCATCGCGATGGGCGGCGAGGGCGAGGGCCTTCTGTCGCGAGTGAAGTCCCTGCCCCACGGCGTCCGCCGCCACATCGAGAGCCTGCGGGACATCGCCAAGGACCTGACGACGCGGAACCTGGGCCTGCGGCACCTGGAGATCGGCATCCGCGGCCGACACGTGCGGCCCAGCGGCCCCGGGGGGCTGCCTGACGAGCCGTTCGTGTTCGTCCGGCCGCGACTGGGGCACGTCGCCCGCCAGTTCCTGCTGTCGATGCTCTGCCCGGCCGAGGAGTGCCAGACCACCCCGGCGCCCTGGCAGACGCGGGGGTTCCCCTTCGCCGCCGCCGAGGCTGGACTTGGGACCGTGCCGCCCGAGGTGGAACGCCGGCTGGAGGGGATCGGCCACTCGTACATCTGCGGGGACCGGCGGAGCGTCGAGCAGTTGGCGAAGACGGTGGCGCTGCCGATCATGGGGCACTTGGCGGACCTCGACGATCCCGGGGGCCGGCGGTTCAACAGCGGCGGCGATCCGGTGGCGCCCCTGGGCGAGTGGATCTACCTGATGTACGAGATCGGGCTGCTGGCGGACGACCTGGGGCTTCGACGGTACTACCGGCTGGTCCTGCCGGTCGGCGCCACGGAGGAGGCGCCCGACAACATGGTCGGGTTCTTCGACGACGGCGTGGCGATCTTCCGCTCGGAGTGCCGCCACCGGCGGATGTGGAACCTCCTGTGGGAGGCGGTTTGGAATCGTAGCCTCGCCTTCGCCCGCCTGGGCGTGGACCTGGCGCCGGCGTCCCGGGCGGCGCTGGACCACCTGCTGGACATGATCGACGGCGGGCCCTGCTCGGCGCCTCCGCCGCCCAGGTTCGGCTATGAAGAGCCGCCGGTGCCCGCCCCGCCCCCCTACCAGTTCGCCAAGCGCGGCATGTGGGCCCTACGGTTCGAGGGCCGCGAAACGTTCCTCGACGGCAACCTCAAGGGCCCGCACTTCCTCCACTACCTCCTCCGCCACCCGCAGCAGAGCATGCACATCGTCCGCATGATGTCCGACGTGGCGGGCGCGGGGCGGAGCGATCGCACTGCGGCGGCCGAGGGGCTCCAGGTGCAGTCCGGCCGGGGCGACGACGCCGTCGACCGCCAGACCCTCCGCGAGTGCGAGGCCCGCTACGACGCCCTGGTCACCGAGCGCGATCGCGCCGATCCCGGCCGGCTGGAAGAGATCGACGCGGAGATCGGGGCCATCGCGTCGTACCTGTCGTCGTCCCTGCGCCTCCGTGGCAGGAGTCGCAGGATCGGGGACGATATCGACGCGGTCCGCCGCCGGGTCGCTCGCGTCATCAAGACCGCGATCGACAAGATCGCCCCCAGCGACGCCCGCCTGGCCGCCCACCTGCGGAACGGCGTCAAGTTGGGGACGGAGATGGTCTACGAGCCCGATCGGGAGATCGAGTGGGTGCTGGCGTAGGAGGAATTCCTCGAAGGTTACGCCAAACGTGACATTGTGACGCCCGACGTGACGCCCCCACCGGCGAAGAGCGAGAGCCGGTGAGACGAAGTCACTGACCGAGGCCCGCGAAAGCGCTCCCGCCGGCGTTCTTCCGCGGGCCTTTTTTACGCGCAGACGCGCGGAAAAAGGAGTTGGGCGTGACTTGCACGACCCCCCACCGGCGGGCGGACCTCGCGGACCGCATCCCCCCTTCCCCTGGCAGGCAGCCACTATCGCTGTTCGATCCGTTCGTCCTGGAACGGATGGGCTTCCGCGTCCGGCGGGTGGCGGACAGCTACGGCCTCGACGAAAGTCGCCAGGACGACCTCTACCAGGACATGGCAGTCGAACTGCTCAAGGCCGCCCCGCGGTTCGACCCCTCGAAGTCCCGGTGGCACACCTACGCCTGCCGGGTGCTGGACATGGCGGTCCGCAAGTTCAAGCAGATCGAGGGGCGGCGTCGCCTGCGGGGAATCGACGCCCCCGGGGACGGGACCGATTCCCGGTCCGGGCTTCCGCAGCGCGTGGGGCGCGACGACATCGCACAGCTGCAGGTGCGGCTGGACATGGAGGAGGCGATGGCGGGAATGCGGCCGCGGCTTCAGGCGGCCGCTCAGGAGCTCAAGTTCGTCTCGCCCCCAAAGGCCGCGCGGGCGTTGGGGGTCCACCGCAGCTCCATCTACACCATGATGCGGGAGATTCGGCGGCATTTTGGGCGTGCGGGGTTGGTTCCGGAGGAATTCGCGCGGCAAATCTCCCCCCTCTGCGGATGTCTGGTGGACCGACGCCGACGCCCTGCACCCCCTGACCCAAGGAGAGAACTGACATGGCCGATCTCGGACACTTCAACGCCAACGAAGTCGAACCCAACACCCCCTTCGAGCCCCTGCCCGCGGGCAAGTACCTCGCGGCCATCACCGCCAGCGAGATGAAGCCCACCAAGAGCGGCGACGGCAACTACCTGCAACTGGAGTTCACGATCCTCGACGGCGAGTACAAGGACCGCCGGGTCTGGGACCGCCTGTGCATCCACCACCCCAACGCCCAGACGGTGAAGATCGCCCGGGGGAACCTCTCGGCCCTGTGCCGGGCGGTGGGGGTCATGCAGCCGCGGGACTCTGCGGACCTGCACAATCTGCCCCTTACCTTGACCGTCAAGGTACGGAAGCGGCAGGACACCGGCGACTTGACCAACGAGATCAAGGGCTACGAGCCCAAGGACGCCGCCGGCGGCCAGCCCCAGCAGGCCAAGCCCTCCGACAACACGCCCCCGTGGAAGCGATAGGAGGAGCCCCATGGCCACCCACTGTGAGACCTGCGGCGAACCGCTCGACAACCGCAAGAACCGATACTGCCGTCCGTGCGCCTTTGAGCTGCTGACCGAGATGCGTCACGCAGGATACCTTCAGAACACCCACGTGCCCCGGTACTTCAGCGAGGGACGGGGGCGTAAGGGCATCCGGCATCCTCGCGCCCTGGCAGGGGAGCCCAACGGATGATGCTGACACTCCCCTACCCCCCATCCGCGAACCGGTACTGGCGGCATGTGGGCCACCGCACGCTGATCAGCCGGGAGGGCCGGGCGTTCCGCCGGAACGTCTGCGCCCTCCTGGGTGGCAGCGGCCGGCCTCCGATCTCCGGTCGCATCGCCCTCGCCATGGACGCGTTCCCGCCGGACCGGCGAAGACGCGACCTGGACAATCTACAAAAGCCGACCCTTGATGCGCTCCAGCACGCCGGTGTGTACCTCGACGACTCGCAGATCGACTTGCTGCTGACCCAACGGAAGGACGTCGTCCCGGGCGGGCGGCTGCGGATCGATGTCGTCGAACTGCCCCTCTGTCGCTGCCCCCTCTGCGGATCGGAGATGAACTGATGTCGCGCCTGTTCCCCACGCTCCTGATCATGCTGAGCGTCTGTGCGGCGGCCGGCTACCTGCCCACAGGCGACTGGAGGCGTGTCGTCTACTGGTGCAGCTCAAGCCATGGACACACGATTCAGTTGTCGCCGAGTTCGCTGCACAGCAATGCCCCGTAACCGCCCAGACGGCAGAGCGACTTCGTCGCCTCACTGGCGCGCTCCCACTCTTTACACGTCAAGCGGCAGGCCTTGCCGCTCGCGAATACGACTGCGATGTCGCGCGACTATGACCAGCCGCGAGCGCATCCCCCGCCCCCGCGACTGCCGCCTGCCCGCGCCCGGGACGATCCTCAAGCGGCCCTACAAGGGCCAGATGCACATTATCGAGATCCTCGACAACGGGATCTTCTACGACGGACAGGTCTACCATAGCCTCTCCGCCGTCGCCCACGC
>JAWLCQ010000228.1:0-6786 GCA_041687095.1 Phycisphaerae bacterium | reverse complement strand
AAATTGACCACCACGTGGTCAATTTTCAACCACCAATCCGCCTCTGCTCTCCCGCCTCGCCACGCCTCATACGCATCCCAGATCATTCGCAGGCAGCGTCGATTGGACGTGGTTGCTCCGCTGCGCTCCGCAAACCACGGCACCCACCCGAGCATAGAGTGGCACCCACCCGAGAATAAAGTGGAACGCGCCTCACCTCGCCGGCGGGTCCGCCTCGCGGACGGCCGTGCCGTGGTCCTCGCTCAGGATCAGCAGGGCGAACCGCTGCACCTGCCCGATCTCGTCGGTGCTCAGCGAGGCGTAGTCGAAGCGGCCGCGGAGGTCGGTGTACCCGTCCTTGTAGAACACCGCCTGCCCGTTGGCCCGCTGGGCGTAGACCTTCACGTACGCCTTGGGCAGCGGTTTGCCCGTCTGGGCGTCGCTCACGCGGAGCTGCCCGTAGCTCTCGATCACCTGCACCGCCAGCGAGTTGGCGTAGTACGCCTGCGACCGCGCGACGGCCGAGCCCGCCCCCGCGACCTCCACCAGCACGTTGGCGTTGCGGAACTCCGCGGGCAGGTCGAACGTCACCGCCCGCGGACCGGGCGCCTGCGCGTCGGGGGGCAGCTTCACCGTCCGCGTCGCGGTGGGCTGGACGAACGCGAACTGCCCCGCGAACTCCTTTCCGAAGGGGTTGCGGCTGAAGAGCAGCTCGACGTCCATGCGGTAGTACCGCACGGTGAGTTCGGGGAGGTTCTGGTAGTGCACGGTCACCTTGCGGTCCTCGACCTTGAGGTCCAGGGACGGTTCGGTGGCGGCGAGGCGGGTGTGGGACTGCGCGCGGCTCTCGTCGTCGACGACGGCGGCCGGGGCTCCATCGATCTCGGCGATCTGGGCGAGGACGTTCTCGAACCGCTTCCGCCAGCGGTCCACGGGGTGGCCCTGGTAGCGCAGGGCGACCTCGCGGGCGTGGTCCGTCCGCTCGCGATAGAAGTCCGTGTACGCGACGAAGTAGTCGTACTGCAGGCGGGTGGGGAGCTTCGCGGGGTCCACGCGGTCGAGGAACTCGAGCGCCTCGGACACGCGGTCCTGCAGCAGCAGGTAGTAGGTCACCGCGAGGCGGTCGGAGTCGTCCAGGGCGGGCTTGTGCGCGAGGATGTCCAGCAGGCGGTGGTACTGCTCGTGCAGGCGGTCGTTGACGATCCGCCGCCGCTGCCCCAGCGGGTGGGAGCGCGCGTTGACCAGCGGGTCGTACTCCAGGTGCTCGTACGTCCGCAGCTCGACGGGGTCGATCGTCACCAGCGGGCTGTCCAGGTACGGGCCGCACCGCGAGAGGAAGCCCGGCCGGCGCCGGAGGTACTCGCGGATCGCGGGCACGTCGTTGTGCATCAGCCCGTAGGACCACAGCGTGTACTCGAACACGTGCCTCGCCTCCAGCCGCGCGAGCACCTTGCGGAACATCCCCGCGTCGCGCATCCGCCACGCGATGCGGTGCAGCTCGACGCGGTGGAGGTTGTGCGCGTCGAGGTACGCGAGCACCTGCTCGTCCGTCCCGTTCTGCGACACGTGCGCCCACGACGTGGTGTCCACGGCGGTGGGTTCGGGGACGACGCGCAGGGTGGCGGGGGCGGCGGAGGCGAGGACCCGTTCGGCGCTCGCCACGGTGGCGGGGTAGTGCGGGAACTCGCCCGGGGCGGGGAAGTAGAAGAAGTGCTCGAACGTCTCGGTGCGGTAGGGCTCGAGCGCCAGGCGGACGCTCCGCGTCTGCTTGGCGGTGGAGAGCAGCGGGATGGCGCGATTCCCGAACCTCTCCCGCAACGACGGGCCCAGCCGCGTCACCCCGTCCCCCGAAACGGGGACGGAACCGCGGGGGATCTGCATCAGCACCTCGACGCTCTGCCGCGTCGAACCGGTGTTGGTGACGACGACCTGGCAGCCGTACACCACGCCCGTGAGGAACTCCTCGGTGATGAACTTGTCCGTCTGCGTGTTGCCCTCGTTCTCGTAGCGTTCCCCGGAGCGGTAGTAGTCCTGGCGGACGAGGACGGGGGCGTGGTCGGCCGGGGCGGTGGGGAGGATCTCCTGGTGGAACACCACCGCGGGCGAGGCGGCCGCCAGGGTGAGCGCCCCGTCCTTCGCGTCCCTCGCGTGCTCGGCGGGGGCGAAGGGCAGGTCGAGGACGCTGAGGGCGAGGATCATCTCCGTGAAGCTCCCCGCCGCCTCGGCGAGGCGGGGGGAGAGGAACGGCCCCTCGCCCGTGTGGGAGGCGTAGTCGTTCCAGAACCCGTTGACTGTCACCAGGTCCGCGGTCTGCTGGTCGAGGGGGCGGTGGTAGTAGTGGTTCTCCGCCCATTCCCGCGTGGGGTCGAGGGCGCGGTAGAGCTGGCGGACGCGGGCGCGTTCCTGGAGGTCGCTGAGGCGGGTGTCGTCCCGGGCGACGTCGCCTTCGGCGAGGTCCTCCGCGTCGTCGGCCGGTGGGGGGGACGGTGCGGGCTGCTCGGCCTCGGGGGTCCTTGCCGCCGTGGCGCGGTCCTCGTCCATGTCACCGTACAGCGCCAGGCCTCGCCCGCTCCTGCGCTCCGCCGCGGGCGGTCGGGGCGCGACGCCCTTGTCCGTCAGCGCCGATCCCTGCATCGCGGCGGCGAACAGCGTGTCCGCGCGCTGGGGATCCGGGGGGATGAGGTCGTACAGGTCCCCCACGTGCCTCCGCATCGCCGCCCGCTCCGCCTCCATCCGCTTGCCCAGCAGGATCCGCTCGGCCGCGTTCAGGCGCTCGTACGCCCACGGGCGGAGGTAGCCCGACAGGTCGCTTTCGAGCAGCCACGCGTCGAGGAACGTCCTGTGCTTCTTGTTCTCCAGGTACGGGCGGACGACGGTGCGGAAGAACTCGGGGTCCTTGTGGTAGAGGAAGAAGTGCAGCTCGTGGCAGGCGTACTTCGAGTACCGCTCGCGCTTCTTCGCGTCGTCGAGCGTCGGCCACTCGATGAGGAAGCGGAACTCGTCGAGGTTCGCGTCGGCGCTGAGCGTGCTGTAGAGGCGGTAGACGCTCGCGAGGGAGTCGTAGACCTCCATGCGAGCGGTGGCGGCGTGGGGGAGGGTGAGCGTCTCGCCCGCGGCGAGCGGGGTGATGCGCTTGTGCTCGGTGTACGGGACGGCGGGGTCGAGGGAGCGGAGCAGGCGAAGGTCGCGCGTCTCGTACTTCACGGGGGCGAGGGCGAGGGAGCGGAAGACGGTGTGGCGGTCGTCGAGCGCGACGACCTGCAGGTAGGGCATCCCGCGGAGCGTATCGCGGCCGATCCGCACCACGCCCTGCGCGTCGGGCTGGAGGTTCAGGAGCACCACGGGCGGTTCGGACAGGAAGTCCACGCTGGCGAATCCCATGAGGGGACCCCTTCCCCCGTGGCCGCCGCCGGTCCCGAAGAACCCGGTCCCGGACCCGTCGCCCCCGCCCCCCGCCAGCAGTTCGCCGCTCCGGGCGGTCTGCTTACCCGTGTCGGTGGAGCGGGCCGTCCAGGGGTTCAGCAGCAGCGTCGGGCGGTCCAGCATGTTGCCCGGGAAGATCCGGGCGTACTTCCGCTCCAGGATGTAGCGGTACTCGTCCCCGATGCTCCGCCCCGCGACGTACTGCGACTCCAGCGTGTCCAGGGATATCTCCGACGGGCTCGCCACCCTGTATGGAATGAGGTTCGCGAAGGCGGAGGTCTCGGGCACGAACCGCACGGCCATTGCATGTACGCGGGCGTGCGGGCCCGCATTGGCGAGGCGGATGGCGACGCCGGCCTCCTCGGGCGTCACGGAGACGATCTGCAGCGGTGCGGCGTCCAGCACTTTCAGGTGCCGCGTGTCGGACATGACGTACCCCAGCGCCTCGTCCCCGTCGGTGACGCGGATGGTGATGTCGGGCCCGTCGGGCTTGATCTTCAGGTCGTAGTCGCCTCCCTCGAGCCCGGTGACGGTGATGAACCCGTCGCGAATGCTCAACGCGTCGAAGCGGTCGGCGGTGAAGGTGGTTCCGCGGAGTTCCAGCAGCGACAGTTCCTCCCGCCGGGGCGCGTCGGCCGTGCCCATGTACGGGATGCGGATCACGTCGCCCACTCTCCCGTGGACCGCGTCGGGGTAGGTGTGGGCGTCGCGCGGCAGCACCCAGGACTGCTCCACGCCCTCCGGGGTCGTCGCGTCGACCCGCACGATGTCCTCCAGCGGCCCCAGCGTGATCCGCCCGGTAGGATCGGACCGGAGCGACACCGGTACGGGCGTGCGGAAGTCCCGATGCTTGAGCCGCAGGTTCACCGCGCGGTCCCCGAGCGGCTCGCCCGTCTTGCCCCGCAGGTCCAGCACCCAGCCCCCGGGCTCCTTCGCCAGGTGCAGGCACTGCGTCTTGTCCGTCCGGTCGATCGCGTTGACCGTGAAGGTCTTCTCCGAGCCGAACTCCTCCCGCCGGTTCGTGCTGAGGTTCTGGACCTTCGCCCGCAGCGTGAACGTGATCCCCTTGAGCCGCTCGGGCACGGTGAACTCGCAGGTCGCCTCGCCGTCCGTGCGGAGCTTGAGGCCGGGGACCACGAGCGTAGACGCCGTCCCGTCGAGGTCCTTGGTGCGGATCTCCAGGGAAACGTCCTCCAGAAGTTCCATGGGCGCCTCGGTGGAGTTGACCTTCAGCGAGGGGCGGATGGCGACGGTGGCGCGGTGGCCGGCGAGGAGGGACTCGCGCTCGACGTGCATTCGGGTGGTCAGGGAGTACTTCTCCGGGGAGTGCCGGAACGTGTCCAGCGAGGCGAATCCGTCATGCACCAGGACGATCGGCTGCTCCCGCGCGTCCTCCCCGGTGGTGTAGGGGACGACGATCTCCCCGCGGTCGTTGGGCCCATACTCGTGCCCGCCCAGCCAGACCCGCGCGTCGGGGAGCTTGCGGTTGGACTCGTCGAGGACGGTGACGACGTGCCCGGCGACGCTGGAGCGGACGCGGGAGCGCAGGCGGCCCTTGCGGATGAGCGCCCGCGAGCTGATCCCGTTGCCGATGAACTCCACCACCCACACCCCGCGCCCCTTCATCTGCGGGAACTCGAACTCCCGCCGCACCCGCCGCGAGGGGGGCGCGTCGTAGGTGTGAACCACCTCGGAGTTGGCGACGAGCCCCTCGAGGTCGATGCCGGCGTCCACTTCGCGGAGGGTTTTGCGGCAGTAGTTGGGCGTGTGGACCTCGAAGACCTTCACCAGCAGCGTCGGGACGTTCTTGACTTCGACGGAGAGCTTCACGGGCTCGTCCACCCCGAGAACCCGCGGGACCGTGGGGGCGAAGAGGATGTCCACGCGGTCCTGGATCGCGCGGTACTCCTCGGGCGCGAGCAGGGCGTACCACTTCGCCAGGTCGCCCGAACCGCGGAGGATCTTCGCCTCGGCGAAGACGCGCTGGAGGTAGTCGTCGCGGATGTAGGGGGCGTAGGCCTTGTCGTCGGGGGCGTCGGGGAGCAGGTGCATCAGGTAGTCGCGGACGAGCGGCTCGTCGTTCCCGATCGCTGTCAGGAGCGTGCCATGGGGGCGGTAGCTCGCGTCGAGGTCCGCGTACGTGTTCGTGTCCCAGTGCTTTCCGAGCAGTTGGGGCGCGACGTACGGCGCGGACCGAGGCAGGCGCAGGTACGCCAGGAACAGCTCCGGGTCGTACACGCCCCGCGAGCGGCCGGCGTGGAGGCGGTGGTACAGCACGTTCGCCCGCAGCGAGTTCATTGACGGGGGCAGCGTCGAGACGAACGCCCAGAGGCGGTCGAGGTAGGCCTCCCGCGCCTGCGGATCGTGCTGCACGTCCTCGTCCGCCGAGGGCTGGAGCTTGCGCAGCAGCGCCTTGACGAACGGGTCGGCCGTGATCTGGTCGGGTTGGCGGCGGAGCAGCTCGCGGAGCTGCTCGGGGAGCATTTTCCCATGGATCTTGAATCGCCCGAAGCCCGCCCCGTTCGTCGTCCTCAGGTCCGCCTCGACGAGGTCCACGAGGTTGGGGATGTCCGGACGGTTCAGGCGGTCCAGAAGCTCCCCGCGGGCGATGGGGCCCAGGTCCGTCCCCGCCAGCCACTCCAGAGCGGAGGACTCGAACTCCTTCAGCATACTGCCGCGGGCGGGCACCTCCTCCGCGAGCCTCTCGCGGCCGATGAGCTTCGGATCCAGCGCCGTCGGCAGGTCGGGCGTCTGCCCGGGGACCTGACGCTGGTGGTCGAATGTCAGGCTCAGCTCGTGGACGAGGTGCGCGAGCGTCTGCTGCGGGGTGCGGCCGTACGTGAGCAGCGCCTGGCGATGGCGGACCTCGCGCCACCGCTCCGTCTCCCCGGTGTGGTGCAGCCAGGAGGCGAGGAGCGCGTCGGCGTCGTCGAATCGCCCCGTCTGCTGCAGGTGCAGGGCCGTGTAGTAGTGGAAGTCCTCCGTGCCCGGGAGCAGGAGCTTGAGGGCGTCGGAGCGGTCGGGGGCGAGGGCGAAGTCCTCGACGTACCCGATCTCCCCCGCAAGCGACGCGGACCCCGTAACGAGAAGCACCAGCGAGACGATGGTGAGGCGACGGTTCATGGCGCCCATCCTTTCCTGCCCTGGAGTACGGACCCAACCCTGGATGACGCCGCACAGCATACCCCGTGCGAGCGGGGGAGGCTACAGGAAGGACGGCGCTTGTAAGGACGGCGCGTCTTCCTCCCTGCGGGGCGTCTGCCCCGCGCCGCCTCCAGCGCGTGCGTTGGGGGTCTCCTGACCCCCAACGTCCTGGAAGGTCAACGAGCGCTTCCGCGATAGCGTTATGGCGGCGCTTCGATCGCGGCGGGGACCTGTCCTGAG
>JAWLCQ010000227.1:0-6871 GCA_041687095.1 Phycisphaerae bacterium | reverse complement strand
AGGTCACGGTCCGTTGCTCCTTCCGCCGCCCGTTGCCGTTCCCGCCTGTCCCCTCGAGGATTGCGCCCTCCCGCGCGCGGAGGGTGGCCGCGCGTCCATACGCGTGCCGCCTGCAAGGCGGTCAGGTCACCGTTGCTCCACCGCGATGGAGCCGAGGTTGCTCGAGGTGACTGGAGCGGCGGCGGTGCGGGCGTGGGCGAGTTCGGATTCGAGGGTGAGGATGCGTTTGGCGACGCGGAGGCGGATCTTGAGGTCCAGGGGCTCGAAGGGCTTGAGGAGGTAGTCGTCGGCCCCGGCGATCATGACCTGCATGATGTCCTCACGGCCGCTGGAGGCGGTCAGGAGCAGGATGTAGGCGGTGCGGTCGGGGCACTGCTCGCGGATCATGCGAGAGATGTCGTGGCCGCTCAGAAAGGGCATCTTCCAGTCGAGGATGAGCAGGTCAAGCTCGGGGTGGTCGCGGAAGCGGTCCCAGGCCTCGCGGCCGTCACAGGCGGTGAGGGGCTCGAACCCCCATTTTTCGAGAAGCGACTGCAGCAGACAGCGATAGACCGGGTCGTCATCGGCAATCAGGATACGCATTGCGCCTCCTCTTTCACGAGAAGTTCCAGATCCGCCCCCAGCCGGGAGACCTCCTGGACAAAGGGTTCGAAGGTAGCGGCAGCGTCCTGGAAGCGGCCGTCGCGGGCGGCGGCTTCGAGGACGACGGCGAGGCCCTGGGCTCGGTGCGCCCCGAAGATGCGGAGGGAGCCCTTGAGGCGATGGGCGAGCATCTCGAGGGTGGGGCAGCTATGGTCGGAGAGGGCTTGGCGCATGTCGTCAAGCGTGGTGGCGGAATCGCGGAGGAAGACGGCGGCGAGGCGGCGGAGGGTGGCCAGGTCGCCCCCGGCGAACCCCAGGGCCTGCGACAGGTTGCAGGAGGGGGCGTCGGTGGCGAACTCGGCGGGCTCGGGGGGCTCGGGGAGGGCGGAGGGGCGCGACGCGCCGGGAGCGGAACCGGCGGCCGGGGCGGCGGCAGAGAGCGCGCCGCAGATGCCCTCGATGGTCCGGCGGAGTTCCTCGGCGCGGACGGGCTTGCACAGGCAGGTGTCCATCCCGGCCTCGCGGCAGCGGCCGAGGGCCTCGGGCAGGGCGTGGGCGGTCATGGCGATGATGGGGACATGCCCATTGGTGGCCTGTTCGTCGGACCGGATGAGGCTGGCCGCATCGAGCCCGCTCATGCGGGGCATCTGCAGGTCCATCAGGATGAGGTCGAACCGCTCCTCCCGGGCCTGGTGGAGGGCGTCGACGCCGCTGGCGACGGAGAGCACCGAGTGCCCCCACTGCTGCAGAAGCGTCCGCACCAGCTCCTGGCTGACGGGGTCGTCCTCGGCGAGCAGGACGCGGAGGGGGCGATGGCACTGTCGGGGCGTTTCGGGGGCGTTGGGAACGGTCCGGGCGAGCCGGATGGCCTCCTGCACGGAGGCGGCGGAGAGGGGCCCGTCGAGGCGAAGGGCCGATCCGCCCTCCGCGCCCGCCGCCGTCGCCTCCAAATCCGAGCCCGCGCTGACGAGGACGCGCGGCAGGCAGTCCAGCGCGGGACGGCGGCGAATGCGTTCCTCCAGCGTGAAGGCGTCCACGCCCTCCCCCTCCCCCGCCAGCAGCAGCACGCTGGGGGACAGGCCCCCGCGGACCTGCTCCTCGAACTCCCCGAGGGCCTCCGGGGAGCAGCCGATGAACTGCACCACCGTGCCCCGGGTTCCGAGGTCGGAGACGAGGGACTCGTCGAACAGCGGAGAGCGGCCGACGCAGATGGCGAGCAGCGCGGGACCGTCTTCGGCGGGGGCGTTCGGGCTCGGCAGCTCCAGGACGAGGCGGAACTGGAAGGTGCTCCCGGTCCCCGGGAAGCTCTGCGCCCAGATCTCGCCCCCCATCCGGTTCACGAGTTGCCGCGTGATCGTCAGCCCCAGGCCGGTCCCGCTGCGGGGATCGACGACGTACCGCGAGCCCTGCTCATAGGCCGAGAAGATCGCCTCCAGGCGCTCGGGCGGAATGCCCTCGCCCGTGTCCGACACGCGGAAGCGCAGGCGGACGCAGGACTCCTCGCGGGCCTCGACGTCCACGCGAACGAGGACCCGACCCGCGGGGGTGAACTTCACCGCGTTGCCCACGAGGTTCGTCAGGACCTGCCGCAGCCGCCCCGGGTCCCCCACCACCACGTCGGGCGCCTCCGGGTCGACGGAGCACTCGACGACGAGCCCCTTGCGCTGGGCCGTGGCGAACAGCGGGGCAACCGTGCTGTCCAGCCAGTCGCGCAGGCGGAAGCGGGTGGAGGCGAGTTCGATGCGGCCGGCCTCGATCTTGGAGAAGTCCAGCACGTCGTTGATGATGGTGAGCAGGGCCTCGGAGGACTCCTTGACCCGCGTGAGGTATCCGCGCTGCTGGGGCGTGAGGGAGGTGTTGAGGGCCAGGTCCGTCATCCCCAGGATGCCGTTCATCGGGGTGCGGATCTCGTGGCTCATGTGGGCGAGGAATTCGCCCTTGGCGCGGTTGGCGCGTTCGGCGGCCTGGCGGCGGGCGGACTCCAGTTCCGCGTGCGAGTGCTCGCTGCGGTAGGAGACGTACCCGGTCGCGAAGTACAGCAGCGCCAACGCCGCCAGCAGCGCGTACGTGATCCGCTTATGGGAGGTCAGCGGTACGGCAATGGTGTCCTTGCCCGCCGTCGTCACCAGCCCGAAGCGCTGGGTCCCCAGCGTGACGGGGGCGTAGGCGACCAGGTCCGTCCCCTCCCCGTCGAGGGCGGCCAGTTCCAGCACGCTCGAGCGCCCTCCGCGGACGCACTGGTCCACGAGGAGCCCGGCGAGCGAGGCGGGGATGGCCGGGCGGGGGCCCCCGGCGGAGACGCGGAGGCCCAGCGGCGAATCGTCCGGGCCGAACACCACCCCCCCCGCCTCATTGATCAGGACGCACATGTCCCGGCGGACCTCGGTGTGCGTGGTCAGGTACTTGGCGGCGAGTTTCTCCAGGTTCACCCGCGCCTGCACCCGCCCGACGACCGTCGGCCCGTCGTATACGGGCAGGGAGACCTCCAGCACGCGGGGGTCGGGGGGACCGCCCGCAGGCGGGGGGGAGCCGGTGAGCGACTCGCCGTTGGGCCCCACGCGGGCGACGAAGCCCCCGGCGTCGTCGGCGAGGATGAGGTGTTCGAGCACCCCGCCATGGGCCGCCGCCAGCGACCGCAGCATGGCCCGTCCGTCCTCGGCGGAGCGGAGGGCGTCCCCGCGGCGGCTGATGGCTTGGAGGCCCGACAGGAGGTCGCTGTAGACCTCTTCCACTGCCCTCGCCATCCCGCGGGTGGACTCCAGTTGGACGTGCTGGAAGCTCTGCACCAGTTCGCCCTCGAACTTGTCGTGGTGCCATCCCAGCAGCCCCGCGAACGCCACCGCCGCCGCCACCGTGATCAGGATCGGCCGCAGGCCGCGAAGCGTGCGGCGAAGGCGGTTGGGGGGGAGGACGGCGGGGGGAGCGTCCGGGACGGCCGGCGCCGTACGAGGGGCGGGAGAACCGTGGCGGCGGTTCATTGTTGCCCCCTTGCACGAGCGGCCTGGAGCGGTCGAACGCATACATGGCACCTTACAGGCCGGGGAAGGACCTGGACGGTACAGGGGCGCTCTGTTAGTGAACTGTGCACGAGCAACTCCTCTGTGACCCGACCCGCAAGAGCTATCGGCGAGCGGGAGGGGCGGCTTTACAAAAGTCTGGATTCCCGGAGGCCCCGGAATTCATCCGGGAAGCACGAACAGGAGGCATGCGGGCCCGTCGAACAGCGGCAGGGCGCGGGCGAGCGTACGGATGGGGAACGTACTTCCGTCGGCGCGCACGCCCCGGAGACCCAATTCACTGGGTTCGCAGCGGTTGGCGGCGGAGCGAAGGCAGGCCTGCAGCCCCTGGCGGTCCGGGGGGGCGACGAGGCCCGAGACGGCGGTCCCGATCACCTCCAGGGCCTCCGTGTACCCGAACAGGCGAAGGAACGCCCCGTTGACGCGCAGGAGGGCCCCGTCCCGCACTACCGCGGACGCGGCGGGCGGAGGCTCGAAGGGCACGAGGGGCAGGCGTGGAGCGGCGGGGCGAGCGGCGAGGAGGGCTCGAATCGCGATGTCGGGGCCGTCCAGGGATTCCGCCCCGTGCGGCCGCGTCGCCGGGGCGCCGCCCGTCCCCTCTGTCCCGTGAGCTTTCTGCTTTGAATCTCGCATCACGTGTTGCCATCTTCCTGCCCTCGAGGGGCGCGGGCATCCCGCAGCGGCATGCTCTCACGTGATTTATCGTCTCATCCTGACATATCGCACCATGAGAGATGTGGAAAAGAAGAGGTAAGACAACGCCGTTTTCTTGTAGGCGATTGTCCTACACGGCGCCTAGACCAAGCCCCGCTCGATCACATAGCGTGTGAGTTCCGCGTTCGTGGCCATGCCCGTCTTCGTCAGGACGCGGGAGCGGTAGGTGCTGATGGTCTTCACGCTCAGGGACAGTTCCGCGCCGATCTGCGACACGCTCTTGCCCGAGGCGATCATGAGCATGACCTGGTACTCGCGGTCGGAGAGGCACTCGTGGGGGGGCTCATCGCCCTGGAGCCCCACCTGCAGCCGCGTCGCCAGCCCGTCGGCGAGCGACTCGCTGACGTACTTGCGCCCGGCGAGGACGGTGTGGATGGCCTTGACCAGTTCTCCGGGGGCCGACTCCTTCGTGAGGTATCCGCACGCCCCGGCCCGCAGGGCGCGGATGGCGTACTGGTCCTCGGGGTGCATGCTGAGGACCAGTACGGGCAGGGCGGCGTCGAGCCCGCGGGCGTAGTGCAGCACGTCCAGCCCGCTGCCATTGGGCATGGTCATGTCGAGGATCACCACATCCCATCGTTCGGTGCGGAGGCGCTCCATGGTCTCGCGGACGTCGCCGGCCTCCCCGAACGTCACGCCCGCGAACTCCTCCTCCAGGATCTCCATCAGCCCGCGCCGCACAATCGCGTGGTCGTCGGCGATGAGAACCCGCAGAACCGCCCCCCTCCCCAGGGCGTTGGCGGATATGGAACGCTGCGGGGCGGAATCGATCATTCTCGGCGAGGGGTTCATGGCGAGGGCTCCGTGCTCTTCAAGGGCACGTGCACCATCGCCAGCGTGCCTTCCCCCCGTGTTCCAGTGATCTCGAACTGCCCCCCCAGCAGCAGCGTGCGCTCCCGAACGCCCAGGATGCCGATGGACCGGGAGGAGGCGGCCTCCTCTTCCGAGATCCCCCGCCCGTTATCGCGGACCTCCAGCAGCAACGCGTCGGCCGTCCGCTCCAGCCGCACCGCCATCTCCGTGGCGTGGGCGTGGCGGAGGACGTTGGTCACCAGCTCCTGGAAGATGCGGTACACCGCCGTCGCCACCTGCCGGTCCAGATCCACCCCGAAGCAGGGCCCGGCGAAGCGACAGGCGAGGCCGGTTCGCTCCTCGACGCGGCGGATCTCGTCCTCGATCGCCGCCTCCAGGCCGAAATCATCCAGCACGCCCGGGCGCAGCTCGCTCGCCGTCTCCCGCACCGAGCGGATCGTCCGCCCGACCGTTTCGTCCATCGAGTCCAGGCGTTGGCGGACCTGGGCCTTGGTGGGAGGCTTGGCCCCGGGGCGGAAGCGTTTCTGCAGCCACACCACGTCCATCTTCAGCGCTGTCAAGGCGTGCCCGAACTCGTCGTGGATCCACCTCGCCAGGGCGGTCCGCTCGTCCTCCCGCACGTGGTGGAGGCGTTCGGCGAGGCGGCGGAGCTGCTCGCGCGATTCCTCGACGGCGGCTTCGGCGTGGCGATGCTCGGTGTCGTTGGCGAGGACGGCGACGCAGCCGATCACGTCGCCCCGCGCGTCGAGGATCGGATCGGCCATCGCGTGCAGCCAGTACTCCCCCCACTGAACCATCTGCGCCTCCCGCCGCCGGGCCGCCAGCGCCCGCGAGAACAGGCACGCCTCCACGGGGATGCGCTTCTCGGCGAGGATGTGGGAGAAGGCTCGGCCGACGATCTCCTCGCGGGGCAGGCCCAGCAGGTGGACCATCTCATCGTTGCACCGGCGGACGCGTTCGTCGGGGTCGAGGACGCAGACGGCCTCGTGGACGGCGTTGAAGGTGGCGTCCCACTCCTGCACGACCTCGCGGAGGGCATCTTCGGCGAGGCGGGAGGCGGCGATCTGGGCCTCGACTTGCTCCTCCGCAAGCCGCTTGGCGGTGATGTCCCCGGAGATCCGGAGCACCGCGTCCTCATCGGGCCCCAGCGGGAAGGGGACGCGGATCGTCTGGAACCACCGCTGGGTCCCGTCGGGGAACGTGCGGGGCTCCAGAACCATGGCCTCCGCCTCGGGGGAGCGGAGGGCGGCGTGGTCGCGGCAGTGGGCGGCGGCGAGTTCATCGGGGCGCCCGGCGAAGGGGCCAGCGAGTTCGGCCTCGGTGCGCCCGGTCACATCCGGGACCGTCGTCCGCAGGTACCACGCCGCCAGCCGGTTCGCCAGGCGGATGCGATGGTGCTCGTCGAGAACGAGGATGGAGACGGGGACGGCGTCGAGGACGGCGCGGAGGGCGGCGGGGGTGTCCTCGTGGCGAATCGGGGGCGGGGGAGCGTCAGCGAGAAGGGCGTTGAGCACGGCGTCGGCGGGGTGCGGGGCCGCGGGGCGATGGGGGGAGAGGTACAGCGGGTTCGCGCGGAGGCTCGACCCGGCGATCAGCAGCGGGTGGCGGGCGACGATCGGCAGCAGCACGTCGGAGGAGAACCGCGGACGCTCGTACCCGCAGATCACCAGCCACGACCGCCGCTCCCACAGGGCGGCGACCTCGTCCTCCCAGCGATGCAGACGGTCCGGGGAGCCGTCAGCCTC
>JAWLCQ010000226.1:0-6979 GCA_041687095.1 Phycisphaerae bacterium | reverse complement strand
GACGCGCCGCCATCACGCTGTCGCGGAAGCGCTCGTTGGCGTTCCCGGACGTTGGGGGTCAGGAGACCCCCAACGCACGCGCTTGAGCCGTCGCACGCGCTTGAGGCGTCGCTCACGCTTGACGCATCCTCACGCTTGGAGCGTCGCACGCGCCCACCTCCTGCGACGGGGGTCAGGAGACCACCAACGCACGCGCTTGAGCCGCGACAAGCCGCTTCGCTCCGCGCCGCACCGCCTCGCCGCACCGCCGCACCGCCGCGCCTTTCCCGCCTTCGGCTCCCGACGGACCATTTTCTTCACGCCTTCGCCGCTGTTTGCGAAGGCGTGAACGGTTACGGAATGCGTATGATGTCGCAGTAACGCCATGCCCAACCCGCAGAACAATCAGAGCAACGTCCCGCCCCGCCGCCTCGTCCCGGCCGTCATGTTCCTCATCGGGGCCTTGGTGGCCGGGGCCCTCACGCTGTGGGTCCTCGGCCGCGCGGGCGGGGGCGGAGGGGCGCCGGTGACGGACCGCCACGACCCCGCACGCCCGCTGCCCACGCCCCGGACCGACTGGCCGATGCATCGCGGCGGGCAGGCGCTGCGCGGCGAGGCGGGGGGGGAGTTGCCCCACCAACTGCGGATGTACTGGCGATTCCGCACCGCCGCCCCCGTCACCTCCCCCCCCGTCATCGCGGGCGGCCGCGCGTTCGTCGGGTCCCAGGACGGACACGTCTACGCCCTGGACCTCGCCACGGGGAAGAAGGCCTGGGCGTTCCGGACGGGCAACCAGGTCAACGCCGCCCCGCTGATCCTTGACGGCCGCCTGTACGTCGGGTCCGTCGACAACACGCTCTACTGCCTCAACGCCGCCGACGGGTCGAAGCTCTGGTCCTTCCAGGCCGGCGACCGCATCGAGGGCGGGTGCAACCACTACCGGACGCACGACGGGCGGACGCTCGTGGTCGTCGGCAGCTACGACTGGATCGTCTACGCCCTGGACGCCGCCACGGGCGAGCGGGTGTGGGCGAGCAAGGGCAGCGAGCGCGTGCACCCCGCCCCCAGTGTGACCCAGGGGCGCGTGGCGGTGGGGGGGTGCGACGGGAACCTGCGGGTGATCGACGCGGGGAGCGGGGAGGCGATCGACGCGTTGGAGATCGGCGGGCCCATCACGTCCGAGTTGGCCGCCGACGGGGACCGCGGGTGGGTGGGGGCGTACGCGGGGAGCGAGGGCGCGGGAGGGGGCGGGACGTTCGCGTGCGTCGATCTGGCCCGGGGGCACATCGTGTGGACGATGGCGGTGGATTCGCCCGTCACGGTGGGTCCGGCCCTGGACGGGGAGCGGGTGATCTTCGGGTCGGAGGCCGGGCGCCTATACTGCGTGGACCGCGAGACGGGCGAGGTCGTCTGGCGCTACGCGCTGCGAGGCGGGATGCGGGCGGGCCCGGTGCTGTGCGGAGACAAGGTGGTCGTCGCGGGCGACGACGGACGGCTGCTGCTGCTGCGGCGGGACAGCGGGGAGGAGGTCTGGAGCTACCAGGTGGGGTCGGCGATCTCGTCGTCCCCGGCCGTCGCGGGCCCGGTGGTGCTCTTCGGGTGCGACGACGGATACGTCTACGCGTTCGGACCGGCGGAGCCCTGAGAACGCGGAGGAGAATTGCGGAAGGCCGTGAGGTGCAACGGTGCGGCCCCGGGGCCCTCAGGAGTGAGCCATGCGGATCGTGCAACTGACGCCCGGGTCGGGCGACACGTTCTACTGCGAGAACTGCCTTCGCGACCGGGCCATCGTCCGCGCGCTTCGCCGCCGCGGGCACGACGCGCTGATGGTGCCGCTCTACCTTCCGCCCAACGGGGCGGGGGCGGGGGAGGAGGGCCTCTCGCCGATCTTCTACGGGGGGATCAACGTCTACCTGCAGCAGAAGTGGCCCCTCTTCCGCCGCACGCCGCGCTGGATCGACCGCCTGTTCGACCTCCGCCCGCTCCTCCGCCTCGCCGGCCGCCTCGCCGGGATGACCTCGCCCGATGACCTCGCCGCCACCACGCTCTCCATGCTGCGCGGGGAGGACGGGCGCCAGCGAAAGGAACTCCGCCGCCTCACCGACTGGCTGCGCGCCCACGGCCGCCCCGACGTGGTCGTCCTCTCCAACGTCCTGCTCGTGGGCCTGGCGCGGGCGATCCGCGCGGAGCTGCACTGCCCCGTCGTCTGCCTGCTCCAGGACGAGGACGAGTTCCTCGACGGGCTGCCCGAAACCCCACGGCGCTCTGCCTGGTCCCTCCTCGCCGATCGCGCCGCCGACGTCGACCGCTTCGTGGCCGTCAGCGAGTACTTCCGCACCGCGATGGCCTCCCACCTCCGCATCGACCCCGGGCGGATCGACGTGGTGCACGTGGGTGTGGACGTGGAGGCGGAAGGCGACCGCCCCGCACCCCCCGTGCCCACCATCGGGTACCTCTCGCGGACCTGCCCGCCCAAGGGCCTGGACGTGCTGGTGGAAGCGGCCGGGCGGCTGCGGGGGGAGGCGGGACTCGGCGCTCTGCGCCTTCGCATCGCCGGGGGGTCCACCGGGGCGGACGCGGCGTACCTCCGCGGCGTGCGGGCGCGGATTGATGCCCTGGGCCTCGCGGACCGCGTGGAGTTCGTCGGCCACGTGGACGCCCCCGCTGCCCGCGAGTTTCTCCGCGGGCTGTCCGTGCTGGCCGTTCCGGTGCGGCGGGGGGAGGCGTCGGGGCGGTACGTCCTGGAGGCCTGGGCGCAGGGCGTGCCCGTCGTCCAGCCCGCCAGCGGGGTCTTCCCGGAACTGCTCGCCGGGGCGGAAGGAGGCCTCCTGCACCGCCCCGAGGACCCCGCCGACCTCGCCGAGAAACTCCGCACCGTCCTGCGGAACCCCGCCGCCGCCAGCGCCCTCGGCGCCGCCGGGCGCCGCCTCGTCGCCCAGCGCTACACCGTCGAACACATGGCGGAAAAGCTCTTGGGCGTGTACCAGTCGGTGACGGAATCCGCCCACCCTGCGGGTACACTACTCCCATGACGGCAAACGCAGACGCAAACGCAGACGCATCCGCCCTCGTGGAGCTTCGCGGGGTCACCAAACGCTACCGCGCCCCGGGCGCCCCGGACGTCGAGGTGCTGCGCGGGGTGGATCTGCGGGTCACGGCGGGCGAGACGCTCGCCATCGTCGGGCCCTCGGGCTCGGGCAAGAGCACGCTGCTGAACCTCATGGGCGCCCTCGACCGCTGCACCCAGGGCGAGGTGCTCCTGGACGGGGTGAACCTGCAGCAGCGATCCGAGCGGGAGCTGGCGGCCGTGCGGGCGCGGGACGTTGGTTTCGTCTTCCAACTCCACCACCTGCTGCCGCAGTGCACGGTGCGGGAAAACGTGCTGATCCCCACGCTCGCCGCCGGTCCCGGGGACCGCTCCGAACCCCCCGCCGACCGCGCCCAGCGCCTGCTCCACCGCGTGGGGCTCGGGGAACGCATGGACTTCCTGCCGCACCGCCTCTCGGGCGGGGAGCGGCAGCGGGCGGCCGTCGTGCGGGCGCTCATCAACCGCCCCCGCCTCCTGCTTGCCGACGAGCCCACCGGCTCGCTCGATCAGCACACCAGCGACGCCCTCGCCTCCCTCCTGCTGGAACTCAACCGCGAGGAGGGCGTGGCCCTGGTCGTGGTGACGCACAGCCTCCCGCTCGCGGGGCGGATGCACCGAACGCTCCTGCTCCGCCAGGGGCGCCTCGCGCCCCCGGAGGGCGGGGCGTGAACCCCCTTCGCCTCCCCGCCCGCTCCCTGTGGCACTACCGGCGGACGCACGTCCCGGTGGCGATCGGCGTGGCGGTGACGGCGGCGGTACTCGTGGGGGCGTTGGCCGTCGGGGACTCGATGCGCCACTCGCTGCGGCGGATGGCCCTGGCGGGGCTGGGGGGGACGCGGGCGGCGATCGTGGCGGCCACCCCCTTCCGCGAGGCGCTGGCCGACGAGGTCGCCTCCGCCACCGCCGCTCCCGCCGCCCCCGTGCTCCTCCTGCCCGGGATCGTCGACGACCCCACCCGCACCCATCGCGCCAACGGCGTGCAGGTGCTCGGGGTGGACGGCCGCTTCTGGGCCCTGCACGGCCTTCCGCACGACGATCCCGCGACGGGCCCCGACGCCCCGGACGACGCCGTCCTCCTCAACCGCCGCCTCGCCGACCAGCTCCAGGTGCGCGTGGGGGACCTGGTCCTGCTGCGCCTGGCGGCGTACTCCGCCCTCCCGCGCGAGGCCCCCCTCGCCCTGCAGGACTCCAGCGGCGGAATGCTCCGCGTGGCGGCGATTCTCCCCGACACCGGGGCGGGCCGCTTCTCCCTCCAACCCTCGCAGGTCGCCCCGTACAACGCCTTCGTCCCGCTGCGGTGGCTGCAGGAGCGCGCGGGAGTGGCGAAGCGGGCGAACGTGCTCCTCTCCGCCGCCGAGGCCCGACCGCTCGACGCGGCCATCGCGGGGGCGTGGCAGTTGGCGGATGCGCAGTTCGAGATCGCCCCCGTTCCGCACCTCCCGCTGCTGGAACTCCGCTCCCCGCGCGTCTTCCTGCCCTCCGCCGTCGCCGCCGCCGCCCCAACCGCCGACCCCGCCGCCGTGGGCGTGTTCACGTACTTCGCCACGGAGATCCGCCGCGGGGAACGCACCTCCCCCTACGCGGTCGTCACGGGGATCGGGGCGCTGGGCCAACGGGACGCGGAACCGGGCCCGGACTCCGCACCGGGCGTTTCGCGGGCGGGCGACAACGCCCCCGGGCTGCGTCCGGGGGGTGGCGAAGAGACGGCCAAAGGGATCCTGGGGCTCCGCGACGACGAAATCGCCGTCAATACCTGGCTCGCCGACGACCTCGCCGCCGCCGTCGGGGACGACGTGGAGATCGCCTGGTATGACCTCGCGTCGGGCCGTTCGCTCCGCGAGCGACGCGCCCGCCTCCGCATCGCCGCCGTCCTGCCGATGGAGGGCCTCGCCGCCGATCCGACCCTCCTCCCCGACGTTCCCGGCCTTGCCGAGAGCGACTCCCCCCGCGACTGGGAGTTCGGGATCCCCATCGACTACGCCCGCATCCGCGAAAAGGACGACCGCTACTGGGACGAGCACCGCGGGACCCCCAAGGCCTTCGTGAGCCTCGAAACCGCCCAACGGCTGTGGGCGAGCCGCTTCGGGACCCTGACGGCGGTGCGGTTCAGTGCGGCGGGCGGGGGGGCGATGGAGGCGGGCTCGCGTCCGCCATCGGCCGAGGAGCCCGTCGCGTCCGCCGGCGGTTCCGCGGGCGCGGCCCGGCGGCAGGAGGCGCTTGCCGGCGCCCTGCGGGAGCGGTTGGGCCCCGGGGCGGTGGGGCTGTTCGCGCAGCCCGTGCGGGAGCGGGCGCTGGCGGGGGGGGAGGAGGCCCTGGACTTCGGGCAACTGTTCCTGGGCTACAGCTTTTTTCTGGTGGCGGCGGGGCTGCTGCTGACGGGGCTGCTGTTCGCCTTCGCGACGCGGCAGCGATCCGGGCAGGTGGGGCTGCTGCTGTCCGTGGGATGGACCGCCCGCTCCGTCCGCCGGGCACTGCTGCTGGAGGCGGGGCTGCTGGCCGTCCCGGCCGTCGCGGTCGGGGCGGGGCTCGGGACGCTCTACACCCGCGCCATGCTCTGGGCGATGACGACGGTGTGGCAGTCCGCGACGCACGCGACGGACCTATGGTTCTCCGTCACGCCCGCGACGCTGGGCGTGGGGGCGGGGGCGTCGCTGGCGGCGGCGATGGGGACGATGGCCCTGGTGCTGCGGCGGACGGTTCGCCAGGCCCCCCGCGAGCTGCTCCAGCAGGGCGCGGGGGGGCGGAGCGAGGCGTGGGAGGGCTCGCCCCGGGCGCGGGGGTATCAAGTCGTCGGGGGGCTGCTGGTGCTGACGGCCGCGGGGGTCGTGGGAGCGGCCCTGCTGGGGGCCTCCACCGGCCCAGGCGCCGCCGTCGCCTTCTTCGTCGGCGGATCGCTGCTGCTCACCGGAGGGACGCTGTGCACGTACGGGCGCTTCGCCCGGGGCGGGGCGGTCCCGCGCCGCCGCCCGCCCGCCCTGTCGCTGGGGGCGATCGGCGCCCGCAATCCCGCCCGCCGCCCGCATCGCTCCGTTGCGGTGGTGGCGCTGCTGGCGTGCGGGACGTTCCTCATCGTGTCCGTCGGGGCGAACCGCAAGGACCCCTCCGCCCATCCCCACCTCCGCGGGGGGGGGACCGGGGGGTTCGCGCTGTACGCCGAGTCCGCCCTGCCCCTCGTGCACGATCTCCGCACCCGCCCCGGCCGCGATGCGATCGGGCTCGATCCGCGGGCGTGGGGGGAGGCGAGCGTGGTTCCCCTTCGCATCAACGGCGGGGAGGAGGCGAGTTGCCTGAACCTCAGCCGCCCGCGCCTGCCGCGGCTGCTGGGGGTGGACCCGCACGAGCTGGCGCGGCGGGGGGCGTTTGTGTTCGTCGGGGCGATGGACGGGCAGGACCGCTCGTGGGAGGCGCTGACGGCGGACCTGGGGCCCGAGGAGGTCCCCGCCATCGGCGATGCGCCGACCGTCACATGGGCGCTGGGCAAGTCCGTCGGGGACGCGCTGGAGTACGTGGACGAGCAGGGCCGCCCCTTCCGCGTCCGCATCGTCGCGGTCATCGGGGGGTCCGTGCTGCAAGGGGGGCTGCTCATCCCGGAGCGGGCCTTCGTGCAGCGATTCCCCGGGGCGGAAGGCTACCGGGCCTTCCTGATCGACGCCGCGCCCCAGCGGGCGGCGGCCCTGGCGATGGCGCTGGGCCGCGCCGGGGAGGATGTCGGGCTCGAAGTCGTCCCGGCCGTGGACCGCCTGGGGCGCTTCCTGGCCGTCGAGAACGCGTACATCTCGATCTTCCAGGCCCTGGGCGGGCTGGGCCTGCTCCTGGGGGCGGGGGGGCTGGCGGTGGTGGTCGTGCGGAACGTTCTGGAACGGCGCGCGGAGTTGGCGATTCTGCGGGCGGTGGGGTTCTCGCGGGCGGCGG
>JAWLCQ010000225.1:0-6988 GCA_041687095.1 Phycisphaerae bacterium | reverse complement strand
GACGGCCCGGAGGGAACGGGGGCGGGAGGAAAAGCGGCGGTGAACCGCCGCACTCCACATGCCGCCGCGAGCCCGGGGACCCTCCCGCAAGGATCGGTCTGTCGAGATGTGTAGAACAACGAGGTGCGGGACCCCGGGCGAGAGCGGCCTGGAACGCCAGGGCCATCGCAAAGTCCCTTTTCCGTGGCATGGGCGTCTCGCCCATGTGTCCCACGGGCATCTTGCCCGTGGCCTTTGCCTGGGGGGCCACACGGGCTGGAGAGGGTTTCCAGGGCCATCAGGCCCTACCTGCCCGCCGGGCAGGGGCGAGACGCCCCTGCGACACACGGGCAAGATGCCCGTGCCACGACTTTGCGACGCCCCTGCCTGGAGCGCGCCGCCGCCTGTCTGGGCCTGCTCCCGCGCAAGCAAGCGGTCCCGGCCGCACGGGGGTGCGAACCGGGACCGCGTGATGAAAGCGTTGCTCGGTGGCCGCGGGGGCGGAGGGTCCTACTCCTGCCCGCCCTCGCCGCCGCGCTCCCGGTTGCCGCGCCGGCCCTCGCCATCGCCGCGGCGGCCTTCGCCGTCGCCGCGCTGCCGGCGGTCGCCCCGGCCTTCGCCGTCACCGCGCTGGCGGCCCTCGCCTTCACGCTGGGGGCGGTTGGCGCGGAGTTCCTTGGCCTTGGCACGCTGCTCTTCGGTGAGCACCTCGGCGTGGACCTTGTCCATGGCGGCCTTGAGGATCTCGCGCTTCGCCTCGGGCGTGTCGGCCTGGGCGGCCTCGGCGCGGGCGGCCTGCATGATGGTGCGGACCTGCTCCTGCTGCTCGTCGCTGAGCCCCAGCGCCTCGGCCATGCGGCCGGGGCCCTGGCCGGGCCGCATGTCGCGGGCCCGCTGGCGGAAGAGGCCCTTGGCCTTCTCCATCTGCTCGTCGGTGAGGACCTCGTCGAGTTGCTTCTCGAAGTTCTCCATTTCGGCGCGGCGGTCGGCGTTGAGGGCTTCGAGCTGCTGGATGAGTTCCTTCGCCTTGTCCCGCTCCCCGGCCTGGGCGGCGTCGCGGATCTGCTTGTGGAGGTCTTCACGCTTCTGCTCGTTGGCGTTGCGGTCGTTCTGCATGGCCTGGTGGTGGGCCTGGAGGATGGGCTGGATCTGCGTCTGCTGTTCGGCGGTGAGGTCCAGTGCCTTCGAGAGCCTCTCCAACCGCTCCCCGGGGGTGGGGCCCTGGCGGTCGCGCGGGCCCTTGCCCTCCTCGCCCTCCACCGACCACCCCGCGGCCGTCACCAGTCCCAGCACCAGCACCGCCGCAACGCATCGAATCATCCAACGCGTGTTCATTCGTATACTCCTTGTCTGCCTCGCTCGATGGCGAGGGGTTCGTATGGTTCTGCTTCCGTTCGTCCGGACGTTCCTGGTCCCCAGTTCAAACGCGGGTGGGAGGGGTGTATTGCATTGCACCCCGGGGAAAGGGGGACGGCATGGACACCATGGACATCATGGACAGTATGGACGGGATGGACGGAAGGGGCCGTCCATGGAGTCCATGAAGTCCATCCCGTCCATACTGTCCATCCCGTCCATTCCCCCTCCCCAGCATCCCCGCTTCCGTGCTCTGGGGGTACCCATTCCCGCTGCCCCGTGGTATACTCGCGCCCGTGAACAGGAGGCTTCCGCTCCCTCGCTGTCCGGCTTGGCCCGGTCGGACGGTGCGAATGACCAGGGTAACCCCAACCCGGCGGTGACGCCGGGCCGATGGTGCATGACCGACAGGACGCAGCGCTTCAGCTACCGTTCGCTGGCCGAACTCACCGCCGACATCGCCCGCCGCGGGTTCGAGCTTCCGACCACCGATGACGTCTCCATCCTCGCCTCCCCCGTCGCCTTCGGACGCCTCACCGTGCCCAACCGGTTCGTCGTCCAGCCGATGGAGGGCTGCGACGCCGCCCCCGACGGGGCGCCCAGCGACCTCACCGTCCGCAAGTACCGCCGCTTCGCCGCCGGCGGGTCGGGCATGCTCTGGTGGGAAGCCACCGCCGTCGTCCCCCAGGGCCGGGCCAACCCCCGGCAGCTCTGGCTGACCGAGCAGACCCTCCCCGCCTTCGCGGAGATGATCCGCCAGACCAAGTCCGCCGCCCGCGAGTCCGTCGGGTACGAACCGGTCTGCATCCTCCAGATGACCCACTCGGGGCGCTACTCGCGCCCCGGGCCCCGCCCCGCCCCCATCATCGCGCACCACTCGGCGGTGCTGGATCCCAAGCACAACCTGCCCCCCGACTACCCGCTCATCACCGACGAGCAGCTCGACGCGCTGCAGGACGACTTCGTCCGCACCGCCGAACTCGCCGCCAGGGCCGGGTTCGACGGGGTGGACATCAAGAGCTGCCACCGCTACCTGCTGAGCGAGCTGCTCGCGTCGTTCACGCGGGAGAATTCGCGGTACGGCGGGAGCTTCGAGAACCGCACCCGCATGCTCCGCGAGACCGCCCGCAAGGTCCGCGACGCGGTGGGCGACCGCATCGAGGTCTCCGCCCGCATGAACGCCTACGACGCCATCCCCCGCCCCTGGGGCTGGGGCGTCAGCGAGCAGCACGCGGGCACGCCCGACCTCTCCGAGCCCATCGCGCTGATTCGGCAGCTCCGCGAGATCGGGTTCCCCGGGATCAACCTCACGATCGGCAACCCGTACTTCAACCCGCACGTCAACCGCCCCGCCGACTGGATGATCGCCGGGTGGGGCGACGCGCCCGAGCACCCGCTGGTGGGCGTCAACCGCATCATGCACGTCGTCCGCGAGGTCCAGCAGGCGATGGGGAGCGACTTCCCCGTCGTGGGGTCGGGCTACACGTGGATGCGGCAGTACATGCCCAACTTCGCCGCCGCCTTCGTGCAGCAGGGGTGGGTGAGCCTCGTGGGCGTGGGCCGCGGGGCGCTGGCGTACCCGGACTTCGCGCGGGACATCGTCCGCTCCGGGCGGATGGACCGCCACAAGGTGTGCGTGGTGTGCAGCTCGTGCACGCAGATCATGCGGGATGGGGGCACCAGCGGGTGCGTCGTCCGCGACCGCGAGGTGTACGGGCCCATCTTCCGCGAGGGGCGGCGGAACGACCGCGACACGCTCCGCCAACTCGCCGCCCGCTGCCGCCAGTGCCCCGACGCCATGTGCGTCACCCGCTGCCCCGCGGCCGTCGATATCCCCGGGTTCCTGGGCGCCCTCGCCGACGGGCGCGACCGCGACGCCTACGACCTCCTCCGCGCCCGCAACCCGCTGCCCGGGATCTGCGGATCCGTCTGCCCCGTCGAGGTCCAGTGCCAGTCCGCCTGCATCCAGAACTGCCTCTCCGACGGGCCCGTCGAGATCGGGGAGATCCAGCGGAACCTCTCGCGCCGGGCCGTGCGCGAGGGCTGGGCTCGCCTGGACCTGCCCGAGACCACCACCGGAAAACGCATCGCCATCCTCGGCGCCGGCCCCGCCGGGCTGGCGGCCGCCATCGAACTGCTCCGCCGCGGGCACCGCGTGACCCTCTTCGACCGCGCCCACCGCGCGGGCGGGAAGGTCGGGGGCGTCATCCCGCCCACCCGCCTCAGCGACTCCGACACGCAGGCCGAGATCCACGCCATCCTCCACTCCGTCCCCCCCGACCGCCTCCAGTGGCGGTTCGGGGAGGGCCTCGGCGCCGAACGCACGCTTGACGACGTGATGCGCGAAGGCTTCGACGCCGCCGTCCTCGCCTTCGGGCTCGGCAACGCCGCGGGCCTCACCGGTGAGACGCCCCAGGGCGTCCTCGACGCCAACGCCTTCCTCCAGCACATGCACAACAACGTCGAGCACACCGTCCCCCCCCGCGTCGCCGTCATCGGCGGGGGCAATACCGCCATGGACGCCGCCGTCTGCGCCCAAACCCGCGGGGCCACCGACGTCTTCCTCCTCTACCGCCGCTCCTACCCCCAGATGCCCGCCTGGCCCAAGGAACGCGACGAGGCCCTCCACGCCGGCGTGCATTTCCTGCTCCTCACCCAGCCCAGCGGCTATGAGACGGACGCGTCCGGCCACCTCACCGCCGTCCGCGCCGTCCGCACCGAACTGGGCGAGCCCAGGTCGGACGGACGGCGCAGTCCGGTGGAGGTCCCGGGGAGCGAGTTCACGCTGCCCGTGGACCTCGTCATCGAGGCCATGGGCGAACGCGTGGACGCGGAACTCGCGGGTGTGCTGGGCGGGGTGGAGCTGACCCGCAGCGGCCTGGTCGTCGCCGACCCCGACACACTGGCCACGACGCGCGAAGGCGTCTGGGCGGCCGGTGACATCGTCAACGGCGGGACGACCGTCGTCCGCGCCGTCGCCGACGGCCGCCGCGCGGCCGCCAGCATCGACGCCTGTCTGTAAGGCGTTCTGGAAGGGCAAGGGACGCCTCCGATTCGAGTGCGCCCGAGGTCTCCTGACCCGCGCTCATCACTTGCGCCGGGGGTCTCCTGACCCCCGGCGTCCGGGAGGGGCGAGGAACGCCTCCGCGTCAGCGCCATTGGAGCGCCCCCGTTCGCGGCGGTTCCCGCGGCGATCGCCGCGCCGCCATAACGCTGGCGCGAACGCCGCACGAACGTTCCAAGACGACGGGGGTCAGGAGACCCCCGTCGCACGGTAGAAGGCTTTGCACGCGGGAGGCATCGCGCGGAAGGCATCGCGCGCGGAAGGCGACTCACGCGCCGAACGCGTCGCACGCGTTTGAACGTCTGCGGACGGGAGGATCGGCGTCAGGCCCGGCGTCCTCTACAAGCATCCCGGGGGGGAGTGGAGTTGGAATGACCGCTCCGGGTACGCCCCCACGTGCAGCAGCACTCGCCGCCACCAAGGCAGCGAGTTCCGCCACGCCCGCACCGCCGCCCCCAGGGCTCGCACGCCCTCGTGCTGGCGGTCGGGAATCTCGCGGAGCAGGCCCAGTGCTATGGTCACGTTGTCCACCAGCAGCAACGCCGTCACGTAGTTCACCCGCCACGCCGTCGGCGTGTCGTGGGGGATCGCGAACGCGTCGCCCGGGAAGACCAGGCGGCGGAAGAGCTTGACGGCCTGTTCGTGGCGGCCACAGCGCATGAGGCACACCCCGCGGAGGTTCTGCACCTCCGGGGACGCCTGGGCGGAGGCGTCGAGGAGTTCAAGGGTCCGCAGGGGCTCGCCGCGCTCCAGCATCTCGCGCGCCCGCTCGGGAAGGGTGGGGGAAGTCGGTTTCACTGTCGTTGCATCTTTCATGGAGGAATCCTGTCCTGTGCGTTTTCGTGGTTTCCGGCGCGGGCGCCGTGGATTGCGAAGCAACCACGTCAAACCAGCGCTGCATCCGAAGTGCCTCGGATGCGTGCCTGTCTCTCGTGAAGGAATGACTGCACACCGTATGACTGAAGGGGTCCACCGGAGTGCCCGCGCAGGCGGAGCCCGCACGGAAATCGCCGGTGAGGGAGGAGATCTGTCAGGACGCGTCGAGGCGCCCGGGGGCGATCACACGGTGAGCTGGCAGTGCAGGGACAGGAGGGATGATGTCGTCAACGCCCGGCGGCCGAGCCTAACGGCGTTGCTTGCCACGCCCGAGCAGAGCCGTGCGGGGGCGGTCTGCACCGATGCGGGCAATGCCGGGGACGTCTCGTTCCGCATCGCGGCCGCTCCGCGCCACTGCGGCCGCTCCGACAGCCACGCCGCTTCCGCTGGTCCCCTCCCCGCCTGCCAGGCGGACTGGTCAGGCAGGGAGTCAGGAGCGGTGGGCGGCAGGGCGGGCGCGACGGAACACAGCGACCCCGCCGCGATCATCGCGACAAGCATGGCCGCCGTTGCTCGATACCACGCACGCATTCGGTGAGTTCCCCGCATGACAGGGTCCATTATACCATTCCGGCGAGCGGGCAATGCAAGCGAAGGGAGGACCGGGACAGGGCCATCGCAAACTCGGAATCGCGGGTGCCACGCCTGCGCTGTTTGCAGCCGTGCTCGCACGAGCGCGCGGCGTAACGCGGGTTCTGCGAACGCATGGCGCCCCGCGAACCGGACTTTGCGATGCCCCTGAGGACCGGGATGCCAGAATCCCGGGATCGGAAGATTCGAGTACTGGGGATCCGGGAGAGCGCAACTGGCGTGCGCCCGAGGTCTCCTGCCCCGCAACGCGGGCGTGTGGCGCTGCGCGAGAGCGTGCGGGGCGTGTCGGTCCGCCCCCGAATCGCCGTCTTGCCCACGGGGGACAGATGGGCGGGACTACAATGCTCCTTAGTGGCACTCGGATGTGGGCAGTGTCTGGATGGATGGGGTGGGCAAACCATGCGGGATGGGGAAGCTGCGTGGGTCGGCCGAGATTTCCGGTTTGCTTTCCTTAAGTTGTGCGCCCTTTTCTCCGATCCTTTACTCTGGCGGATGCGAAGGCGCCGCCAGGGCCGTTGCAGGAAAAGGAGATCAGCATGGTAACGGTGAACGGTCAGTGGGTCGAATTCAGCTTCTTCCGCCCCCAGGCGGGCCGGGTTCACGTGGCGGGGGAGTTCAACGGTTGGAAGACCGGTGAACTCGCGATGGCGCGTGGGATGGACGGCTACTGGCGGGCGAAGGTGAAGCTGCCGGCTGGCGAATACCGGTTCCGCTACTGCGCCGACGGCGAGTGGTTCCCGGACTATGCGGCGTTCGGCGTCGAGCCGGGCCCCTTCGGCATGGACAGCATCCTGTCGGTCCCGAACCTCGCCGTCCCCTTCCGCACCCCCGAACCGGTCGCGATACCCCAGCCGGCGGTGGCGGCGGCGTAAGCGTCCGCGGGCACGGCCCGCACTCTGCCGTGAGCACAATCCTTCCAGGGCGGACCTCCGGGTCCGCCTTGTTCGTTTGGGGGAACCGGGAACCAGGAGCCAGGAGCCAGGAACCAGGAACCGGGAGCCAGGAACCAGGAGCCAGGAACCGGGAGCCAGGAACCGGGAGCCAGGAACCGGGAGCCAGGAACCGGGAGCCAGGAACCGGGAGCCAGGAACCGGGAGCCAGGAACCGGGAGCCAGGAACCGG
>JAWLCQ010000224.1:0-6994 GCA_041687095.1 Phycisphaerae bacterium | reverse complement strand
TGCAGCCGTGCTGCCGGGAGGGACACGGCTGCAAACGGCGCAGCCGTGGCACCCGGCCCTGCACTCGGCGGGTGCCGTGGTTTGCGGAGCGAAGCGGCCTGCCGCGGCGTAGCCTTGGCGAAGCCGGGAGCAACCACGTCAGACCGACGCTGCCCGAGAATTACCTGGGATGCGTATCAGAATAATCCCGCACATTACCCTTTCGGGGCACGAGTGAGCAAGCCGCCGTCGAGCGTGCGGGGAGCCGTCGCATCTCCGTGGCACGGGCGTCTCGCCCGTGTGTCGCAGGGGCGTCTCGCCCCTGCCCGGCTGGCAAGTGGGGCCCGATGGCCTCATGAACCCTCTCCAACCCATGTGGCCTCGCAGGCAGAAGCCACGGAGACGTAACCGTTCACGCCCTTCCAAACAGCAGCGAAGGCGTGAAGAAGGGGCATGTCGGCACCGAGGCGAGTTATACGCGTTCCACTCTATTCTCGGGCGGGTGCCGTGGTTTGCGAAGCGAAGCGGCCTGCCGCGGCGTAGCCTTGGCGAAGCCGGGAGCAACCACGTCAGACCGACGCTGCCCGAGAACTAAATGGGATGCGTATTACCTGTTTCGCCTCCCCCCACCGGCCCCATGCCGCTTGCCTCTTCTTCTCCCCACCGGCCCCATGCCGCTTGCCTCTTCTTCTCCTCACCGACCCCGCGTCGGTGGTAAGCGGCTATCCACTACAGCGGCGGCGCCCTCCCCTTTCCTCTTCCTCCCGCTCCCCACCGACCCCGTGTCGGTGGTAAGCCGGCTTCCTGACTACGGGATCACCCACGGGCGCGGACGATGCGCGGACCCGGCGCGCCGGCCGTAGTCAAGAGCCGTTTGAACCACCGACGCGGGGTCGGTGGGGAAAAGAAGAAGAAGAAGAAGAAGCAAGAGACCCGTGGGGGCCTGCGAGTAGTCAATAGCCGCCTTCCACCGGCACGGGGCCGGTGGGGAGCTTCGGACGGCGGTCGTGTTTCTGAAACACCCGGCGGAACCGTGCTTGGAGTGCCGATCCGCCCCCTCCCTGCGCTCAAGCGGTTCCTGCACCATCCCTCCAACGGCAACATGCACCGGGACACGGGCCCGCTGCCGCAGATCTTTCCGTTTGGGAACCGCCGCATGTTGTATTTTTGCACAACTGGACACTTAGTTGCTGCGTACAATAACTATAGAGGGAGTGCACACAGCGGGTGGCCCGCGACGACGCCGTATCTCTCTGAATACTGGGAATTCCCTGCGCTGGGTTCGTTCCGCACGACTGGGTGTGCCGGTGGGTTTGTTTTCGAGGATTGAGAGGAGGCGAGCGTTGGCTTTGTTTTGCACGGTCGGTGCGAGTTCGGCCGCGAAAGGGGGACAGGCACCTCCGGGGCGAACGGCACGCCCCTGCGGAGCCCGTCCCCGTTTCGCTCGCCCGCTGGTCGGTCGGGGACCCCCTCACCTGTCGCTGCGCGACATCCTCTCCCCGGTGGGGAGAGGGGTGGGAGGGGCGGCAATCGGAATAGTCTGCGCTGGGTTCGTTTTCAACGATCATGGATTGGGTTCGTTCCGCACGATTGGGCGCGCCGGTGGGTTTGTTTTCGAGATCCTCTCCCTGCGGGGGCGTCGGTCTCTGCACTACCCGAAGATGAGCAGGGATGAACGCGGATGAACGCAGATCAGGAGAAGAAGGATGAGAAGAAACAGGACCGGAAGGTCTCGGAACCCTCTGCCCTTCAACCCTTTACCATCCGATCCCCTGCATCCCTTGCATCCCTGCTCTCCCCGTATCTGCGTTCATCTGCGTTCATCCCCGCTGATTCTCCGGGATGTGCAGATGCCTTTGCTGCGGGGAGAGGGGTGGGAGGACTGAGAGTAGGAGGCGCTAAAATCGGAATAATCCGCGATGGGTTCGTTTTCAACGCTCGAGGATCGGCTGGGTCCTCGGGGGTGGCCGGGCGCCTACGATCGGGTCCGGTCGGCCTGGAGTTCGGCCAGGCAGGCGGCGACGAGTTGGGACTTGAGTTCGTCGATGGGCAGGTTGGACCGCAGGCCGGCGGCGCGGGGGTGGCCGCCGCCGCCGAAGGCCTTGGCGACCGCGGCGACGTTCACCACGTCCCGCGAGCGGAGCGAGACGCGGACCATGTCCTCCTGCTCCACCAGCAGCAGGGCCGTCTCCACCGTCTTGAGCCGCAGGGCCTCGTTGACGAGGTTCTCCGTCTCCTCGTACGTCGCCCCGGTCTCAGTGAAGTCGGTGCGGCGGATGCACATCGCGGCCAGGCGGCCCTGGGCGTGCAGTTCGAGCGATTCGAGCATGCGGATGGTCAGCAGCAGCCGTTCGGGGCGGTCGGTCTGGTAGAGCTTCTGGTAGAGCACGTCGGTCCGCACGCCCGCGTCGAGCCAGCGGGCGACGGCGCGGAGGGCGCGGGCGTCGGTGTTGGCGTAGCGCAGCCAGCCGGTGTCGGTGGTGACGGCGGTGAGGAGGGCCTCGGCGGTCTGGGCGTCGAGGGGCCATCCGAGCGCCTCGATCAGTTCGCCGGTCATGACCCCCGCGGCGGCGGCGGTGGGGTCGATCCAGCGCAGGGACCCGATGGGGTCGTAGGTGGCATGGTGGTCGAGGACGACGATCTTGGGGGCGTGGGCGGCGAGGAGGGATTCGAGCCCGTCGAGTTGGGAGTAGGAGCAGGTGTCGAGGATGACGATGAGGTCGGCGGCGGCGGCGAGGGCGGGGGCCTGGTCCCCGCCCGCGGGGCGGTCGTGGGGGAAGAGGAAGTCGTAGCGGACGGGCAGCCCCCCCGGGACGAGGGCGTGGGCGGAGCGGCCGGCGGCGCGCGCGGCGGCGAGGAGGGCGGCCATGGCGCCCAGCCCGTCCCCGTCGGGGCGGGCGTGGGTGAGGATCAGCAGCGACTTCGCCGCCCGCAGGCGGGTGGCGATCTGGTCAAGCATCCTGGCGGAAGAGGGTTCGGACACGCTCCACGTCCTTTGCGATCTGCGCCCGAAGGCTGTCCATGCCGTCGAACTTGGTCTGGTCCCGCAGGCGCTCGAAGAACTGCAGTTCGGCCAACTGGCCGTAGAAGTCGCCCTGGGTGTCGATGAGGTGGGCCTCGATGGTGCGGGGGGCGGGCCCGAGGGTGGGCTTGGTCCCGATGCTGATGGCGGCGGGGAAGATGCCCGCGGGCAGGACGCCGGCCCCGGCGTAGATCCCGTCGGCGGGGACGGCCTGGTCGCCGGGCTCGACGTTGATGGTGGGGAACTGGAGGAGGCGGCCCTGCCCGGCCCCGGGGACGATCCCGCCGTACAGGACGAACGGTCGGCCGAGGGCGACGGCGGCGGCGGCGACGCGGCCGGCGAGGAGGCACTGGCGGATGAGCGTGCTGGAGACGCGCTGCGGGGCCCCGTCGAGGTCCACGAAGACGGGGGGGACGGCGACGACGTCGAAGCGTCCGCGGCCGATGGCCTGCAGGAGGGAGACGTCGCCGCGGCGGTGTCGGCCGAAGAAGAACTCGGGCCCCTCGACGATGCACCGGGGCGCGAAGCGGCGGACGATGACGTCCTCGACGAAGGCCGCCGCCTCCAGGCCCAGCAGGGCGAGGGTGGCGTGGGCGGTGACGACGGAGTCGGCCCCGGCGGCGAGGAGGAGGCGCTGCTTCTGCTCGTGGGGCGTGAGGCGTTCGGGCAGGTCGCCGGTTCGCAGGACGAGGTCGGGGGGCGGGTCGAAGGTCATGGCGACGACGGGGACGGCGAGTGCGTCGGCGCGTTGGCGGGCGAGGCGGAGGATCTCCTGGTGCCCGCGGTGGACCCCGTCGAAGTTGCCGATCGTCAGGACGCACCCGCGGAGGGCGGGGGGGACGTGGTCCAGCCCGCGGACGAGGGGGGGGAAGCGGTTGTCGTTGTCAGTCTGGCTCATTTTGCCCACACGAAAGGCACGGGCGAGTCGCCCGCGCGGATCAGTTCGATGTCCACATCGTAGGTCTGTTCGAGGAGGTCCTTGCGGATCACGTCCGCGGGGGCGCCGGCGGCGAGGATCTGCCCGCCGCGCATCAGCACGAGGGAGTCGGCGAAGCGGGCGGCGACGTTGAGGTCGTGACTGACGCAGATGACGGTCATCGGCCAGTCCTTCGCGACCCGCTGCAGGAGGCGGTAGACCAGCAACTGGTTGCGGATGTCCAGGTGGCTGGTGGGTTCATCGAGGAGCATGATGGAGGGCTGCTGGGCGAGGGCGCGGGCGACCATGACCCGCTGGGCCTCCCCGCCGGAGAGTTCCTCGAGGGTGCGGGCGGCGAAGTCGGCGGTCTCGGTCATCCGCATCGCCAGGTCGGCCACGTCCAGGTCCTGCCGCCCCGCCAGCCCCAGCGCCCCGGTGTGGGGGTAGCGGCCCATGAGGATGATCTCGCGGACGGTGAAGGCGAAGGTGGAGGTGGGGAACTGCGGGACGTAGGAGACCATCCGCGCCAGGTCCAGCGGGGAGTAGTCGCCCACGGGCACCCCGTCGAGCAGCGCCGCGCCCTGCTGGGGGCGGATCTGCCCCAGCAGGCAGCGGAGCAGCGTGGTCTTGCCCGAGCCGTTGGGGCCCAGCAGGCAGGTGAACCCTCCGGCCGCGGCGGCCATGCTGACCCCGCGGAGGACGGGGGTCTTGGGGTCGTACCCGAAGAGGAGGTCCCGTGCTTCGACGATGTGGGCGGTCTCGGTCACCGGCGGACCTCCCGGAAGCGGCGGCGGAGGAGGTAGATGAAGAACGGCCCCCCGGCGAGGGCGGTGACGACGCCCACGGGGATCTCCCCGACCCCGATGGCCTTGCCGCCGACCTGGCAGAGGCGGTCGGCGAGCATGAGGGCGATGGCCCCGGCGGCGGCGGAGTAGAGCACGAGTTTGCGGTGGTCGGGGCCCAGGAGCATGCGGCAGATGTGCGGGATGATGAGCCCGACGAACCCGATGGGCCCCGCGAGGCAGACGGCGGCGGCGGTCATCATGCCCACCACGACGAACACCTCCACCCGCAGCCAGTGTACGGGCACCCCGCTGGAGGCGGCGACGTCGTCGCCCAGGCCCATGGTGTTCAGCGCCGCCCCCCGCAGCAGCAGCAACAGCAGCCCCCCCGCGACGAAGCACGCGCAGAGGATCAGCAGCCCCGGGCGGTTCCAGACCCAGTCGGGCATCTCACCCATGGACCACTGGAGGTAGTTGAGCTTCTCGTTGGGCGCGGCGACCATGAGCAGGACGAAGATCAGCGCCCCGTTGAAGACGTTGACGATCACGCCCGACAGCAGCAGGACGTACGGGTCGATCCGCCGCCCGCGCTGGGCGATGGCGTAGACGACCGCGCAGGTGACGACCGCCCCGATGAACGCGAGGATGGGAGTGCCCAGCCCGATCATGTTAAAGGCGACCCGCCCGACCAGCACGCCCACGCCCGCTCCGCTGCTGATGCCCAGGATGAACGGTTCGGCGAGGGGGTTGCGGAGCAGCCCCTGCAAGGCCGTCCCCGACGACGCCAGCCCCGCCCCGACGAGGATCGCCGCCGCCATCCGCATCAGCCGCAGCGTCCAGACGCTGTGGCGGAGGTGCATCACCCCCACGAGGCTGCACAAAAGCGCCACGGCGGCCGTCACGAGCACGAGGACGGCCGCCTGGAGCAGCAGGGATCGCAGGGTGAGGCGCCGCGGGGGCGAGGAACGACTCATGGGGCGGGGTCCTCGGGGGCGGCGTAGATCATGCGGGCCATCGCCTCCGCGAGGACCGGCAGGCGGGTGGACGGGATGGTCCACCGCGCGTCGGTGAGGGGGTACACGCGGCCGTAGCGGCCGGCGGGGATGTCGGTGCGGGCGGACCAGTAGGCCTTGGCCCGCTCCTCCTCCCCGGGGGCGACCTGGCAGAGGATGACGTCGGGGGCGGCGAGGATGATCTCCTCGAGCGAGATGTTCCGCCACCGCTGGTGGGGCGCGGCGGGGTCCCCGGCGTTGATGCCCCCGCACATGCGGATCATGTCCCCGATGAACGTGCCCGCCCCGGCGACGGAGGGGTTCTCATACCCCAGGACGAACAGCACCCGCGGGCGCCCGCGGTCCCGCACCGCGTTCTTCACCGTGTCCAGGCGGGCGTTGAACTGCGTCAGGGCCTTCTGCGCCAGGTCCGGCCGATGCGCCAGGTCCCCGATCCGCGTGATCGCACTGCGGATGTCGTCCACGGTCTCGATCTTGAAGTGCTCGATCCGCACCTTCGGGTCCAGGCGGTGGACGGTGGCGAACTCCTCCGGCCGCGACTGGATCAGCAGCACGTCGGGGGCCGCCGAGAGGATCAGCTCGGAGTCCACCCGCTGGGCGTCGCCCACGCGGAGGATGCCCTCCTGCTCGGGCAGGGCGCACTGGGTGGTGACGCCCACCACGTGCGCGCCCAGGCCCAGGTCGTACACGATCTGCGTCAGGGCGGGGGAGAACGACACGATCCGCGGCCGCGGGGCCTCGGGGCGCGGCGGGTCCTTCGAGCACCCGCTCAATCCCGCCAGGGTCGAAAGCGCCGCCAGCCCGGCCGCCAGGATGATGTACCGTCTCGTCGTCTGTTGCATCACATTCCTCGCCGCGCGATGGTAGAGTGCCCGCACAGGGGTGTCAACGGGGGGCGCGGTTGGCCCTGTGGGTAGTACGGTGCGGGAGAGCGGCGGGTTGGGTGCACTGGGGGCTCGGAGCCCGCTTCCTGCCAGGGAATGGTACGATTCCCCCGCGCAGGGCGCACAGCCTGCCCGGAGCGAGGCGGCGGCAGGCACTGCGGGCGGGAGGGAGCGTGGGAGGGTTGCGAGGGAGGGAGCGTGGGAGGGTTGCGGAGAGGGTTGCGGGGGAGGGTTGCGGGGAGGCTCCATCCCCCGTGCAGACGGCTCAAGCGCGTGCGTTGGGGGTCTCCTGACCCCCAACGTCCGGGAGGGGCGAGGGACGCCTCCGCGTCAGCGTCGTTGAAGCGATCCCTTTGCGGCGGCGGCCTGCCTGTCGAAGGGCTGAATCCTGAGCCTGT
>JAWLCQ010000223.1:0-7045 GCA_041687095.1 Phycisphaerae bacterium | reverse complement strand
TTCACCGATCTGTCAACATGGCCGGTTGCTCGGGGTGCACGGCCGTATCTGCGCAAGGTCACCGTTCACGGACCGGCCCCCGCGGGGTGCCACCCTCACGCCGCGTGCTGTTCGCGGCTTGGGGGTGTTGAGCCTGCCGCGCCGCAGCACCCCCAAGCGGCAAACAACGCCGCTTGAGGGTGGCACCCCGGGAACCGTTGCTGCGGAGATACGGTCGTGCACCCGAGCCGCGCCGCGGGCCACCGGAAGCTGGCGGACGTCCCGAGCGTGTGTATGATGGTCCGTCCACAGGGAAGGCAGGCAACGATGACCATGCAGCAGGCGACGACGGCGGGGGGGTACGGGGTGCGACACATGTGGGAGGGCCCGATGCCCGACCGCTCGCAGCCGGCGGCGGGGTTCGCGATCCTCGACGGGGCGAAGCACGCGATCGTCTACCGCGCGACGCGGGCGAGCGGGGCGTACAACCACCACTCCAAGCTCGCCTACGCCAACGGCCGCTTCCTGGCGATGTGGAGCAACCATCCGCACGGGGAGGACGGTGCGGGGCAGCGGGTGCTGCTGGCGACGGGGCCCGACGCGGAGCTGTGGTCGGCGTGGACGGTGCTGTTCCCCGCCCCGGGGCCCGTGGGGCCCTGGGAGGGGGAGGGGCTGGCGCTGACGGCGTTGCAGTGGGTGGAGTTGGACGGGCGCGTCTTCGCCCTCGCCGCCTGCCATGCCAACATGGGGTTCTGCGACTTCAACCGCACGCGGCGGTCCCCGGTGCGGGACAGGGAGCACCCGGCGAGGGCGAGGGACGGCTATAGCCCGCTGGGGCGCGAGGTGCTGCCCGACGGGTCGCTGGGCCCGATCTTCGCCATCCGCCCCCGGCTCGCGCCCGACCTCGCCTTCGAGGCCCTCTCGTGCGTCGATCCGTCCATCCGCGACGTCGCCCGCCGCCTCCGCGCCCACAACGAGAGCGACCTGGGCCTGCCCGCCTGGAACTTCGATGAGGCGGTGGAGATCCCCCGCTCCGTCGAGGGCCACCGCCTCTGCGAGCCCATCGTCTACCGCGCCCGCGACGGTGTACGCGTCATGCTCCTCCGCGACACCGCCTACTCGCACCGCATGTACGTCAGCATCCGCTCCGACGGCGACGCCGGCTGGCCGCCCGCCGAACCCACCGACATCCCCGACTCGCCCTCGCTGTCCTGCGCCCTCACGCTCCCGGGCGGGACGGTGGTGCTGATCGGAAACCAGGTGGCCCCGCGGTTCGACAACCCCGACGAGGTGACGCACTACCCCCGCGATCCGCTCACCGTCTCCGTCAGCCCCGACGGGTACCGCTTCACCCGCGTCTACGCCCTGCGGTGCGGGTCCGAGGCGCTCCGCGTGGCGGGCGTGGGGGGGCGGGGGCCCGGGGCGCAGTACCCCTCGGGCCTGGTGCGCGACGGGGTGCTGTACGTGCAGCATTCGATGGGCAAGGAGGACATCTGGGTCTCCCGCGTCCGCCTGGCCGACCTGGGCGTGCCGGGGTAGGGCCCGCACGGCCGCCCCGGCGCGAGCGTTGGGGGTCTCCTGACCCCCAACGTCCCGGAACGAGCGGAACGGTTCCGCGATAGCGTTATGGCGGCGCTTCGGTCGCGGCGGTCCCCGCCGCGAAGGGAGCGCTCCAACGACGCTGACGCGGAGGCGTCTCTCACCCCTCCCGGACGACGGGGGTCAGGAGACCCCCGTCGCAGGCGCGCGGGACGGGTCAGGAGACCCCCGTCGCAGGCGTGGGGGACGGGTCGGAAGACCCGCCACGCCGCCACGCCCCGATGGCCTCAACCCGCGCGATCGCGTATACTGCGGGTCTTCGGATGACGATCCTTTGCCCGCGACCCAGGAGACGCTCATGGACGCGAAACAGTATGTCGAGAACCTCGCCCGATCCGCCCGCGCCGCCGGGGCCGTGCTGGCCGTGTCCAGCGGGCAGCAGCGCGATACCGCCCTGCGCACCTGCGCCGCCGCCCTCCGCCAACGCAAGGACGCCCTGCAGGCCGCCAACGAGAAGGACCTCGCCCGCAGCGAGGAGCTGGGACTCACCCCCGCCATGGTGCAGCGGTTGCGGCTGACGGACAAGGTCATCGAGTCCATGGCCGTCGCCCTGGAGGAGATGGCCGCCCAGGTCGATCCCGTGGGGCGGACGGTGGCGGGGTACAACCGGCCCAACGGACTGCGGATCGAGAAGCGCCGCGTCCCCCTGGGCGTGGTGGGGATCGTCTTCGAGTCCCGCCCCAACGTCACCAGCGACGCGGCCGGGCTGTGCATCCGCAGCGGCAATGCCTGCATCCTGCGCGGGGGCAAGGAGGCCGCCCACTCCAACCTGGCCATCGCCGCCGCCGTGCGCGAGGGCCTGGCGGCCGCCCGCCTGCCCGCCGACTGCGTGCAGGTGGTGGACACCCCCGACCGCGCGGTCGTGCCCGCGATGGCCCGCGCGGAGGGGCTCATCGACGTCATCATCCCCCGCGGGGGCGAGTCGCTCATCCGCGCCGTCGCGGAGGCGGCGACGATCCCCGTCATCAAGCACTACAACGGCATCTGCCACGTGTACATCCACGCCGACGCGGACCTGGCGATGGCCCGCAGCATCGCCCTCAACGCCAAGACGCAGAAGCCCGGGGTCTGCAACGCCCTGGAGACCCTCCTCGTCGATTCCGCCATCGCCCCCGCCTTCCTCCCCGACGCCTGCGGGGCCCTGGAGGAGCACGGCGTCGAACTGCGCGGGTGCGAGCGGGCGCGGGCGCTGTGCCCGCGGATGGCCCCGGCGACGGAGGAGGACTGGTCGGCGGAGTACCTCGACCTCATCCTCGCCGTCCGCGTCGTCGATGGGCTGGAGGCGGCGATCGACCACATCAACACCTACGGCAGCCACCACACCGACGCGATCGTCACCACCACCCTCGCCCCGGCCGAGCGGTTCGTCGCGGGGGTGGATTCCTCGAGCGTGATGGTCAACGCCTCGACGCGCTTCAGCGACGGGGGGGAGTACGGCCTGGGGGCGGAGGTGGGCATCAGCACCGACAAGCTCCACGCCCGCGGGCCGATGGGGGCGGAGGACCTCACGACCTACAAGTGGATCGTGACGGGCGCGGGGCACGTGCGGACGTAGGGCCGGTGCGTCAGCGCGGCGTGGCGGCGTCGCTTCGGGCGGGCAGGGGGACGACGAGGACCGGGCAGTGGGCCTTGCGGACCACCTTCTCCGTCACGCCCCCGAAGAAGAGTTCGGAGACGGAGGAGTGGCCTTGCCTTCCGAGGACGATGAGGTCGATGGCGCGCTCGGCGGCGAACTGGAGGATCTCCAGGTAGTCCTTGCCGATGCGGATGTCGACCTGGACCTCGACGGTGGGGGGGATGCGGGGGGTGTAGGTGGCGGCGATCTTGGCGTCGATGTCGGCGCGGGCCTTGGCGTCGACGCCCTCGACCTCGTAGATGTACGTCCGCCAGAAGCTCGCGTCGGGCTCGGGGATGACGTGCAGCAGGTGCAGCGTGCTCCCGGGGCGGCGGCGAACGGCGTCGAGGGCGAGGTCGAAGGCGTGGTCGGCATTGGCGGAGAAGTCCGTGCAGAACAGGATCCGCTTGTAGGGGCTGTCGGGAAGCGTGGGGTCCGTCATCGGTTCTCTCCTACCTCGCCAGCCGTGCCGAAAAGGGGGACTGGCTCCGCCGCCGTCTGGCGGTGCCTGTCCCCCTTTTCGGCACAGGCAGTCGTTACCGCCGTTTCATTTACGGCGCGGCTCGAAAATGGGGACAGGCACCTGCGCGGCGAACGGCGCGCCGCTACGGAGCCAGTCCCCGTTTTCGATCCTACCTCGCCAGTCTCGCCGACCACTCCGGCAGCCACGTCGCCAGACCGGGCACGAGCATCAGCAGCACGGCCGCGAGGATCAGGACCGCCAGGAACGGCAGGCAGCCCTTGAAGACGGTCTGCAGCGGCACGTCGCGCTCGATGCCGTTGACCACGTACGCGCACACGCCCACGGGCGGGGTGATGGTGCCCATCTGCGTCACCAGGACGATCATGACCCCGAACCACACCAGATCATATCCCAGGCCCGTGACGACGGGCTGGAAGATCGGGACCGTCAGCAGCAGCAGGGCGAGGGCGTCGACGAAGCATCCGGCGAACAGGTAGAAGAGGATGATCACGCCGATGATGGTCCACCCGGGCAGCGGCAGGGACGACAGCCACTTCGCCAGTTCGAAGGGGATGCTGGTGATGGCGAGGAATCGCCCGAAAACCATCGCCCCGGCGACGATGATGAGGACCATGCAACTCGTGCGGAGGGTCTCGTAGACGGCCCGCCAGAGCAGTCGGGGCCCGAGCTGGCGGCGGGCGAAGGCGATGAGGATCGTGACGCCCGCCCCGATGGCGGCGGCCTCGGTGGGGGTGAAGAAGCCCACGAACATCCCGCCGATGACGGCGGCGAAGAGCACGAGCGTCTCGCCCGCCCCGGTGAGGGCGGCGAATTTCTGCCCGATCGTCGTGCGCGGACCGGCGGGTCCCATCGCGGGGCGGCGGGCGCAGAGGGCGTAGATGGCGAGGCAGAACAGCCCCCCGGTGACGAGCCCGGGCAGGACGCCCGCGAGGAACAGGTCGCCCACGGACTCCTGCGTGAGGATCGCGTAGCAGATGAAGACCACGCTGGGCGGGATCATCATTCCCAGCGTCCCCCCCGACGCCACCGTCCCCGTCGCCAGGGCCATGTCGTACTTGTAGCGCTTCATCTCCGGCAGGGCCACCGCCGCCATCGTCGCCGACGTCGCCGGGCCCGACCCGCAGATCGCCCCGAAGGCGGTGCACGCCCCCACCGTCGCCATGGCCAACCCGCCCGGGAGGGCGCCCATCCACGTGTACGCCGTCGCGAACAGCCGCCGGCTGATCCCGGCGTGGAACGCCACCTGCCCCATCAGCACGAACAGCGGGATCACCGTGAACGACTGGCGGGAGAGCGTGTCGTAAAAGTCGATCGCCAGCAGGCTCATCGCCGCTTCGGGGCTTCGGAGGAGCGCGAACCCCACCACGCCCACCAGCGCCATCGCAAAGGCCACGGGCATCCCGCTCACCAGCAGCACCAGGAGCACCACGAACCCGAGCAGTCCGACGATCTGCGGATCGAGGTTCACGGTTTCACCAGTTCCCGGTTGGGGCGGAGGAGGCCGTGCACCAGCACCAGGGCGGTGACGCCCGCCGAGGCGGTGATGGCCCAGGGCATCCAGAAGAGGGGCATCTGGAGCGTCGGGCTGACCTCGCCGCGCTGGCGAAGCCCGATCCCGTAGTCCACGCACTCCCACGCCAGCACCGCCACCAGCGCCAGGATCAGCACGTCCGCGACGGCCGTCACCCCCCGCCGCCAGGGCCGCGAGAGCTTGTGCAGGAAGAACTCCACCGACACGTGCCCCTTGAGGGCGGTGGTGTAGGGCAGGGCGCCGCCGATGGTGAGGACCGCCAGGGCCCCGACGAGGTCGTACGCGCCCACGAGCGGGCGCCCGAGCACGCGGAGGACGACGTCGAGGCAGGTGATCAGCGTCATGCCCAGCAGGCTCAGCCCCCCGAGGACGGCCAGGGCGAGGACGAGGATGCGGATGGCGGCGGTGACGGGCCCCGCCCCCGGGGGGGAGGCGAAGGCGGAGCGCACCGCGCCCGTCAGTCGGGCGGGCGCCCCCGCGGTCGCCTGCGGGTTCCCGCCCGCGCTGCCGTTGTGTTCCGCCACGTCCTTGCTCCTGTCGTGCCTACTGGGCCAGCCGCTCCTGGACTTCCTGGAGGAACGCGGCGGCGGGGAGCTGACGCTCCCCGGCGGCCTTGAGGTAGTCCTCGAGGATCGGCTGGACGGCCGCCTTCCACTGGGCCTTCTCGTCGTCGCTCAGCGTGATGACCGGGCGGTTGCGCTCGGCGATGAACTCGCGGCCCTCGGCGTCGGCCTGGTCCCAGGCGGTTCCGTGCTTGTCCACCCACTCGTTGCTGACCTCGGTAAAGACCTTCTGGATGTCGGGGGGCAGGGCGTCCCACTTGGCCTGGTTCATGACGACGAACATGCTGGTGGTGTACCCGATGACGGACGAGTCGGTGACGGACTCGATGACCTCGCCCTGCTTCCAGCCCTTGAGGGTCTCGACGGGGCAGAGGGTGGCGTCGACGACGCCCTTCTGGAGGGCCTCGTAGGTGTCCGGCTGGGGCATGGCGACGGGGGTGGCGCCCAGGGAGGTGGCGACCTTGCTGGACAGGCCCGTGGCGCGGACCTTCATGCCGCTGAGGTCGCCGAGGGTGCGGACGGGCTTCTTGCTGGCGAGGATGCCGGGCCCGTGCGCATGCACGTACAGCACGTGGACGTCCTGGACTTCCTGGGGGTTGTACTTGAGGACCATGTCATTGGCGATGCGGGAGGCGGTCTTCCCGTCGGGATACCCCAGGGGCAGGTCGAGCCCCTCCAGCAGCGGGAAGCGTCCGCGGGAGTAGGCGAAGCAGCTCATCCCGATGTCGCTGACGCCCTTGACGACCCCGTCGTAGCAGGCGTCGGCCTTGGTGAGCGTCCCCCCGGGGTAGACCTTGATCTGCACCTTCCCGTCGGTCCGCTTCTCGATCTCGCGGGCCCAGGCCTCGGCGGTCTGGGTCTGCACGTGGGGGGGCGGGAAGAAGATGCTGTAGTGGAGCGTGATGACCTCGGTCCCGTCGGGGGCCTTCTCCTTGCACCCGGGGGTGAGGACGAGGGCGAGGGCGGTGAGCGAGAGGACGCCGACGAGAAGCTTGTGTCCACGAGTCATGGTGGCCTGCCTTTCCGGTGAGGTGGCGAGTTTCGCGTTGGGCATTCGCTGGTACGGCGGGGTCTCCAACGGTTCGGGCCCGCGCCGCGCCCGCGGCGCCGTCAGCATGGTGGCACAGATGGCCCTGTCTGTCAACCCTTGCGGATTTCCCGGGTGCACGACCGTGTCTGCGCAATGTCACCGTTCACGGAACGGCCCCCGCGGGGTGCCACCCTCAAGCCGCGTGCTGTTCGCGGCTTGGGGGTGTTGAGCCCGCCACGCCGCA
>JAWLCQ010000222.1:0-7053 GCA_041687095.1 Phycisphaerae bacterium | reverse complement strand
CGCTCTGCTCGCCGCCGGGCAAGCCGATATCGCCAAACTACTTGCAGCCGCATGAAAATCTTCTTCACAGGAGAAGAAATGAATGGTTAGCAGTACAGATTGAAGAGAAGGACATGGCTCTTCTGTCTCATCTGCGTAATCTTGAAATCCGTGTAATCCCGCTCTCTCCGGCTGTTTCTTCAGATTCCTGTTCTTGCCTGGGAAGCGTGAATGGTTACGGACGTGGTTGCGCCGGCCTTTCAGGCCTCCGCACACCACGGCACCCACCCGAGAATTGAGTGGAACGCGGATGAATCACCGCGCCATGGCGGCGGCGATGGCCTCGAGGAGGGCGCGGGCCTTGTGGAGGGTTTCCTCGTACTCGAGCTGCGGATCGCTGTCCGCGACAATGCCGCCCCCCGCCTGCACGTACGCGGTGTCCCCGTCGCAGACGACGGTGCGGATGGCGATGTTCCACTCGGCGGACCCGTCGGCCCCCAATATGCCGATGGACCCCGTGTAGACCCCGCGGGCGACGGGTTCGAGTTCGTCGATGATCTGCATCGCGCGGATCTTCGGGGCCCCGGTGATCGACCCGCCCGGGAAGGTCGCCCGCAGCAGCTCGACGGGGCCCACGCCCTGGCGCAGCCGCCCCTCGACGGTCCCGACGAGGTGGTACACCGTGGGGTGGGTTTCCAGGCGGCGGGCGTCGGTGACGCGGACGGAGGAGAAGCGGCAGACCTTGCCCAGGTCGTTCCGCAGCAGGTCGATGATCATGGCGAGTTCGGCGTTGTCCTTGGGGGAGGCGAGCAGTTCGGCGGCGGCGGCGGCGTCGAGGGCGGGGTCGCCGCAGCGGCCGCGCGTGCCCTTGATCGGCCGCGTGAGGACGTGGTCCCCGCGGACGCGGAGGAACAGCTCGGGCGAGGACGAGCACAGGGCGCAGGAGCGCCCGTCCGCGTCCCACTGGAGGAAGGCGGCGTACCACGCGGGGTTCCGCGTTCGCAGGGCGCGGTAGATGGCCTGCGGGGGCGGGGCGGGATGGACGGTGAACCGCTGCGAGAGGTTGACCTGAAAGATATCGCCGGCCGCGATGTACTCGACGCACCGCGCGACGGCGGCGCGGTAGGCGTCGGGGCGGAAGTTGGACTGCGCGGGGGCGAGGGGGCGGGCGTGCGCTTCGGCCGACGGAGGCGATGCGAGGCCCGGGGCCTCGCTCGCCTGCTCCAGCGTCCGCCGCAGCCGTTCGCCCGCCTGCCCGGCACCGGGCGGGGGCTCGGCAAAGTCCAGCTCCACGCATCGCCACGCCCCGTCGGCGGAGTCGTGGACGAGCAGCGCGTCGTACAGCGCCAGCCGCAGGTCCGGCAGGGCCGTGTCCCGCCCCGCCCTCGCGGGCAGACGCTCAATGTGCCGCCCCACCTCATAGCCCACGTACCCGATCCACCCGGGCAGGTAGGGACCGGCGAGGGGGCAGGGCTCGCACCGCACGGCCGTCAATTCCGACTCAATGGCCGCCCAGATCTCCGCATCCTCCCCGCGGGCGAGGACGATGTCGGGGGCGTGGGGGCACGAGCGCGTCAGCACGCCCTCGCGGAGCGTGAGGACCCGCAGGGGCTCGGCGGCGATGAGGGTGCGGCGGCCAAGCTCCGCGTGCCACGCCGACGACTCCAGAATCGCCGGTTCGCGCAGGTGCAGAGCGAGGTCAATGACGGCGGCGAGGGACGGCGGCGCGGGAGGCGGAGGGACTTTGCGTCCATCGGCCCCGTTGGCGGCGGCGCGGCGCTCGACGGGGCGGCCGTCCCCACCGCCGCCGGACAGAGTGCGCACGACCGCCCTGCAGGTGGGGGTCGATGGGCTCCCCGCCCCGGGGAGCGGGGAGGGGGAGAGGGCCTCGTGCGACGGGATTGCGTTCATCGGATTCCCGCACCACCCGCCGGACACCGTCGGCGGGCGTTGGCTGCCACGTGTCGAACCGCTCGGAACAAGCGCCTACCGCCCGGAGATCTCGTAGAGGAACTCATCCTCGGAGAGGTTCTTGGCGGCCTTGGCGGCGGAGGCAAGGAACGGGTCGCTCCCGCCCGCATGCTGCTCGATGAGCTTGGCGACGACCCGCTGGTCCCCGGGGCGGGACTTGTGCGTGTAGCGGACGAGCCCCAGCGTGAGCGTGGCGAGGACCTTGTAGCTGCGGTCCTCGTCGTTCTCGATGATGTTGAAGAGGTCCCCGGGGTTGGGCTTGGCCCGCCAGATGACGTTGATCTTCTCATTGGCGGTGGCGGCGGCGGACTGGGCGGCGGTGAAGTACTCGTTCGCCGCGTTCATCTGCTGCGCGTAGGCCTGGGGGTCCCGCTGCTGGTAGGTGGCGAAGAGCTTGTTGGCGGCGTCGCGTTGGATCTGCAGCCCGCGGGCGAGCATGTCCGCATGCACGCGCTCGTCCGTCATGTGCTTGCCGAGGATGAGGGCCTCCTGCAGGATGTCGATGGCCTGGTCGTACTCCTTGCGGCCGAGGTGGTAGAGCCACAGGAGTTCCATGCCCTTCCACACGCCGTGGAGGTCGACCCCGGGCTGCCAGCGCGACCCCACGAGGAACTCCTTGGGCCCGTACTCGAAGGAGTAGCGCATCTCCTTCTTCTTCGCCCCGGCGGCGACGTGGGTGCGGAGGGCGTTGAGCACCTCGACGGTGGACTGCGGCAGGACGCTGGTGTCGCTGAAGATCTTCAGGCGGACGTCATCGGCCATGGCGGCCTTGATGGCGTCGGCGTTGTCGGTGTAGACGGCGACGGCCTTGACGTAGTCGTCGGCCGCGTTGCCGGGGGCGGTGGGCTCGGCGTCGAGGACAAGGGTGAGGGGCTTGCCGACCTCGACCTTGCTCATGAACCCCCGCCGCAGCGTCTCATTGGTCGGAGGCGTGGCGGCGGGGATGGCGACTTTGACGACGACGATAGCGGCAATGCCGAGGACGAGGAAGATGGCGATGGCCCAGCCGATTTTCGTTCCCACGGTGAGTCTCCTTGGTGGTTTCTACGGTCGTTGTGTAGCGGCCGCCACGGCAAAACGCAAGCGTTTCCGGCCCCGCGGCCGTTGGGTCCTGCGGCCTTGCGGGGGACGGGGACGGTCGATCCGGCGGTTCGCCCGCGAGGCGTCGGAACGGGGACGGGCTCGGCTGTGGCCTGGCGGGGAGCGTCCTCCATTTCGATTCTCCGATCACTGCCCGCTCCAGGTGTTCAGCAGCTCCGCGGGGGGGACGATCTCGGGCGGGGGCGCGGCGGGGGCGGTGGTCGGTTGGGTCGGGGGCAGCCAGAGCGTGCCCAGCGTGGCGGGCGGATAGAGGCTGCGGACGGCCCCGGACCAGCTCGACACCTCGGGCGGATCGGCCCCGGCGCGGAGGATGTTGAGGCCCCACAGTTCCTCGCGCCCCGCGTCCCCAAAGGCCGCCAGCGGGATGGCCAGTTCGGCCGACCAGCCGCCGGGCTCCTCGCGGACGGCGAGGACGGCCCCGGGAGCCCAGGGGCGGACGGGCCCCAGCGGCGGGTCGCTCCGCACGCCGCGTTCGGCGATCAGCACGCCGTTGGGCTTGATCACCAGGTGGTACAGGTCCTGCGGGCCGGCGGCGGCGCGGGCGGGATCGAGCAGCACCACCACCAGGTCCTCGCCCCACGGCAGCAGCGAGCGGTACTCGACGCGGTTGTCCCGCCTCGCCGTCGGCCGCGACCGGGCGGGCGACTGGCAGCGGACACCGATGTACAGGTTGGCGGCGTCTCGCAGGAGCATCGCCGTCGTGCCCTGCCGCGCCCTCTCGCCCCGCTGCCCGCGGACGCCCACGACGCGGAACGCTCCCACGCCGCTGCCGAACCGCACCGGCCAGTCCGCCAGGTCGCCATCGATCCGCAGGGCGCGGTCGGTGGCGGGGGCGAGCACGAAGGGCACTTCGACCCCCAGCGACCGCTCCTCGCCCCCGGGCTCGGCCATCGCGAGCGTGAAGGGCAGGCGGCCGTCGGGCCCGGGAGGGAGGATGCCCCCTTCGGCGGCGAGGGTGACGTCGGTCCGCCCGCGCGGGCCCAGGGACGCCAGGGTGTGCCCGAGGGGGAGGGACCAGCCGGGGGGGACCTGGGCGATGCGGATGGCCAGCGGCATGTCGCGGTTGCGCTGGTTGCACAGTTCCAGCACGATCTCCGTGCGATAGCGCGTGGCGGCGTGCGGCTGTGTGGGGGCGAGCGGGACCATGCGGGTGCGGACGCGCTCGATGGCGAGGCCCGAGACCTTGTCCTCGAACACCCGCCACGCCATCTCCTGCGCGAACCGCTCGTTCGCGGTGGCCTCCTCCCCGCGCAGGGCCAGCACGATCTCGTCCGCCAGCAGCCGCCGCGCCTGCTCCCACGCCTCCCCGTCCTGCACCCATCCGTCCAGCCGCGGGTCCAGATACCGCTCCCCCCCCGCCGCCAGCCCACCGTACCGCACCATCGCGCGGACGATGTGGTCGGCCTCGTGCGGGCGGCCGTTGCGGCGAAGAATCTGCACGTACGACATATCCTGCACCCCCCGCCGCAGCCGCTTAAGCCGCACCGACGGCAGCACGCCCTCGATGCCCACCGCCCCCCCGGGGTAGAACAGCCCCCCTGCCGCATCGCCCTCCCCCCCTGCGCGGGTGGCGGCGTTTGCGGGGCGCCCGAGGGCGGCGGGGTTCCAGCCCAGCACGTCGGACATAAGCAGGCCCGTGGCGTGGTATCGCTCCGACAGCCACGCCAGGGCCCGCAGGTCCGCCGGGCTCGACCGCATGTGCAGCGACGGGGCGTACGGCGGGTCACCGGGGCACAGCCACGCCCCCGCGATGCCCTGCGGATTTGCCTGCACCCCCGCGGGATCGAACCACTCCCCCGCCGGGGCCGTCCCCTGCACCAGGGCGGCGAACTCGCTCGGGACGGCCCGGTCGCTCTGGGGCGGGGCGGCGTGCGGGAGGCGGGCAAGGAGCGGGGTGTTCGGGTCCGCTTGGCGGATGGGACGCACCAGGCGCAGGAACTCCGCGTACGCGTCGGGACGGGAGGGGCGGTGCGGGTCGAGGAACACCCGATCCCCGCCCTCCATCGCACCAAAATGCGCCGCCGACTGCCGCGCGACCTCCCGCACGGTCTCCAGGTAGCGCTCGCTCTCCGCCCCTCCGTAGTCCGCCGGGTCGGGCCACGCGCTCGTCACCGGGGAGGGCCACGCGGGGACGGGGAGCTGGTCCTCGAAAGCGGTCCCGCGAAGGTAGGGCGAGACGGCGTGGTCGTAGTCGGACCAGTCGAGGCGGACCGTCCCGGTGCGGTCGCGTTTCAGCAACGGCCGCACCCCCGTGTCGAAGAGGTCCACGCGGTGCTCGCGGGCAGTCCGCATGAGGTGCCGCTGGATGTCCAGCCCGCGGCGGACGAGAGGATCGGCGGGGTCCAGGCGAACGGGCACGAAGGGCTGGCCGCCCCGGACCAGCATGGCCGCGAAGAGTTCGCGGTGGTCGAACGCGCCCAGCACGGGAAACGGCGGGGTGTCGGGGAGGACGAAGTCGTAGACCCGCAGGCGAAGCGTGACCTCCCACGCCCTCGCCGATCCGGCGGTGAGGCGGAGGCGGCCCTCATAGTCCCCGGGCGTGGCGGTGCGAGGGACGGCGATATCCACCCAGAACGCCACCCGCTGACCGTCCTGGAGGCCGTACGGCTGGGGGGCGCCCGGGGCGTCGAGGGGCACCAGCGCGTCGTAGCCGCCAAGGGAGTCGGGAGGCTCGGGCGAGTGCAGCAGCGTCCAGGCGGGCACGTCGGTGGCCCGGGCGGGCACCATGCGCCAGGCCCGCACCGCCCCGGCGGGGATGCGGGAACCGGTGCGGCACTGGAGGTCGGTCCATTCCAGCCCCACGCCTTTGGCCGCCCCGCCCTGCGCGCTGGCGACAACCTGGAAGCCCACGGTCTCATGGGCCCCGGCGAAGAGTTCGACGGTCTGCGTCGCGGAGCGGTAGATCAGCGGGTCGTCGCGGCGGGGCGAGTGCTGGGTGAGGACGGCCATGTCGGAGGCGACCCACGCGTCGAGCACGCGGGTCGGGGGGGGGGCCGGTTCCGTCTGGGCCCGACAGCCCGCCCCCGCGCCGGCCATCGCCGCCGCAAGGATCAGGATGGCCTTCCTGCCGCCGCTTCTCCAGTGCATCCCCGGATTGTACGGTCTGGGGCTTCGGAGACCAACCCCCCCTGTGCTGGGGACTCTCCCGGCGGGACCCTGGGGAGAATGCAGAGGCGAGGGTCGGGGCATTTCACACGCAACTTCCTGTGCCAGGCCCGATTGGAGGGTGGCGGGTGCGGCTTCTACTATGAACTGATCGGCAAGCGTCGATCTGACAGCGACCCCGGGGCCCTGCCCCGGGAAGCCCTTCGTCATGCTGTGGGGACGAGGCGCCCGGCCCTGGGAGGCCCCCGGGCGAAAACGCGAGACGCCGCCGGAAGCGGATGTCACGCAATGCTCCCGCCCGCCCGGACCCGTGCAGACGGGCCTGGGCGGGCGGCTTTGTCGGGGGGCGCCGCCTCCTCGCCCGATGCCCGATCACCCGACCCGGGCCTGTCCCCCCACGGCCGAACCGGCCGGCGTCCCTATAGAACACTCGCATTCACATGCTAACATTTGACTATACGCGTGGCGGGCGCCGCCGCCCGCCACGCCGCGAACGAACCGTAACGCGGGAGTCCGGAATGACCGCCGCAGACCCTCAGCCCTCGAAGCGCGACAGCAGCGACCGGTCCGCCGAGGGGCGCTGGGGACGCCACGCTCCGGAACCCGCCAACGGCTCCCTCCGCCCGGCGCCCATCGGCCCGGGCGAGGAGACCGCTGCCGTACTGTCGCCACCGCCCGCACCGGGGGGAGCGGGCGGGGCGATGGCGGCGGGCGGCGCGTTCGCCCCGCAACGGCATCCCCCTCTTCTCTCCCCCGGTTCTCTCTTGCCACCGCAGGACGCGGGACGCGACCAGGCTCGGGCCTCCGACTACCAAGGCGTCCGATCCCGCCCGGGCCGCACGCCCTGAGCGGCGTGCACGCCTGCGGCCCTGTGGTCGCGGCCGGTGGGCCACCTCT
>JAWLCQ010000221.1:0-7142 GCA_041687095.1 Phycisphaerae bacterium | reverse complement strand
GTCCATCGAGTAGGCTTCCATGCCGTTCTCCTTTCGCCGGCAGCAAGCCTACACAACATGTTGTGGTGGCGCTAGACCCAAGTGCAAAGCGCTCTAGCCTTTGCTGGATCCCCCTCACCTGCGAGCTTGCGGACCGCGCGGCCGCCCTGCGGGCGGAGCATCGATTCTCGACCGCCGACGCCATCCACGTCGCCACCGCCCTCGACGCCGGGGCGACCGCCTTCGTCACCAACGACCGCGACCTGCCCCCCGTCCCGGGGATCGAGTACCTCCAACTCGCCGACTTCGCGGCCTGACGGTTTTCTCCCGGCAGCCCCTTGCCCGCGCCTGCCTTCCCGGATACCCTCCCGCCCTTCACGCGGGCGAGGCGCAGCGACCGCCTCCCGCGCACCGATCACCGAAACCAAATGAGAGAACCATGCTGTACGCCGCCACGCTGAACGTCCGGGACTTCGGGGCCGTCGGGGACGGGGCCACCGACGACACGGCCGCCCTCCGCTCCGCCCTCGCCGCCCTCCCCCCCGCCGACGGGGTGCTCTTCTTCCCGCCCGGGCACTACCGCACCGACGTGCTCCAGACCCGCGACAACAGCACGCTCCTGGGGCACTCCACCTGGAGCTACCGCCGCAAGGGCGGGACGGTCCTCTCGCCCGTCCGCGCGGACCAGCCCTGCGTCCTCGACGCCAACCACGCCGTCGGCGTGCGGGTGGCGGGGCTCACGCTCGACGGGCTGAAGATGGGCGAGGGCATGCACGGGCTCGTCCACCACTGCGCCCGCCGCACCGACGGGGGGCGGAGCGAGGAGGGCGACGTCATGCTCGACAACTGCCACTTCACCGACTTCAGCGGCTCGGGCGTGCGGCTGACGGAGGCGTGGGCGTGGCACGTGCGGCACTGCTTCTTCCACAGGAACACGCTCGACGGGCTCGACGCGTCGGGCAGCTACGACGCGTGGATCCTGGACAACATCTTCGCGGGCAACGGGCGGTTCGGGCTCCACGGGGACCTGCTGGCCGCGAGCACGATCACGGGCAACCGCATCGAGTGGAACCACGGCGGGGGCATCCGCATCGGCCCCGAGTACAGCGACAATCTGCAGATCACGGGCAACTTCTTCGACGAGTGCTTCGGGCCCGCGATCTGGATCGACGGGCGGTCGCACCACTGCATCAGCATCACGGGCAACACCTTCCGCCGCAGCGGGCGCGAGTGCGCGAACCGCCCCGACGAGAGCTGCCACCTGCGGCTGGGGAACGTCCGCGGGCTGACAGTGACGGGCAACGCGATGGTGGCGGGCAAGACGGGACCGCGCTCCCCCGACGCCCACCCCCGCTGCGCGATGATCCTGGAGAGGCTCACCGACTCCGTCATCGCCGCCAACGCCCTGTGCCACGCGGCGATGGCCGAACTGATCGTCGACCGAGGCGGGCACAGCAATCTTGTCCTGCGGGACAACCCGGGGTCGCTGCAGGACCCGAGCGGCCTGGAGCATTAGTGACTTGTCCAAAATCCTCCGTTGGGTGCCACCCTCAAGCGGCGCTGTTCAGCCGCTTGGGGGTGTCCGCCCCACGCACCCCCAAGCCGCGAGAAGCATGCGGCTTGAGGGTGGCGCCCAACCCATCGATTCCGTCCTGACAGAGCACCAGGTCACACGTCCACGCCAAACAGCACGCGGACGACGTACCCGATTCCGAAGCTCACCGCCGCCACGCTGAGGGACAGGCCCGCCATCTCCGTGAAGCGGCGCCAGAAGGGCATGTCGCGGGCGACGGAGATGTAGTAGGTGAACACCGCGATCACGCTCATCGCCCCCAGGACCGTCAGGCCCAGGGCGACGATCGGCTGCGAGAGCAGCAGGAACGGGAGGATCAGCAGCAGGACGGTGAAGAAGTAGGCGACCCCGGTGTAGACGGCCGCCTTGCCCGGGGTCTTGCGGCCGCCCTCGTCGGCCTTGGTGGAGAGGTACTCGGAGGCGGCCATGGACATGGCGGCCGCGAGGCCGGTGATGAGCCCGATGGGGGCGATGAGGTCGGTTTTGCCAAGTGCGAGGGTCATTCCCGCCAGGGCCCCGGTGAGTTCGACGAGGGCGTCGTTGAGCCCCAGCACGACGGACCCGACGTAGCGGAGGTGTTCCTCATCGATCAGGCCCAGCAGGGTCTCCTCGTGCTGCTTCTCCTCGCGGGCGATGCGTTGGGCGTCGGGGATGTGGCGGGCGATGTCGTCGTAGTTGGCCTCGGCGCGCTCCTCGCTCTTCTCCATCAGCCGCATGCTGAAGACGACCCCGAAGATCCGCCCCAGCAGCACGTACCACCAGACCCGTCTGCGGCGGGGCCCGGGATGCTCTCCCGTGTGCCGGGCCCAGAACTCGTAGTGCCCGCGCTCCTCGTTGCCGATGCGCTCGAGCACGGAGCGGACGGCGAGGTCCTTCCGCGACGCCGCCAGGCGGGTGTAGACGTGGTACTCGGTGATCTCGTTCCGCTGGGCTTCGATGAGGCGTTGCTTGAGCGTCTCGTCCATGGGCTGCCTTCCTGGGTGCGTGCGCCCGGGCGTCATTCGGGTTTCGGTTCGCGGGGTCCGGCGGTGCGGACGTCGAGGGGGCGGATGCCCGCCTCCCCGACGGGCGAGTCCGGGCGGTAGCGGATCCAGCCAATCCCCTCGCCGTCCCGCACCAGCATGGGGTCGCTGAACACCGTTCCCTCCCCGACCTCCAGGGGCGCCGCCTGCCCCATGTGCTTGCCGTCGAACGCCCCCCCCTGGTACTGGCCCTTGCGGGAGAACAGCACGTTGTTGGGCGTGTCGGCGATGGCGTCGGTGCCGGTGATCTGGACGGCCTTGCGGGCGACGAGCACGTTGTGCTCGAAGCGGAACCCCTCGCACTTCATCAGCGTGATGAGCAGGTTCTCGTCGCTGAGGAACACGTTGTGGCGGATGACGTTGTTGCGGGCCATGTGGTTGTGGCTCGGGCGGACGACCCCGACGGAGAGGTTGTCCTCGACGAGGCAGTCCTCGGCCTGCTCGTCGAGGTAGTACGCGCTCGCCCCGTACCCGCCGGTGTCCACGATGTCGCTCACCCAGTTGCCGCGCAGGACCATGCCCTTGCAGAAGGTGACGTAGATGGCGGCCCCGTCGTGGAGGACCTTCATGACGCGGGAGATGCGGTTGGCCTCGAAGGTGTTGGACTCGCCCGAGGAGATGATGCCGCTGTAGGACGTGTCGCGGACCTCGTTGTGCTCGACGCGGTTGCGCTTCCCGCTCCACCGCACGCCCGGGGCGGAGGGGTAGAGCAGGCCGGTGTCGTGGATGCGGGAGTCGCGGAGGAGCCCGTCCTCGATCGCGTTGGCGGAGATCCCGCACGCCCCGGTCTGGGAGATGCGGCAGTGGGCGACGACGAGCCCGGTGGACCGGGCGGCCTTGAGGCCCTGTCCGGCGACGGAGCGGATGTCGAGGCGCTCCAGGCGCACGTCGCGGGTGTGTTCGAGGTCCAGGGCCCCGGCGAACCGGCCGGCCCCGAAGCCCCCGGCCACCAGGGGCGTGTTCGTCACGGTGAGGGTCAGCCCGCGGAGCGTGACGTTCGCCACCGGGCGGTCCTCCGTGCCCCGGATGCGGACGACGCTCTCGGTGACGGGGGCGACGGCGCGGACGCGGGCGAGTTCCTCGCCCTCGAGCGGCCGGTAGACCACGCGCCCGCCCGTGCGGTCGAGGAACCACTGGCCCGGGCGGGTGAGGCCCTGGCGGACGTTCCAGACCTCGTACTTCTTCACGCCGAACGCCCCCGGCGGGTGGCCGGCGGGGGTGGAGAAGGTGACGGTCCGCGCCGCGTGGTCGATGGCCTTGACGCCCACCATGGACTCGTCCCACATGTGGTAGACGGTGATCTCGGCGTTGTCGGGGTCGAGCCACTCCCCCAGGTCGCCCGGGCAGTAGACCATGGTGGTCAGCTCGGCCTCGGTGGGCTTGCGCTGCCACCCCCCGCCCGTGGTGGACATCCAGCGGACGTCGAAGGTGCTCTCGTGCTCGAAGAAGCCCTCCTCGGGCAGGCGGGCGCGCGGGGCGAGGCGGCCGTTGACGACCAGGGCGCGGAAGTCCCACGTCCCGTCCTTCGCCTGGGGCACGGGGGCGGACCACGTCCCGTCGTCCTCCGCCCGCCAGTCGTGGATCGCCCGCCCCCCGCAGAGGATCGCCTCCGCGCCGGCGGCGGCGCGGAGCGTCAGGTTGGAGTCGTCGGGCGTGAGGGTGAGGGGCTCGTCGAGGTAGTACGTCCCTCCCGCCAGGAGGATCTCCCGCTCGTGCCCGGGCTCCAGGGCGCGGGCTTCGGCGAGTGCCCGCTGCAGGGCGGTGCTGGCGTCGCTTTGTTCGCCTTCGGCGCAGACATTCCAGGTGGTCATTTCCGGGCTCCTTGAGGGGGCGTCGTCCGCCATGACCCCGCCGCACCGCACGCAGCAGAGCACACTGAGAACGCAGAGAAGACTGGGATTCTGTTTTCGGTTCATGCTCGGGCCCGAGCCTCCGCCGTCCTGGCCATGGGTTCCGAAACCGCAGTGAACGCACGCCTTCCGAGTGATTGTAACGACCGAAACCGTTTCGTACAGAACCAACACCGTCTGGTGCGCTCGGACCCGTTGCGGTATGCTCTGGTGGGCTCGGGTCTGCAGCGCCTATCGTGGAGCGACGCAGGACCCTCCTGGGCCTTCGGATGGAGTATCGAACCGTGCGTTCCCCGAACCGCGATCATCTTGGCCTGCTGTGCGACGTGGGGGAGCTGACCGCGCGCTTAGCGGGCAGCAGCGACATCGAGTCGTTCCTCACCCAGGTCGTCCAGATGGTCGCCGAGCACATGGCCTCGGCGGTGTGCTCGATCTACCTTTACGAGGAGCAAGCGGACGAGCTGGCGTTGCGGGCGAACTGCGGCCTGCACCCGGACTCGGTCTCCCGCGTCCGCATGAAGGCGTCCGAGGGGCTCACGGGCCTGTCGCTCCGCGAGCTGCGCCCGATCCGCGAGGACCACGCCTCCGCCAACCCCAACTTCAAGGGGTTCGGGGGGATCAACGAGGAGCCCTACGAGTCCTTCCTCGCCGTCCCCATCCTCAAGGGCGTGGAGCGCCTGGGCGTGCTGGTGGTGCAGCGCGAGCAGCGAATGGGCTTCACCGACTCCGACGCCGCCGCCCTCACCGCCATCGCCTCCCAACTCGCCGGGGCCATCGAGAACGCCCGCACCGTCCTGGCCCTGCGGACGCGGGCGCAGGGCGTCGACGCGGCCCCGCGGACCGCCCTGCCCTCGCTCGTTCGCGGGCGGGCCGCCTCGCGGGGCGTCGCCCTGGGCCCGGCGGCCGTCACCGACACCGCCCACGGGCACTGGCTGTTCTCCACCCGCTGCTTCCTCGAAACCTACACGCTGGACGACTTCCGGGGGGCCGTGACGGAAACGGGGCGGCAACTGGAGGAGATGCAGAAGGCCTTCGAGACCCGCCTGCCGGAGATGGCGTCGATGATCTTCGACGCGCACCTGATGATGCTCAAGGACCCGGCGTTCACCGGGGAGATCGAGAAGCGGATCGCCGAGGGCGTGAACCCCCCAGAGGCCCTCCTCGCCCTGGGCCACCACTACGTGGACCTCTTCGCCGCCAGCACCCACGCGTACATGCGCGAGAAGGCCCACGACGTCGAGGACCTCGTCCGCCGCCTCCTGCACAACCTCACCGGGGGCGGGGACGACGGGCTCGTCCGCGAGGACTGCGTCGTCATCGCCCGCACGCTCTACCCCTCCGACATCCTCAAGCTCGCCTCCGCCAACGTCCGCGGGGCCATCGTCATCACCGGGGGGGCGGCGTCCCACGTCGCCATCCTCGCCCGCTCCCTGCACCTGCCCCTGCTCATCGCCGACGACCCCCACCTGCTGGAGGTCCCCGACGGGACCCCCCTGCTCCTCGACGCCGACGCCGGGCACGTCGTCATCCAGCCCTCCCCCGACGTCCTCGACCGCTACCGCTCCCGCCTCGCCGCCCACCAGCAGGTCGAGACCCTCCCCGCCGACCTCACCGCCAACACCCTCACCCGCGACGGGACGCGCATCCGCCTGCTGGCCAACATCAACCTCCTCGCCGACCTCGACACCGCCCGCCGCGTCGGGTCCGAGGGCGTCGGGCTCTACCGCAGCGAGTTCCCCTTCCTCGTCCGCACCGTCCTGCCCTCCGAGGAGGAGCAGTACCTCGTCTACCGCCGCCTCCTCGACGCCGTCCCCGACCGCCCCGTCACCTTCCGCACCCTCGACGTCGGCAGCGACAAGCTCCTGTCGTACTACGAGGAGGGCGGGGAGGAGAACCCGGCCATGGGGCTGCGGTCCATCCGCTTCTCCTTCCGCCACCGCGACGTCTTCCGCCAGCAGCTCCGCGCCATGCTCCGCGCCGCCGCCGAGCACCCCGCCCCGCGGATCATGTTCCCGCTCATCTCCTCCGTCGAGGACATCCGCGACGCCCGCCGCACCCTCAACGAGTGCATCGAGGCCCTGCGGAGCGAGGGGCTCCCCCACCACGCCCATCCCTCCGTCGGGATCATGCTCGAAGTCCCCGCCGCCGTCGAAGTCGCCGACGCCCTCGCCCGCGAGGTCGACTTCTTCTCCGTCGGGACCAACGACCTCATCCAGTTCCTCCTCGCCGTCGACCGCACCAACGAGCGCGTCGCCAAGTACTTCACCCCCCACCACCCCGCCGTCCTGCGAGCCCTCAAACGCCTCGCCGACGCCTGCCTCCGCCACCAGCGCGACATCTCCGTCTGCGGGGAGATGGCGCAGCAGGAGCAGTACGTGCCCTTCCTCATCGGCATCGGCGTGCGGTCGCTCAGCGTGGACCCCCAGTACATCCCCGCCCTGCGGCGGCTCATCGGGGAGATCGACCTCCCCCAGGCCTCCCGCCTCGCCGCCGACCTCCTCGAGGAAACCACCCTCGCGGGGATCGAATCCATCCTCCGTACCCCGAAGCGGTGACCGCTGCGTGCAGCAGGAATTCCGGCAAAGGACGCGGTCGATTGCGGATTGAGGATTGGTAACCTTCACGGGGTGCCACCCTCAAGCGGCGCTGTTTGCCGCTTGGGGGTGCTACGGCGTGGCAGGCGCAACACCCCCAAGCCGCAAACAGCATGCGGCTTGA
>JAWLCQ010000220.1:0-7146 GCA_041687095.1 Phycisphaerae bacterium | reverse complement strand
CCCCGCCCGGCTCGTCCGGGTGGAGCGAAGGTCGGGACAGCTACGGCGGGCCGAGCAGCGTTGAAGGCGGAGGTAGCTGTCCCGACCCTCGCTCCCCTGGGGCAAGCCCAGGGGGGGCGGAAGAAGAAGAAACAGAAGGAAGAAGGCGTCGCGAGTAGCTGGCCCGACCTTCGCTCCCCCGGGGCAAGCCCGGGAGGGGGCGGGAACGCTTCGAGCAAGCCCAGCGGGGGCGGGAACGAGCGGGAACAATGTGATAAAGAGACAGCCCCCAGGGGAGAGGGGTTGACGGCCGGTGGCCGGTTCCTGCCCTTCGACTCGCGGCGCTCGCTCAGGGCTTCGGTTCCTGGTTCCCTTGCGCTGCCAAGGCTGCGCAGGGCAAGCTGGTTCCCTGGCCGCTGGCTCCCGGCTCCCGGTTCTTGGCTCCCGGCTCCCGGTTCTTGGCTTGCCTGCGCTTCGGAAAAGGGGACAGGCACCTGCGCGGCGAACGACGTGCCGCTCCGGAGCCCGTCCCCTTTTCCTGGTCCCTGGCTCCCGGTTCCCGGCTCCTGCCCTTCGACTCGCGGCGCTCGCTCAGGGCTTTGGTTCCTGGTTCCCGGTTCCCGTCTTCGCCTTCGGCTACGGACGTGGCAAGCCCGGTTCCTGGTTCCTGGTTCCCGGCTCCTGGTTCCCGGTTCTCCGGTCCTACTCTCCCGCCTCGCTCTCGTCGGGGGCGGCGTCCTCGGTGTCGGGGGCGGAGGGCAGGGGTTCGGCTTTCATGATCTCGCGGAGGGCGACGGTGGCGTAGCAGCCGCTGGGGGCGACGAAGCGGACCTCCAGGTAGGGCCCGTACTCGTCATGCCCGACGTCGACGGCGGGGTCGGTGACGCGGAAGCGCAGGGCCCGCCGGCCGCCCTTGACCTTGAGCGGCCCGACCCGGGGGAACTCCCCGGCCTCGCTGATCCCGTGGGCGGCGAGCACGGCCCGTTCGACCTCCCCGCCCCGCCCTCCGGGCAGGTTGCAGCGCGGGCCGATGAGCGGGCCGGTGGGGCTGATCTCGAAGGCGGCCGCCCGGGGCTGGTCGACGGACTCGTCCTCGACGCGGAAGACGCCCCCGCTGTCGGTCTTCTGCGCCAAATCGCCCGCCAGGACGGTGTCGATCTCCTGGATCCGCTGGGTGAGGACCTCGTTGAACAATTCGCTCTGGAAGGCGGAGATGTAGAGGCGGCGCATGCGCTTGTCGACGGCGGCGATGGCGGGCCCGGGGCGCTTGGAGCGTTTGAAGGCGGCGAGGGCGCGGCGTTCGTTGGCGTAGTGGCGCGGCCAGCGCTGCATGGCGCGGTCGAAGAAGCCGGCGTCGAAGGCGTCGCGGGCGGCCTTGCAGTCGGGCGGGTCGTCGGGCTGCGAGCGGCCCAGGAACAGGGCCAGAAACTCCGGGGGGTCATCCCGCAGCAGGGCCTCGCCCAGTCGGGCCGTGTCGCCGCGCGCCCCGAAGCGCTGCTCCCCGAAGTAGTTCGGGACCCCGCGGCGGACCAGGACGTTCATCACCGCCTGGGCCCGCTCGAAGGCTTCGGCGGCGGCGTCGCGGAGGCGGATGGTGAAGCGGTTGCCCGCCAGGTGCCCGGGGCGGAGCTTGTTGGTGTGGCGGTTCGTCCACAGGATGCGGATCTGGGCGTCGGTGTAGGCCTCGATCTGGTCGGGGTCCACGTGCTCCAGCGAGAGCGTCTGGGTGGTGACGGCGCGGGCGTCCTTGAGCCCCGCGAGGCCGATGTCGGTGGGCCTGACGCCCATGTAGCGGGCGATGCGATCGATGGCCATGGGCGTGGACACGCCGCGTTTCTCGATGCGGAAGTAGACGTGCGTGCCCTCCCCGCTGGGGTCGTAGAGGGGCAGTTCCTCGACGCGGAAGTCCTCGAGGTGGCAGCGGATCTCCCCGCCGGTTCCGGGCAGGGCGGCGGTGAGGTACGGCAGGGCGAGGTCGGTCATGGGCGGGGGTGGCTCCAGGGGGTGTCTTGGCGCTTCGCGTGGGCATTGGCCGAGCGGGCGGCCGCGAAGAGCAGGTCGCTCAGGCGGTTGACGTACTGCACGACGGTGGGGCACACGCGGGGCTGCACGTCGGCGAGGGCGACGATGCGGCGTTCGGCGCGGCGGGAGACGGTGCGGGCGACGTGCAGGCGGCAGGCGAGTTCGCAGCCCCCGGGCAGGATGAAGGCGGTGAGGGGGGGCAGGGCGTTCCAGAGTTCGTCGATGCGGTGTTCGAGGTCGGTGACGGCGGAGGGGCGGAGGAGGGCGGCGCGCTGGTCGGCGTGGTCGGGGTCGGCGAGGACGGCTCCGACGGCGAACAGGTCGTTCTGGACGGTCTGGAGGACCTCGCCCAGCGCGTCGGCGCCGTCGGTGCGGGCGCGTTGGGCGCAGAGGCCGATGTGGGCGTTGAGTTCATCGACGGCCCCGAGGGCCTCGCAGACGGGGTCGTCCTTCCGCCGGGGCGTACCGTCGGCGCCGCTGGTGAAGCCCCCGTCGCCCTGTCGGGTGTAGATTGGCATGTCCATAAGCATAGAGCCTCGGAAGGCCCAAGGGAAGTACGCGGTGCGGAGAGGCGCCGTTGGCAGGTAGGGCGGGACGCGCACCGGCGACCGTCCCATATCCAGCCGTGCGACGCCCCAAGCGCGTGGGACGCCTCAAGCGCGTGCGACGCCCAAGCGCGGGAGGTGGCGCGCGTGCGACGGCCTGAGCGCGTGCGTTGGGGGTCTCCTGACCCCCAACGTCCCGGAACGAGCGGAATGGTTCCGCGACAGCGTAATGGCGGCGCTTCGGTCGCGGCGGCCGCCGCCGCGATGGGGGCGCTCCAACCACGCTGCCGCGGAGGCGCCCCTCACCCCTCCCGGACGCCGGGGGTCAGGAGACCCCCGGCGCAGGAGGCGGGGGGGCGGGCGGCCCGCGGGGCGGGAGGTGAGGCGGCGCAGACGCGTGGGGCGGGGCGGGCGTCTAGAGGCGGCCGAGCGTTTGAGTCGGGGCAGACGCCGGGGGCGGAGTGGCCGTTACCCATGGCGGTTCAAGGGGTTGCGCTGGCACATTTCCCCGTGTGTCCCCGTGTTTTCGCTGGCATTTGCCCTGGGAATCTGGGATAATGCGTCCTGCCGCCCGTTGGGGGTTCTGTGCGGTGGATTTCCCGAATCGAGTGTGACCCGTGGGGGCGAACTGGAGTGACGACATGGCCAAGGAAACGGCCGAGATGGATATGCAGAAGCCTACGGGCGCATCGGTGTACGACGAGAGCAAGATCCGCGTGCTGCGCGGCCTGGAGGCGGTGCGGAAGCGCCCGGGCATGTACATCGGGGACACGACGCAGCGCGGCCTGCACCACCTGGTGTGGGAGATCGTGGACAACGCCATCGACGAGGCCATGGCCGGGCGGTGCAGCAACATCTCCGTCACGGTGCACCCGGACGATTCGGTGAGCATCACCGACGACGGGGTGGGCATCCCGGTGGGCCTGCACCCCACGGAGAACGTCTCGACGCTGGAGGTGGTGTTCTGCCACCTGCACGCGGGCGGGAAGTTCGACCACGACACGTACAAGGTGTCCGGGGGTCTGCACGGGGTGGGCGCGTCGGTCGTCAACGCCCTGAGCGAGTGGCTGGAGGTCGAGGTCTGCCGCGACGGGAACGTCTACTTCATGGAGTTCGAGCGGGGCAAGAAGAAGGGCGAGCCCAAGATCATCGGGCAGCGCAAGCGGACCGGGACGAAGGTCGCCTTCCGCCCCGACCCGGAGATCTTCCCCGACACGGGCTTCCGGTGCGAGGTCCTGGTGCAGCGCCTCCGCGAGCTGGCCTACCTGAACGAGGGCGTGTGCATCCACTTCAAGGATGAGCGGAACGACCGCGAGGAGACCTTCCAGTACAAGAAGGGCCTCATCGCCTTCGTGGAGCACATCAACGAGGGCAAGACCACGTTCTGCCGGCCCATCCCGATCTCGAAGGAAGACCCCGAGAGCAAGCTCGTCGTGGACATCGTCCTGCAGTACAACGACGGGTACAACGAGACCGTCTTCACCTTCGCCAACAACATCAACACCGTCGAGGGCGGGACGCACCTGTCGGGGTTCCGCAGCGCCCTCACCCGCACGCTCAACGCCTACGCCCGCAACGCCAACATCCTGAAGAACGGCTCGAACGCCCCCAGCGGGGACGACCTGCGGGAGGGCCTGACGGCCGTCATCTCCGTCAAGGTCCCCGAGCCGCAGTTCGAGGGCCAGACCAAGACCAAGCTGGGCAACAGCGAGGTCGAGAGCTTTGTGACGCAGGCGGTGAACGAGCAGTTGGCGGCGTGGCTGGAGGAGCACCCCGCCGACGCCAAGCGGATCACCCAGAAGGGCCTGCAGGCCATGCAGGCCCGCGAGGCGGCCCGCAAGGCCCGCGACCTCACCCGCCGCAAGGGCGCCCTGTCCAGCGGGTCGCTCCCGGGCAAGCTCGCCGACTGCCGCTCCAAGGACGTGCACTCCACCGAGCTGTTCCTCGTCGAGGGCGACTCGGCCGGGGGGCCCGCCAAGCAGGGCCGCAACTCCGCCACCCAGGCCATCCTCCCCCTCCGCGGGAAGATCCTCAACGTCGAGAAGGCCCGCCTGGACCGGATCCTCAACTACGAGGAGATCCAGACGATCATCTCCGCCCTGGGCTGCGGGATCGGGGACGACGACTTCAACCTCGAGAAGCTCCGCTACGGCAAGGTCATCATCATGACCGACGCCGACGTCGACGGGTCGCACATCCGCACGCTGCTGCTGACGTTCTTCTTCCGCCACATGAAGCCCCTCATCGGGGCGGGGCGGATCTTCATCGCCCAGCCCCCGCTGTACCTCGTCACGCGGCGGAAGCACAAGGAGTACGTCCTGGACGAAGGCGCCATGCGCCAGTCGCTCACCAAGCTCGGGCTGGACGGGACGGTCCTGCAGGTCCGCGGGGGGAGCGGGGAGGGGGCGCCGGCGGCGGTTCTGGAGTTCAAGGGCGCCAAGCTCGAGGAACTCGTCGACATCCTCCAGCAGCTCAACGAGAAGGTCCGCATCGTCGAGCGCCGCGGGTTGAACTTCGAGGAACTCATGGCCCGGCGGAACGAGGAGGGGCGGCTGCCCACGCACTGGATCCTCGTCGACGGGCACAACCTCTACTGCCACGGCGTGGAGGACTATGAGGCCCGCATCACCGAGTTCACCGGGGAGGCGGAGCTGGATGAGGAGGGCGCGCCCAAGGCCGCCGGCAACGGGAGCGCCCACCGCCTCCAGAAGCGGGCGGAACTCCACGAGGTCAAGGACATCGAGCGGCTGTTCGCCAAGATCCGCAAGCTCGGGCTCAGCACCGAGGACTACTTCCTCGTCCGCGAGGAGTCCGTCACCGGCGAGCAGGCCCCCTCCAAGTACGTCCTCATCAACGAGGACGAGCCCCTGGAGGTCGACAACATCGCGGACATCGCCCCCGGGGTGCGGAAGATCGGGTCGCGCGGGATCGAGATCAAGCGGTTCAAGGGCCTGGGCGAGATGAACGCCGACCAGCTCTGGGAAACCACCATGGACCCCGAACGCCGCATCCTCCTCCGCGTCCGCGCCGACGAGGCCGAGGAGGCCGAGCGGATGTTCACCCTCCTCATGGGCGACAACGTCGAGATGCGCCGCGCCTTCATCGAGGAGCACGCCCTGGAGGTCAAGAACCTCGACGTGTGACCCCTTCGGGGATTGCGGATTTCGGATTGCGGATTTCGGATTTGGCTGACGCCGCCTTCCGGGTCCCCATCGAGTTGCGAGCGCCCTTTCTATCAGAGGACGCCAACTGGCAAGCCCCTGTGGAGTCTCGCGATCGACTCCACAGGGGCTTGCCAGTTGGCGTCCGTTGCAGTACCGCGGGATTCTGCGGGGATGTGCGGTGCATTCGCGGAGGGACTTTGAAGGGGGCGTCAGCCAAATCCGAAATCCGCAATCCGCAATCCCAAATTCCCTCTACCCCTCGCTCATGCCCAGCATGACGGTCCCGAACTGGATGGCCCGGCCGGGCTTGACGAAGGACTTCACGGCACGGGCGTACTTGTGGTCCTTGAGGTCGTTGAGGGAGTAGAAGATCTCTTTGCCGTTGCGGCGGTTGACGACCAGTTCGCCCATGCGGAGGATGCCCAGGTGGTGGGAGACGGTGGGCTGGGGGACCTGGAGGCGTTTGCACAGTTCGCTGACGTTCAGCTCCCCGTGCTCCTGGAGCGTCATGAGGACGCGGAGGCGCGTCTCGTCGCTGAGGATGCGGAACATCTGCGCCATGGCGGGTACGCTGGTATCCTGTCGGGCCATATCTCCTCCTCGACGGGGCGGGCCGACACTGGTCGCGGCCTGGCCTGCGGTTGGGGACCGATCCATCTATATACTTGACTCCGTCCGGCCGATCACCCATCCAGGCGGAGAATCCTGCGGTACGAAGAGCCCCCTGTCGCACGGGCCCGCACGTCCGAAGGGCACGCGCGGGCCCGTGCGAAGGGTGCGAACTACATGTTCTTGCGCCGGTACATCACCCAGAAGACGATGATGGCGATCAGGATGAGCAGCAGGGGAAGCTGGATCCACAGGTTGAGGTACTCACCAATGGCCCCAAGAAGCGTGAGCGAATTCGTCATCACAGGTTCTCCTTGTTAATACATCGACACATATCTGTCGGGCAGTGAACCCTATAGCCGCCACGGGAATACGGGTCAAGCAAAAACCGACCGGCCCGCCCCCTTTCCCGCACGGCCCCGCCGAACGCGGGGCCTCGATTCGAACTGGCGGCGACTGGACTTGAACCAGTGACCCAGGGCTTATGAGTCCCTTGCTCTGCCAACTGAGCTACGCCGCCTTGCAGACCTACCATTTTGCCGATCCTCCCCCCGTTTTGCAAGCCCCTTTCCGCGAAGCGACCCGCGAAAAAGGCAGCCTCGCGACCCCGGCCTCGCAACCGCCGACGGGCTCGGCGGGGGGAGGCGGTCGGCTCGGGGGGGCCTGGCGCGAACCCGGGGACGGGCGCCGCACAACGGCAGCGGCGCCCGTCCCCGTTTGGAAAACCCGTAACCGTTCACGGGGTGCCACCCTCAAGCGGCGTTGTTTGCCGCTTGGGGGTGCTTCGGTCTGGCAGGCTCAACACCCCCAAGCCGCAAACAGCATGC
>JAWLCQ010000219.1:0-7148 GCA_041687095.1 Phycisphaerae bacterium | reverse complement strand
GGTCGCCATCCGCTGGGTGATCTCCAACCCGGACATCTCCTGCACGCTCATGGGCGCGCGGTCGCAGGAGGAGGTCGAGTCCAACGTCGCCGCCGTCGAGAAGGGCCCCCTGCCCGCCGAGGTCATGAAGCGCCTCGACGAGATCCATGCCATGGTCCCGTTCCGCCCCTACGAGGAAGCGTTCGGCCTGCCGTTCTGGTCGCCCGACGCCCGTCCCATCGGGGGGGCCGGACGATGAAGGCTGCCATTGTCGAATCCCCCGGCGTGCTGACGGTCCGCGAGGTCCCCGACCCGCAGATCGGCGACTACCAGGTGCTCTGCCGCATGCTCTACGGGGCCACCTGCACGGGCACGGACCAGCACATCATCCACAACCGCTTCCCCTGGGGCGTGAAGTACCCCACGATCCTCGGCCATGAGAGCGTCGGGCAGGTCATCCAGCTCGGGCCCAAGGTCCGTTACCTGAAGGAAGGCGACGTGATCACCCGCGTGGGCGCCCCCGCCGCCGCCGACGGCAGCGTGCACTCGCAGTGGGGCGGGTTCGCCGAACTGGGCGTCGCCACCGACCACCGCGCCATGGTCGCCGATGAGCGGCCGCAGACCGAGTGGCAGGGCACGACCGTCAACCAGGTGATCCCGTCGGACATGGATCCGCGGGCGGCGACGATGATCATCACGTGGCGTGAGACGCTGAGCTTCGTCACCCGCCTGGGCGTGAAGGAAGGCGCGAAGGTGCTGGTGATCGGGTCGGGCGGGAACGGGCTGGCGTTCGTGGCCCACGCGCGGAACCTGGGTGCGTCGGCCGTGGGCGTGCTGGGCTCGGGCGCCCGGAAGGACCTGTTCGAGCGCGCCGGGACCACCGCCTACGCCGACTACAAGGGCGAGGACCCCGTGGGCAAGCTCCGCGCGGGCGCTCCCGGCGGGTACGACTTCCTCATCGACGCCGTCGGCAAGAACCACGGGGCCGACCCCCTCCTGGGCTGCCTCCGCCCGGGCGGGGTGTTCACGACGTACGGCATCGACGAGTTCCACGGGTACGGGATCAACCCGCGGCTGGGCCCCAACCCCTGGAGTTGGGCGTTCCCCGGCTACGACGAGGCCGAGGCCCACACCCGCGTCGTCGAGTTCATGCAGCAGGGCAAGCTCGACGCGGGGCTGTGGCTGGACCTCGACAAGCCCTTCGATCTCGCCGACATCAACCAGGCCTTCGACGCCGTCCACAACCGGACGCTCATGAAGGCCCTAGTCAAGCTGAGTTGACCTCGTTTCCCCGCATCCGCCGCCCACCAGGCGGCGGATGCGGCAGGGCCATCGCAGACTCGGAATCACGGGTGCCACGGCTGCGCTGTTTGCAGCCGTGCTCGCACGAGCCCGCGGCGTAACGCGGGTTCTGCGAACCCATGGCGCTCGGCGCACCGGGCTTTGCGGCGGCCCTGGCGGATGCGGGGAGACCGCCAAAAGACAAGCCCGGTTCCGGACTCCTTCACCGTCCGGAACCGGGCTTGTCCATTGGGCGTCTGTTGTGTCGGCCCCCGACGCGTTCGCTGGATCCGTCAGGCGAACATCAGTCGTCTGCCCTTGGGCTTGGGAACGGGGTCCCCGAACTCCTTCGCGGTCTGGATCCAGAGGTCCATCGCGGTGCGTACATTCCTGAGCGCATCTTCGTGACTGTCGCCATGCGCGACGCATCCGGCGAGTTCGGGCACTTCAGCGATGAACGCGTCGTCTTCGGCGCTCCAGTAGATGATGATCTCGTACTTATCCATCGTTCAGATCCTTACGTATCGCCGCCAGTCTCCCCCTGCGGCGGCCCGTCTTCTCCGAACAGCGCCGGGCTCACCCACTCGGCCGTGAACCCGCGGGCCGACGCGGTGAAGTGATCGCCCAGGTTGCCCGAGGGCATCATCTCCGGGCGCCAGCGGATCGAGTGCACCACGCCCTCGCGCTCGTACTTGGGGTCCACCCCGATCATGCCCACCGACGGGCGGAATCGCCGGTCGGCCGTGCCCACCAGCGTCGTCCCCAACCCGATCACGAAGCAGTCCAGGATGCTCGACGTCACCACCAGTGGCCGCTTGAGGTGCTTGCGGACGGGCGTGAGGTCCACCTTGCGGGAGAACGCCCCGGCCAGCATGGCCGCCCCGTCGAGGACGATATCATCGTCCAACTGCGCCAGGGCCTTGACGGTGACGTAGCACCCGGCCGAGAAGCTGACGACGTAGATCGGCCCGTCCACTCGCCTCCGCCGCCGCCGCGTGATGAACCCCGCCAGCCGCTGGGCCTGCCGCAGCAGCAGCCCGTGGTCCGCGATGGCGGGCAGCAGCAGCCACCCCCGCCACGTCGCATGCCACCGCCAGAACAAAAACCGCCCCGTGTACCCCGCGTCCCGCAGGCCCATGCGGATGCAGCACTCCCCCCAGGGCACGCCCAGCCAGCGGAGCGGTTCGACGAAGATGACGAGGGGTTCCTTCATTCCTGCTGTCTCCGAATGCTCTCCACCCGCTCCGTCAGCACCGGGAGGACGTCGAAGAGACTCGCGACGATCCCGAAGTCCGCGATGCGGAAGATGGACGCCTCGGGGTCGCGGTTGATGGCGACGATGGTTTCCGACGTCTGCATGCCCGCCATGTGCTGGATGGTGCCCGAGAGCCCCACGCCGACGTAGAGCTTGGGCGTGACGGTCTTGCCGCTGAGGCCGATCTGGTGCGGGTACGACAGCCACCCACGGTCCACGACGTCCCGCGTCGCTCCCAGGGCGGCCCCCAGCGCCTTTGCCAGCCGCTGCACCGCGGGCAGGTTGTCCGCCCGTTTGATCCCACGCCCGACAGCGAGGACGGTGTCGGCGTCCTGGAGGGGCTGGGTCTCGGTTTCGGGCTCGAAGCCGACCCGCCGCACCCGCGAGCCCAGCAGCTCCTCGGGGGCCTGCAGGCGTTCGATGGCGCCCGTGCGGCCCTCGGTGCGGGCGGCGGGGCGGGTCGAGCGCGGGCGCACCGTCGCCATCTGCGGGCGGTGCGCGGGCGTCTTGATCGTCGCCAGGATGTTCCCCCCGATGGCGGGGCGGGTCTGCAGCAGATTGCCCGTTTCGGGTTCGATGTCCAGCACGGTGCAGTCGGCCGTCAGGCCCGCATCGGCGAGGATCGCGACGTAGGGCATGAGCGTCCGCCCGGTGGAGGTGGCCCCGGCGATGAGGATCTCGGGCTTGCGCTCGCGGATGAGTTGCAGCAGGCAGCGGGCGTAGGGTTCGACGAGGAAGTGGGCGAGCTTCGCGTGCTCCATGACGATCACGCGGTCGGCCCCGCGGGCGATAAGGTCCCGCAGGTCGCCCTCGTCCACGTCGCAGCCGATCAGCACGGCCGACAGTTCCGCACCGCGCTGGTCCGCCAGTTCGCGCCCGCGGGTGAGCAGCTCGTGGCTGATTCGCTGCACGCGGCCGTCGGACTGCTCGGCGAGGATCCAGACGCCCTGGTAGTCGTGGAGGTTCGCGGGGGCCATCATATCAGCTCCTTCCGCTGGAGGAAGTCCACAAGCTCATCGACGGCCGCATGGAGCGACGGTTCGTCCATGGGCTGGAGTTTGCGGCACTGGCGGGCGACCTTGGGGCGGAAGATCTTGACGACGCGGGTGGGGGAGCCCTTGAGCCCGAGCTTGTCGGGCTCGACGTCGAGGTCGGCGGCGGCCCAGGCGGGCACGTCCATCCGCCGGGCTCGCTGCTTGCCCCGGAGGGTGGGCAGGCGGGGAGCGGCGACCTCCTTGACGACGGTCAGGACGGCCGGCAGGTCCGCTTCGAGGATCTCGTGCCCGTCCTCGACGAGGCGGTGGACGCGGCAGACCCCGCCGCCCACCGCGTCGATTCGCCCGACGTAGGTGAGGACGGGCAGGTCGAGGAACGCGGCGATTCCGGGCCCGACCTGCCCGGTGTCCCCGTCCGTCGCACGCTCCCCGCAGATGACGAGGTCGAAGGGGGCGAGCTTGCGGATGGCGGCCGCCAGGACGTAGCTCGTCGCCCAGGTGTCGGACCCGGCGAAGGCCTTGTCGGAGAGGAGGAGGGCGGAGTCGGCGCCCATGGCGACGGCTTCGCGGAGGGCGGAGGCGGCCTTGGGGGGTCCCATGGAGAGGCAGACGACCTCGCACTCGCCCTGGGGCTGCTGCTCGCGGAGGAGCAGGGCGGATTCGATGGCGTAGAGGTCGAGGGGGTTGACGATGGCCTCGACGCCCTCGCGGATCATGGTCCCGGTCGTTTCGTCCATGCGGACGGCGTTGGTCTCGGGGACCTGCTTGATTGGCACGATGATTCGCATTCGATACGGCTCCCGTGTCCCACGATGGGGAGAATCCCCCTATTGTACGGAATGGGTGGGGGGGCAGGGAATTGCGGATTGCGGAATGGCGAAAGCCCTCTTGCCAACCCTGCCCTGGGGCGCTACATTCGTCGCATGCGAATACTCAGTGGAACGCAACCGTCGGGACGCCTGCACATCGGGAACTATTTCGGTGCGCTGCGGCAGTACGTGAGGCTCTTCGAGGAAGGGCATGACTGCTACTACTTCGTCGCCAACTACCACGCCCTCACGAGCATGAACGACCGCGAGCGGCTGGCGGAGGCGTCGCTGCACGTGGCGATGATGTACGTCGCCCTCGGGCTCGACCCCGCGAAGTGCACGATCTTCCTCCAAAGCGACGTGCCCCAGGTCACCGAACTGTGCTGGATGCTCAACACCGTCTGCCCCGTCTCCCTCATGGAGAAGGCGACGAGCTACAAGGACAAGGTCGCCAAGGGCATCTCCGCCAGCATGGGCCTGTTCGACTACCCCGTCCTCCAGGCCGCCGACATCGTCATCTACGACGCCAACCTCGTCCCCGTCGGGCAGGACCAGAAGCAGCACATCGAGATCACCCGCGACCTGGCCGGGAAGTTCAACACCGCCTACGGGCAGGACGTGCTCGTGCTGCCCGAACCGTACATCCTCCCCGAGGTGGCGGTCGTCCCCGGTCTCGACGGGCAGAAGATGTCCAAGAGCTACGACAACACCATCGAGATCATCGCCACCGACAAGCAGACCAAGAAGCGCTGCGCCCAGATCGTGACGGACTCCACGCCGCTGGAGGCCCCCAAGGACCCCGAGGCGTGCAACGTCTTCGCCCTGATCAAGCTCCTGGCGAACCCCGAGGAGACCCAGGACATCGCCGCCCAGTACCGCGCGGGAGGGTACGGGTACGGACACGCGAAGGGGCGATTGGCCGAGCTGATCAACGAACGCTTCGCCCCCGTCCGCGAGCGCTACGCGGAACTGGAGACGAGCCCCGACACCATGCGGGACATCCTCGCCGAAGGCGGCCGAAAGGCCCGGGCAACGGCCGAGGCCACCATGGACCGCGTGCGGAGCGCCTGCGGGATACTCAAGAATTACTGATACAAAAGGTTAGAGGTGAGAGGTTAGAGGTGAGAGTGCAGGACACCAGCGACTGGGCGCGTGCACGGGTCTGGTAACTGCCAGCCGCGTTGGAGCGTCAGCACTCTAACCTCTCACCTCTCACCTCTCACCTTGCCCCGTTCCCTGCATCCCTGCTGCGAGGAAGAACAATGGACCGTCCGAACATCCTGATCTTCATGAGCGACCACCAGCGGGGCGACACCGTCCTGCCGGAGCACCGCTGCATCACCCCCAACCTCGACAAGCTCTGCGCCGAGGGCGTGGCCTTCACCGAGACCTTCTGCCCGACCCCGCACTGCTGCCCGTCGCGGGCGACGTTCATGACGGGGCTGTACCCGACGCGGCATGGCGTGTGGAACAACATCTGCAACGACATGGCCCTGTCCCGCGGGGTGAAGGACGGGGTGCGGATGTGGTCCCAGGACCTCGCTGAGCAGGGCTACCAGCTCTACTACGGCGGGAAGTGGCACGTGAGCGTCGAGGAGGGCCCCGCCGACCGCGGGTGGAATGAGATCGGCGTCAGCTCCAAGAAGGGCGACCACCACGGGGTTCCGTGGAGCCGCTACGAGGAGATCGCCCGCGAAGGCGACCCCGCCCAGCGCCAGGAGGCCCAGATCCTCCGCCCCGGGTACGGGACCTACACCGCCTATGGGTCCATGGGCGAGCGGACCCCGGGCGACTCCAACACCGTCGACCGGGCGATCGAAGTCATGCCCCAGGCGGCCGAGAGCGGCAAGCCCTGGTGCATCTACGCCGGGTGCAACTTCCCGCACGACCCGTACTTCGTCCCGCAGAAGTACCTGGACATGTACGACCTCGACGAGGTCCCCCTGCCGGAGTCGTTCGCCGATGAGATGGGCGACAAGCCCCGCGTCTACCAGCGCACCCGCCGCACCCGCTGGGGCCAGATGTCCGAGCGCGAGTACCGAGAGGCCATCCGCCACTTCTGGGCGATGTGCACGTACCTCGACGACGAGTTCGGACGCCTCCTGGCGGCCCTCGACGCCACCGGGCAGGCGGACAACACCCTCGTGCTGTACTGCTCCGACCACGGGGACTACTGCGGGGATCACGGGCTGTTCTGCAAGGGCATCCCCGCGTTCCGGGGTGCCTACCACGTCCCGGCCGTGGTGCGCTGGCCCGCGGGCATCCGCAATCCGGGGCGGCGGGTGGGCGACTTCGTCTCGCTGGCGGACTTCGGCCCGACGTTCACCGAACTGTGCGGCTGCACGCCCGACCCCACGCTCACCGGCCGCTCGCTGGTCCCGCTGCTCCGCGACGAGCGTCCCGCAGACTGGCGGGACGAGATCCACACGCAGTGCAACGGGGTGGAGCTGTACTACACGCAGCGGTCGGTGACGACGAAGGACTGGAAGTACGTCTTCAACGGGTTTGATGAGGACGAGTTGTACGACCTCCGCAACGACCCGCACGAGATGGTCAACCTCGCCAACCGCCCCGAGCACGACGCCGCCAAACGCGACATGTGCCGGCGCATGTGGGCCTTCGCCCACCGCGAGAACGACGCGGCCATCAACCCGTACATCACCGTCTCCCTCGCTCCGTACGGGCCGGCGGAGGCGTTCCGCTAACGCGGGGGGGCGGCTTTCGATTTTCGTAGCCGTTCACGCCTTCGCAAACAGCGGCGAAGGCGTGAAGAGAAGAAACGGCCCCGAAGAAGGGGATTACGCAGATTATGAGATTGCACAGATTGAG
>JAWLCQ010000218.1:0-7196 GCA_041687095.1 Phycisphaerae bacterium | reverse complement strand
CGGCGCGGTGGAAGCTTCCGCACGACGCCGATCCGGCTACGCCGGCGGGTCCGCCCCGGGCATTGGGGTCAGAGCGACCCGCACCACTCGATAGCCGTCGCCCTCCAGCACCTCGTACGCCGTTCGATCGAGTCGGACGTCCGCGACGCGCAGGCAGACCTCGCCCTCCCAGCCCAGGCGGAAGCTGATCCCCTCCAGGTCCTCGACCGTCGGGACGAACGTCTCCCCGGTCGGGGCCTTCACGTGGCGGATGTTGATCACAAGCACCCCATCCTCCACGCGGACATGGTAGTCCATGAAGGTCCGCACGAGGTCGTGCGTGAGGATCCGCGACGTCGGGGCGACCCAGATGCGGCCGGTGCGGTAGTGCTCGCCGAGCCGCTCCAGCCCGCGCAGCGCCTCCACCGAGAAGTGCCGCGAGGGATGCGCGGTCCAGTGCGTGTAGAGAATGGCCGTCCGCCGGGAATCATACAGGGCCTGCAGGTTGTCCTCCGTCAGCAGGTGCAGGCAGTCGTACCAGCCCTTGGAGGGCGAGTTGCGCCCGAACACCAGAACCCGACTCCCGTCGTCGAATCTCGCCGCCGCCAGGACCGACGATCGCCCGCCCCAGTCGGTCTCCGGCAGTCCGAGCTGGTCGTGTACGTGGGTCGCGCATCCAGGGACGTTCACGTTCAGCCAGTAGAAGCGCATCCCGAACTGCCGCAGCAGGTCCGCGTGGTAGTAGCGCGTCCGGGGTTAGCGGCCGGAAGCGGGAGGCATGCGTGTTCCTGATCCGCACGGTCCGCAGGCCCCCCACGCGCGAGGGTGGGCGCGTCGGCGGCCTCGCGCGGCGATCGCGCGGGTCACTCGAACAGCAGGACGCCCCAGCGGTGGGGATCGACGGGGGGCCAGTTGTGGGTGTAGGCCCATGACGACTGTTGCCCGGGGCGGTAGCGCATCACGTTGAGGCCCATCCGCCGGCCGGGCTCGGGGACGCGCACGCCCTCGGACCCCCAACGGTTGTTCATCAGCGTGGTCCACGGAATGGCCATTTCGATCGTCCAGGCCGCATTGGGGCGGTCACCGGCCTTGCGGTTCTCGGATCCGCCGCCGTCCTTGGGGGCCTTCGCTTCGCCGCCGTCCTTGCGGTTCTCGGCCTGGGCGTTGGCTTGGGGGGCCTTGGGCTCTTCGGGGGCGGGCTCGTGTGCGATGCGCATCTGGATGGGTCCGTGGCCCATGTCTCCGTGGCGTTGCGTGTCGCCGGCGATCACGCCGGCGGCGTTGATGCGGCGATCGAAGAAGCGGTGCGGAGCGCGGGCCAGGTCGGGATCGACGAACAGCGTGACGCGGTCGTCGCCGTCCATGTTCTGGTACGGGTGCAGGGCGCGGGTCGTCAGGGCCTGCAGGTCCTCGGCGTGGCAGCGGATGGCGACGTAGAGGTTCTCGTCGTCCCAGAGGAAACGCACCTCCGTCTGCGGGTCGGCGGGGGCCTTCCAGGTGTTCTCGCCCCAGAACGGCCCGGCCGGGGGGGCGGCGGCCCAGGCGTCGTCATCCAGGCGGCCGTCGATGGTCGGTGCGGCGTCGGTGCGGACCGCGCGGGCGACGGGGATGGGGCGCGGGGGCGCGGGGCTTTGCAGCATCGGGGCCCCGTCGGGCGCAAAGGCCCACCCGTTCTCGCCGCGGCGGAACGTCGCGGTGGCCTTGCCCAGCGCCACCGAGAGGGTGGCCCCGTCGCGGGTGACGACGGGGCGGAGGGGCTCGGGCGCGTCGGCGGGGGCATCGGCGGGGGCGGCGGGGGCGGCGGGGGCAAAGGTGACGACCGACACCAGCGGGACGCCGGGGTCGGCGAGGTAGTGGCCGCGTACGGTGTCCCAGGTCTGGCCGTGCCAGTTGTAGGCCTGGGTCGTCAGCTCCAGCGGGGGCCCGAAGAGGCGAATGGCCATGCGGGCGTTGGGCCCGGCGGCGAGAAACTCGGCGGCCTCGGGGCGCAACTGGGGGTTTCGGGTCTGGAACTGCGCGACGATGCGCCCGTCGGTCCCCTCGGCGGGGACGATGTCGTCGAGGATGATCAGGGCGTCGGTGCCGAACTGGACGAAGTGGCGCCGCACGCGGGTGGCGACCCAGGGGCGATAGGCGTCGGTGGCGTCGAGGACGATGGCCCGCCAGGGCCCGCCCTCCCAGGCGTCGGTGATGAACCCCGCGACCGGGCCGGGCCCCTTGCCGTCGATGAGCGGCACGCTGTGGTTCTCGGCGGCGGTGCGCCAGCGGCCGGGATCGAGAAGCAGCTCGTCGCCCCGCGCACGGAGGGCGAATCCGCCCAGATCGCTCTGGCGGTGGTAGTGCGAGGGCCCGTCCTGGCCCTTGACGCCGACGACGAGGGCGGCATCGAAGGCCGGTTCGCTTCGCATCACGGCCCACTGGATACGCGGCAGGGTCCGGAGCGTCGGCAGGGGCGGCGGGGCCGCCGGCGCCGCGGCGGGGCCGCGGTACAGCAGGGCCGCCCCCATGGCGGCCGGCTCGTCGCCCTGCTTGCCCGAGCCGCGACGGACGATGTCGTCCGCCAGCCACAGCAGCAGCGGGTCGTTTCGCCGCGAGCCCAGGTCCGCGCAGACGTCCGATCCGCGGAGCGACGAAGAGGAATCGCCGAACGCGAAGGCGGACGCGGGCCCGGAGATCGCGGCCTCGTACATCCGCCGGACGTTGGCCAGCCGGGGATGGTCCACCAGAGCCCGTTCGCCGGTGGCATGGGCCAGAAGGTGGGCGGCGAGGAGGTAGTCCGAGAGCCCGGTGACGGCGTGGTGCATGCCTTCGAGGCACCCGCCGTGCTCGGTCCAAGTGGTGGTGAGGTAGGCATCGAGGTTCCGGCGCGCATGGCCGATGGCCTCGGCGGCGTGGGGGTGGGTGTCGCGCAGGGCCAAGGCCACGATCAGGCCCGCGGCATTGGAGCGCGGGTTCATGCTGCTGTGGTTGACGAAGTGCCAGACCTGGGCGCGGGTGAATTCGAGGTAGGCATCGAGCGCGGCGTGGAGGTAGTCCTCGATCGCTCCGCGCCGGGCGTCGTCGAGGTCGTCGCGGATCGCGTCGTAGGCCATGGCCACCCCGCGGGCGGCGGGGAACAGGTGGTAGCGGTCCGGGGGGCCCTGCTCGACGACGGCGGCCATCCACTCCGCCATCCGCTTGCGGTCGGCCTCCTCGCCGCGGTAGACGCACGCCCACATCAGGGCGTCGATCGGCTGGTGGGTCTTGTAGGTGCCGGGCTCGATCCGCTGAGTGCGGGCCGATTCGATCGCCTGATCCAGCGGGGTCCGGTAGGGGGCGAAGGCGGGGTCGGCGTACTTGGCGCGGAGCGCATCGAGGGCTATCGGTCCCGCCCACAGGGTCGGGGTGCGGCCGAAACCGAACCGTGGGGCTCCGGCGAAGTGGTGGCGCCCGGCCCGGGCGGTAACGGTGGCCGGTCCCGGCGGGTGGGACGGGATGCGCACGCGGAGCATGTTGGGGTTCACCCGCTCGACGATCTCGGCCTGGGCCTCACCGAACCACACCTGCGTGTTCCGTGCGAAACCCGTCCCGCGCAACTCCGCCACCCCGCCGCCCTCGGGCGGCGCTTCGCGGGGATGTACGCTGTCGAGGATGAGCCCGTAGGGCAGCGGCGTCGCCGCCCCCGCCCTGAGCCCCTCCGCCTGCTCGACCACCAGCGGGTAGCGCCGGCTCCCCGGCAGGTCCGGCAGCGTCACGCGGAGTTCCTCGGCGCTGACGACCTCGACGGCCGGGGCGGCCGTGCCCCCGACGCGGACCGCCAGGCCCTCGCGGAACCCCAGGCCGCGCACGGTCACCCGCGCGCCCTTGCCCAAGACGGGAGCGTCCCACGCCACGTCGGTGACGACCGGCGGATGCAACGCCGCCCGCAGATCGACGACCGTCCCCGCCATCTGCGCCCCCTCGCTGCCGGAGACCTGCTCGCCCAGATGGACGCTTCGCGACGGGATGCGCTTGATGAACAGGTAGTTCAATTCGGCCCCGGCCAACTCGTCGGGGATCGTCCATTGGGCCGACCACCAGGGGGCGGTCTCCGATTGCCCCGCGGCCGGGCACCAGGCGCTGAAGGTCAGCACGTTCCGCGCGTCGCGGCGGATGCGGAGTTCGATGGACTCGCCCGCCCCGATGGTTCCCAGCGCCTCGTGCGACCATTCGACCACGGGCACCTCCCCGCTGGGCACGACGCGCGCGAGCCGCCGCATGGTTGTGTCGTTGTAGGTGGGGCTCAGGGCGTAGGGGTCCCCGCGGACAACGTCGGCGGACACGCCGTTGAGGTGCAAAGCCACCAGGGCCGCCACGTCGTCGGGGCCCATGCGCTCGGGCGGGGCGGTGGCGATGCCCATGCACAGCCCCTGCAGGAGGTGCTTGTTGCTCGTGGTGTGATCCAGCGTGACTGTCCAGGTGAGGTCGAACGCCCTGGTCCCGACCCCCCAGGGCCGCCACAGGCTGTCCCGCCCGGCCATGTGACGGACGGACCCCTGCGCGGCGAACCGCACGCCGCCTTCGTTGGGGGCGTCGGGCCACTGGAGGCCGTCGGTGTCTGCGTCGAGCGTCCAGGCGTGGCGCTGCTGGGGCGCCAGGGCCCCGGCCAGACGGGCGTCATCGGGCAGGGGCGCCGGGGGTGCGGGGGGCGCTGGCGCCTCGGCGGGCGCCACGTCGGCGAGTTGCTGCCCGTCGGCGGCGTTCCACAGCGTGATCCGCCCCGCCAGGGTTCCCACGGCCAGTCGTTCGCCGTCGGGGGACAGGGCCAGCGCGCCGGCGTCTTTTCCGGCGTTCTCGAACCGGCGGAGTTCCTCCCCGGTCGCGGCGTCCAGCAGCACGACGTGCCTCCCGTCGGAGACGGCCAGTCGCTCGGCCGCCCCGGCCAGGGCCGCAGCGCGAACCGTTCCGCGCGTCTCGATGTCGCGCAGCCACCGTCCGTCGGCGGCGTTCCAGACCTGCACGGTCCGCCCGGCGGAGAACAGCCGCGTCCCGTCGGCGGAGAAGGCGGTCCAGTGGATGTGTCCCGGGTTGGCCCCGTGGTGAAGCGTGCGGGCCGGCGCGTCGCCGCGCACGTCCTGGAGCAGCACCGCCCCGCGCCGCGTGCCGATGGCCAGCATGGCCCCGTCGGGCGCAAACGCCAGCGCCGAGACCACCGGGTCCGCCAGTGTCCAAGGCGGGGAGGCCTCGTCGCCCTCGGCACCGCCGACGGCCTCCCCGGGGGGAAGTTCCAGGGCCTGGTCGTCCCGCATCAACCACCGCCGCACCGCCCGCCCGCTGGCGGTCTCCCACACCGTCACCATGCGGTGGTTGCCCCCCGCCGCCAGCAGCGTCCCGTCGGGGCTCACGGCCAACGCGTGGAGGCTATCGCCCCCCGCGTCGAAACGCTTGGCCTCCCGCCCGCTACGGAGGTCCCACAGCCTTGCCGTACCGTCCCACGACGCGCTGGCGAACTGCCGCCCCCCCACCGCCGCCAGGTGCGACACCACCAGCCCATGGCCGCTCGCCATGGCCCGCCACCGCTCGCGCTCCACGTCCCATAGGCGAACGGCCTTGTCCTCGCCGCCCGAAATCAACGTCCCCCCGTCCGGCGAGAACGCCAGCGCCCGCACCTGGCGGGTGTGGCCGGAGGGCTCGACGCGGGCGCCTGCGGCGTGCGGCGCGCCGGGGACGTCGGCACACGCCGGGAGGAACAAAGCCGGGATCCAGGCCGCGAGGGTGGCGATGATGCGCAAGGGTCTCATGTCGTCGTCCTCTCTGCTGGTTGTGGCGCCAGGCCGCGCAGGGCGAGTCGGCCTCGGTCGCCGCAAATGTTCTTGCCCCCCTGAAGCCTCCGCACCCTACCCCTTGCGCTCCGCCCTGTCAATGCCGGCCTGGACCCCGGCCTGGTTCCTGCCCATCCCGGTGCCCATCCCGGTGCCCATCCAGGTGCTTGACAGCGGCGGAATCGAGATCTACACATAGAGGGCTTGGCGCCCCACGGCCCCCAGCGAGAGGAACCGATGCACGTCGGCGACACCTGGAACGAGAGCGAACGCTACGAGGACCGCCTGACTGGACGGCCCATCCGGCGCATGACGTCCGTCGGAAGGATCAACCAGACGCCGACGTACCACACCGCCTCGGGCTTCACCGCCGACGGGGAGACGCTCGTCTTCGTCTCCGTCCGCGAAGGGGCGACATGGGTTCTCCGCGGGGACGTTTGCTCGGGCGACCTGACGGCCCTCTGGCGAGCGGACGGGATCGGCGACCGCAGCTATATCCACCGCGGCATGGGGCTGACGTTCCCGGACGTGAACGGCGGGGGCCTGTGCGGCAACCGCCTCTGCGTTGCCCCCTCAAGCCGCCAGGCGGTCTTCACCTGTCGGCGACGCCTGCTGGCCGTGTGCCTGGACACGTATGAGCCTCGCGACCTCCTTGCCGACTGCGGCGAGGAGTGGATCTTCGGCGCTCCCTGCATCTCACCCGACGAGCAGTGGGTCGCCGTCGCGCTGAGCAGTTCGCACCCGGAACTCCGCATCGGCCGGCCTATCACGCGCGGCTACCGCGGGTTTGCCGATCACCGTCTGCGGCTGGTCCGCGTGCCGATCGCAGGCGGACCCGCCGAGGTGCTCTACGAACACGCCCCTGCCCAGAGCGCCCACTGCGCGTACTGCCCAGTGGATGGCGACGTGCTGTACTTCGACCTCGATCTCCCGCCGGGCTACTGGTGCGGCAGCGACGGGGTTACGCCCCGCATCTGGCTGCTGGACGTGCCGTCCGGCAAGGCCCGGCCGCTGAAACGCGAATACCCCGGGCCCTTCCAGACACACCAGGCGTGGCTGTGGGACCGCCCGGCGATGGCCTATCATGGCCCCCTGCCGGGCGGCGGGGTGTACATCGGCTTGGCCGGAACCGACGGGCGGACCCTCTGGGAGCAGTGCTTTCCGGAGGCACGACACTACGGCCACCTCACACCGGACGCCACAAGGCCCGCCCTGATCCTGGATGGGGACTTCAGCACCGAACGCCTGCAGTGGCTGCACTATGACCTCGCCGACCCGGCCGCGCGGCCGCGCATCGAGCCGATCTGCCTGCACGCGACCGAATGGGGCTCCCTGCCGGGCCAGTATTCCCACCCGCACCCGATCGCGGACCCGACCGGGCGATGGCTTTCCTTCACCGCCGCGGCCAACGGACGTAGCGACGTGTTCGTGACCGAC
>JAWLCQ010000217.1:0-7205 GCA_041687095.1 Phycisphaerae bacterium | reverse complement strand
TGCGGCGTGGCGGGCTCAACACCCCCAAGCCGCGAACAGCACGCGGCTTGAGGGTGGCACCCCGCGGGGGCCGTTCCGTGAACGGTGACATTGCGCAGATACGGTCGTACACCCGGTGCAAATGCCCTTCTGGCGGCCATAGAATCCTTCACAGAGGCCTCGCGGGCAGCGCCGTGGGCGGTTGCCCGCCGCGGGCCGATGGGGAAGCAACCGGGGAGATGCGCCATGGCCAGGACCGTGAAACTGTTCAAGCAGACGTTCAAGGAGTTCAGCGAGGACGAGGCCACCGCCCGCGCCGCCGGGGTCGCGTACTACGCCGCCCTCTCGCTCGCACCGCTGGTGCTGCTCTTCATCGCCATCTCCGGGTTCCTCGGGCCCGACACGCAGGACCGCATGGTCCAGAGCATCGAATCCGCCGTCGGCTCCCAGGCCGGCGGGGCCATCGAGGGCATCACCGCCCGCAGCGAGGAGAAGCTCAACAAGGCCGGGTGGTCCCTGGCGATCAGCCTGGTGGTCATCCTCTTCTCCGCCAGCGGAGTGGTGGCCGCCCTGCAGAAGGGGCTCAACCGCATCTGGGACGTCAAGGCCGCCCCGGGCGGGGGCATCAAGAACTGGATCCGCAAGCGGCTGCTGTCGATGAGCCTGGTTCTCGGGGTGGGCCTGCTGATCCTGATCAGCCTCGTGGCGACGACGGTGATCGGCGTGCTCGTGCCCGACAGCGGGGCCCTCTGGAACCTCGTCACCCTCGGGGTGTCAGTGCTCGTCTTCATCGTCCTCTTCGCGGCCATCTTCAAGGTCCTCCCCGACGTGAACGTGCAGTGGAAGGACGTGTGGTTCGGGGCGACCGTGACGGCCGTCCTGTTCGCAATCGGCAAGTACCTCGTGGGGCTGTACCTCGCCAACGCGTCTTTCACGGACAGCTATGGGGCGGCGGGGTCGCTCATCGCCATGCTCGTCTGGGTCTACTACGCCGCCGTCATCACGTTCTTCGGGGCCGAACTCACCCAGGTCCGCGCCCGACTGGCCGGGCGGGCCATCGAGCCCGACCAGTACGCCGTCCGCATCGAGGAGATCGTCCATGACCGCGGCAAGGGCGCGGACAAGCGGAAAGCGGCGTGAACGTCTCCGCCTACAATGACCCGTGGATGCGCACCATCCGACAGAAGGAGATCGCCATGCGCCACGTACCGTCGTTTCCAGTCCTCGTCGCGTGGATCCTCCCGTTGGCGCTTGCCGCCGGTGCCGCGCTCGCCGAAGTGCGGACCGAAACCGTGCGCTACGGCGAGGGGGACGTGACGTTCGAGGGGTACCTGGCCTATGACACGGACTTTGACGGCAAGCGGCCGGGCGTGCTGGTGTTCCACGAGTGGTGGGGCCTCAACGACTACGCCAAGGGCCGCGCGCGGCAGTTGGCGGAGTTGGGGTACGTGGCGCTGGCGGCCGACATGTACGGGGGCGGGCGCACCGCCGCCGATCCCCAGGCCGCCGGCGAACTCGCCAAGCCCCTCCGCGACGATCGGGCCCTCATGCGCCGCCGCGCCATCCTCGCCCTGGACAAGCTGCTCACGCACCCGCTGGTCGACGACGAGAGCCTCGCCGCCATCGGGTTCTGCTTCGGGGGCACGGTCGCCCTCGAACTCGCCCGCGCCGCCGCTCCCCTCGACGCCGTCGTCAGTTTCCACGGGGGGCTCGGCACGCCCGAGCCTCGCGACGCCCGCAACATCCGCGGGTTCGTCCTCGTCCTCCACGGCGCGGCCGATCCCCACGTCCCCCCCCAGGAGGTCCTGGATTTCTGGAAGGCGATGAACGACGCCAAGGTCGACTGGCAGATGAACGCCTACGGCGGGGCGGTGCACGCGTTCACCAACCCCGCCGCCGGCAGCGACCCGGCCGCGGGTTCCGCCTACGACCCCACCGCCGCCCAACGCGCCTGGGCCGACATGAAACTCGCCTTCCTCCAGACTATCGGCGTCCCGGCGATGGAGAAGGACGGCGTGCGAGGGTTCCTCAAGGAGAAGGTCGCCGAACCCACCACCGAGGCCGGCAAGACCACCGGCCGAGCCGTCAAACGCGCCGGGCAGTGGGTGTGGGACAAGCTGGCCGACTGAACACACGGGGCGCAGCGCGTGGGGCGTGCAGGCGGCGGAGCGAAGCGCAGATGCTCTGCGCGCTGACGGGTCGAGACGCTTCCGGTACAATCCCCGCATGCGACAGCGCGAGCGAGACGACTTTGACGACCTGCTGGAGGAGGTGATCGAGGAGTTGCCCGATCACCTCCGCGACCTGCTGGAGGAGGTTCCGCTGATCGTGGATGACCGCCCGGACCGGGCGACGATGGACGAGGTCGGCTGCCGCCATCCCCGGGACCTGTGCGGGCTGTACACGGGAATCCCGCTGACGGACCGCAGCGTCACGCACTCGGGCGTGTTCCCCGACCGCATGGCCATCTTCCGCGAGGGCATCGTCCGGGCGGCCGGCGGGGGGCCGTGCGGACCCAAGGCGCTCAAGCGCCAGATCCGCATCACGCTCCTGCACGAGATGGGCCATCACTTCGGGCTCGAGGAGCACGACCTGCGGAAGCTGGGCTACGCATGACCCCGCCTCCCCGGGCCCTGAAGGCAAGCCCTCTACCCTCTAACCTCTAACCTCTAACCTCTAACCTTGTCCGCCCTCACGCCCGCATTGCAGGCGGGGCTGCTTCCTTCGCCGCAGGTTGTACTTGAGGATGCACCAGACGGCGCGGACGGCGTCCTTCCAGCCGATCTTCTTGCCCTCCTCGTACGTCCGCCCCGCGTAGGAGATGCCCACCTCGAAGATGCGGCAGCGCATCTGGGCGACCTTGGCGGTGATCTCGGGCTCGAACCCGAAGCGGTTCTCCTCGATCCGAATCGCCTTCACCACCTCCCGGCGGAAGACCTTGTAGCAGACCTCCATGTCGGTGAGGTTGATGTTCGTGAAGCAGTTCGACAGCCACGTGAGGAACCGGTTCGCCACGCAGTGCCAGTAGTACAGGACGCGGTGGCTTTCGCCCCCGGCGAAGCGGGACCCGAAGACCACGTCCGCCTTGCCCTCCAGGATCGGGCTCAGCAGGCGGGGGTACTCGCGCGGGTCGTACTCCAGATCGGCGTCCTGGATGAGGACCACGTCCCCCGTCGCCGCCCCAAAGCCCGTCCGCAGCGCCGCCCCCTTCCCCTGGTTGACCTCGTGGAACAGGATGCGCAGGTCGGACTGGTCCGTCATGCCCTGGAGCTTCTCCCGCGTCCCGTCCTTCGAGCAGTCGTCGATGAGGACGATCTCCCGCTCCATGCCCACGTCCACGGCACGGACGCGGGCGAGGATCTCGTCCAGCGTATCGATCTCGTTGTACACCGGAATCACGATGGATAGCTTCATGCAGTCGGTCCCTTGGCCATCCTCCGCCCGGGGGCGGCGCGGCGGCCCCGGGGGAGTCGGGAGAGTGTACCCGCTCCGCCCCCGCGGCAAAAGGGGAACTCGCGGGGGAACTCCGCGGACGCCAAATGGCAAGCCACCGCCGGACCGTCAGCAAGCCCGGGAGCGGGCTTGTCCGTTGGCGCTCCATCCCAACAGGCCACGTTGGCTGGACGTGGTTGCTCCGCTGCGCTCCGCAAACCACGGCACCCGGCGGTGTGTCTTGGCATGGACGGTCCGCTACTGGGCACCCAGCGGTGTGTCTTGGCATGGACGGGCCGCTACTGGGGAGCGTTCGGCGGGGCCGCCTCGGGCGGGGCGGTGAGGTCGAAGACCACGTACGGCCGCGTGCCGTACTGGATCGTCTCCTTCGCCTTCTCGTCCACGATGGGAGGTTCGGCCTTGTAGACCGAATCGACGCGGTAGCGCAGCACGAGCTGTTCCATCAGGCTCCGCGGGACCATGTTCCAGGGGGGGCACTGGGGATAGGTGTGGGCGGCGAACATGAGGTAGCGCGGAGCGCCGGTGGCCGCCCGGAGCGCCTCGATCTCCTGCACCATCCGCGGGATCTCCTGCTGGAGGATGGCCTGGAGCTGCTGCTGGGCGGCCTGCTCGGCGGTTCTCTGGACGGCGGCGAGGGTCCGGGGGTCCGCCCCGCGAGACTGGGCCTGCTGGAGCGTCTCCATGAAGGCGGTCTGGACGCGGTAGATGCGGGCGTACGTGCGGTCCAGGGTCGTACGGCTCGGAGCCCACTCGATGCGGCGGTCGAGGTACCAGGCGGGCTCTCCGCGCATGACCTCGCCCTTTTCCTCGCTCTGGGTGACGAGGAGTTGGTCGTTGGCGGGGTCGAAGACGAGCACGGGCTTGTCGGAGGGGATCTCGGCGTTGAGTTCCTGCCACAGCGCGAGTTTGGCCTCGGGCTGCCAGACGATGCGGAAGTACCGCCCCTGCCCCTGGACGGCGGTGAAGGCGACGAAGCCCAGCACCACGATCCCCGCCAGGACGGCCAGTTGGCGCTGCCGGGGCCAGATCCGCCGCACCAGCGCCACAATCGCCACCGCCGCCGTCAAGGCGAGGAACGGCGCCAGCGGGCGCTCCCAGAAGTGGTGCGGCCACAACGCGCCCTTCAACAGGAACAACTGCAGCACCCCGGGCAGCAGGAACAGCAGCAGTTGCGGTGAGCCGGTGAACAGGCTGACGCGGCGGCCTTCCACGCGTGCGCGAAGGTACTGCCACACCTGCCGCGCCGCCACCACCGCCACGCCCACCACCGCCAGGGCGATGACCGCCCAGGTGAAGTTGCTGAGCATGAACTCCCACACCCGCAGGAACCACGCGCCCCACTGGAAGGCGGCGGTTTGGGCGGCTTCGGCGTTTCCGCTTCGCCACGCGTAGAGGTCCTGCAGTTTCTCGCCGTTCCCGCCGCGTGCGACGAGCAGGACGCCGAAGACGCTCGCGATCCCCACGACGATGGATGCGAACCCCACGCCCAGCAGCACCCAGTTGGGCCACTGGAGGCGGCGGAGGCAGCGGGCGACGTAGTGCAGGCCCAGGGTCCCCGCGTAGAACACGCCCGTCCAGGCGAAGTGCGGCAGGAGGACGAGCGAGACGCCCAGCAGCGCGTAGTGGCGCCGCCGCGGGGCGGGCCCGTCGGAGATCTCCCCGATGAGGATCAGGTACCACCACGTCGCCAGCATCGCCACGATCATCAGCCACCCGCCCATGCCGAAGTACACGCTGATGGGCATGAGGGCGAACAGTAGCCCCCCCACCAGGGCCGTCCACGGGTCCGCGAGCGAGCGGACGATCCGCATGAACAGCAGGACGATCACGACCCCCTGGACCACCATCATGATGTTGAGCGTCACGTGGGACGGGCCCAGGAGGTACATGGAAGCGGCGTTGAGGAGGATGGTGAGCTGCGGATGGTTGACGTAGAGGTTGGGGTTCTCGGGGGGCGGGTCCCCCACCGCCTGGACCGCGAGGCCGTGGGTGTAGCCCAGCCCGTAGCGGACGTGGTTGCGGGCGAACCAGGCGGCGTCGGCTTTGCCCCAGGCGTGCAGCCCGTTCATCGGCCTCGTGACGTCCCACGCCAGTCCATTGGCCACCAGGATGAGGACGACCAGGCCCGCGAGGGGCCAGAACCATCGATGGCCGACGGCGTCGAAGCTGTCGGCGGGGGCGGCGTGGGGGGTGGCCATCTCCCGCTCCGAGGAACGCGGCGAACGGTCAGGCGGCTCGCCCCCCCGGGAACGACTCGTTTTCACGCTTTGCTCTGCCACGGGCGCTCGCTTTCTCTTGCTGGGATGGAGGGTTCCAATCTACCAGATGCGTTGTTTTCCCCCAACTCCAATCCTGATCCGGCCGATGAACTTGCAGCGGCGCGTGCGTCTTCGGTACGGTATAGAGACCTTTCATGAACCCAACGGCGTTACCACGGATTCTGATCGTCATCCCGGCCTACAACGAGGCCCGGAAGATCGCCTCGGTCCTGCAGGACCTGCGGGAGCAGGGTCCCCGCGCGGACGTGGTGGTCGTGGACGACGGGTCCATCGACGCCACCGCCGCCATCGCCGCCGCCCATGGGGCCCGCGTCCTTCGCCTGCCGTTCAACCTCGGCATCGGCGGGGCGCTGCAGACCGGATACCTCTACGCCTTCCAGAACGGCTACGACATCACCGTGCAGTTCGATGGAGACGGGCAGCACCGCGCCGACCAGATCGCCGGGCTCATCGCCCCCCTCCTCCGCGGGCAGGCCGATCACGTCATCGGCTCGCGCCTGCTGGCGAGCGGGACGTACCGCTTCCCGCTGCTGCGGCGGGCGGGCGTGTCGCTCATCCGGGGCGTGACGTTCCTGGTCACCCGGCGATGGATCAGCGATCCGACGAGCGGGTCGCGCGCCAACGGCCCCCGGGCCATCGCCTTCTTCGCCCGCAACTATCCGCAGTCGTACCTCGACTCGCCCGAGATCACCGTCTGGGCGTCCCGCCAGGGCATGCGGGTCGTCGAGGCGCCCGTGGAGATGCGGGCGGCGGAGCACAGCAGCATCGGCAGCCTCAAGGGCGTGTTCCACTCCCTGCGGGTGTGCCTGGCGCTGCTGGTGGACTGCCTGGAGGCCCGCTTCCCCGAACCGCCCCCTGCCCCCGCCCCCGCGGAGAACCGGGAGCACGCATGAACATCCACATCCCCATCGTCCATCGCGTCATCTCCTTCACGCTCGCGGCGATCGTCATCTTCCTCACCGTCGAGATGATCCGCCGCCGCAAGCTCCGCGAGGAGTTCGCCATGATCTGGCTGCTCGCGTCGGCGGTGGTGCTCACGCTCGCGATCTTCCCCGCCATCCCCTTCCGCCTGCAGCGGATGCTCAACGTCAACTACCTGACGATCATCCTGCTGTCGTCGATGGCGTTCATCGGGCTCATCCTCATGCACTTCGCCACCGAACTCTCCAAGCAGGCCGAACAGATCCGCCAACTCGCCGAACACTCCGCCATCCTCCAGCAGCAGCTCCAGGAGGCCCGCAAGGCCGCGGGACTGCCACAGGAATCCCCGGCGACGGCGGAGACTCCCGAGTCCTCGCGCTCCACCTCGTGATCTCGCGCCCCCCGGGTGATGGGCCGCAGAAACGCAACCCGCAGAGAAGAGCATTCTCCGGGGGTCCCGACAGGGACGCGTCTCCGGGAGTCCCGGCACCTCTGGCTGCGCCCGCTCCCACCTCTGGCGTTGGGGGTCTCCTGACCCCCAACGTCCGGGAATGTCAACAAACGCTTCCGCGA
>JAWLCQ010000216.1:0-7306 GCA_041687095.1 Phycisphaerae bacterium | reverse complement strand
ACTACGGGATCACCCACGGGCGCGGACGATGCGCGGACCCGGCGCGCGCTGGCTGTAGTCGAGAGCCGTTTGAACCACCGACGCGGGGTCGGTGGGGAAAAGAAGAAGAAGCAAGAGGCTCGTGGGGGCCCGCGAGTAGTCAATAGCCGCCTTCCACCGACGCGGGGTCGGTGGGGAGGTTCGGATGGCGGCCGTCTTTCTCAGACCCCCGGGGGCGCCGCGTGAACGGTTACAGGAGGGGAATATCGCTCTTCCCGCTCTTCTGTGTGTAATCCTGAAATCTGTGTAATCCCCTTTTCTCCGGCTGTTTCTTTAGGCGGCTGCCGTCGCATGCAGAGGCGTGAACGGTTACCCAAATCCCAAATCGCCTTGCTACCGGCTGCGGTACACCAGCGACTCGTCAACTCCCAGCCGCCCCATCGCCTCGCGGATCTCCTCGTAGAATCGCCTTCCGTCCGTGTAGTACCCCGCCGTCGGGCGCAGGTCGGGCACGTGCTGCGCCCAGAACCCGTTGAAGAGCGTCATGAACAGCTCGCGGACGTACTTGCTCGTCATCGACGCCATCGCCACCGGCAGGTGCTGCTCCTCGCACTCGGTGCGGAACCACACTTCCACCTCCTTGCCCCCGGAGGTGATGCGGTAGGCGCTGCAGGTTTCGCACTCGTCGAGGATGCGGAACTCGCAGCCCGGGAACGTCTGCTGCAGCTCGGGCAGGTAGCGCATCCGCCCGCCCTGGCGGTCGATGTACACCCGCAACCCCTCGCCCCCCCACCGCTTGCACAGCCGCACCAGCAGCCGCGACAGCATGTTCGACGTCACGGCGGACTTGTTCCGCGTGGCGGCGACCATGCGGTTGAACTCGCCCGCCAGCAGCACCTCGCACCGCACCGACTCCAGCCGCATCCCGCACTGCTGCAGCGCCACGCCCAGGGCATTGGCCGTCAGCGATACGTCCACCGCCGTGCCCTCGCGCGGCAGGTCCAGGTCGGTGTCGGCGTACCAGGGGTAGCGGGGCATGTGCTCCGCGACGGCGGGGCTGACCGCGTTCAGCAGGGCGCGGAGCGACGCGGGCGGGGCGGGCAGGCGGGTGGCGATCATGCTCAGCACCCCCCGCTCCAGGTGCCGCAGCCCGTCGGCCTTCGCGCGGTTGAAGAGCTTCTTGCTGTCGGCGACGGCGATGGAGGCGGAGGCCTTGCGGGCGGCCTTGCGCGTGACGGCGGGGCTCAGCAGCCGCCACATGCACTCGTCGGCGGACGCGTCGGGAACGCGGAACGCGACCGCCGACACCACCAGCGGCCCCAGCACCGGCCCCAGCCCCGCTTCGTCAATGCCTGCGATGACGGCCATGACTCACACCAGTCCCTTCCGCTTGCGGATGGACCACTCCGCGCACAGCAGCGCGAGCACCCCGAGGAGGATCGGCCAGCGGAGCGACGCCGTCACCTCCCGCGTCTCGGTCCGCTCGACGCTCTTCGGTTCGGCGGCCGCCACCACGTCCTCCAGCACCTTCGACAGGCCCGCGAGTTCAGCGAAGCGGCCTGGGGTTTCGGCGGCCATGCGCTGGAGCAGTTCGTGATTCGCGAGTACTTCCAGGGCCTCCAGGTCGCGCTCGATGACCTCGAAGCGATGCTCCCCGACGAGCGTCCGGCCCTCGACGTCGGCGGTGATGGTGAGGACGTAGGTGCCCGGGGCGGGGATCTGCGAGCCCAGCAGCGTAGCGCCGCCGAACGCGCGCGGAACCTCGCCCGCCCCGCCGATCCGCTGAGGCTCGGCGCCCTCGCGGGCGAGCGTCACGAGCACCGGGGCGTCGGGCAGCGGGCCCCCGCTGGGGTCTTCCACACCGGCCGTCACCTGCACCGCCTCCGCCCCGCGGGCGAGGCGGCGGTACTCGTAGCGGGTCTTTTCGGTGTGGATCCACACGTTGCCCTTGGGGTTGCAGAGGTACAGCGCCACCTGCCGCCAGAAGCGCCTCTGGCGCTCGGCCGTGTCGTCGGGCGAGAGCACCCACTTGTAGGTGGTGTCGAAGGCGACGGCCAGCGAGCGGCCCTTCCCGCAGGGCTGGGAGACGATGAGCGGGTGGTTGGCGGGGGTGACGGCGAGGACGGTGGCGGCGGGCTTGGGATCGGCGAGGCGGTTGGCCCCGGGGAGTTCGCGGAGGCCCTTCCAGGCGTCGGGGATGGACTGCCCGTCCTCCCCGACGCGGAGGAGGTCGCTGTCCTGCCCATCGGGCGTGGGGACGACCTTGACGGGCGAGTCGAGATGCCCGCGCGAGGAATGGAGGTTCACGGGCAGGACGTCGATCAGCGGGGTCTGCGCCCACCCGCCGCCCCCGAAGCTCTCCTGCCCCCCGATCATCCCGAAGCCCTTGCCGTACTCCTGCACCAGTTCCTTGACGATCTCCAGTTGCCGCGGCGTGAACCGGCTCGCCGGGACGTCCCCGAACAGGATCGCGTGATACGCCAGCCAGTCCTCGAGTTTCTCGCTGAGCCCGTTGTCCTGAACGGAGGCGTCGGCGAGGAGGATGCGGCGGTCGAGGTTGAACCGCTGCCCGGCGGCGAGGCCCTGCGTGATGAACTTCACCTCGTAGCGGATCTTGCCCTCGACGTAGAGGATCCGCAGATCGCGTTCGACGACGTGGACCAGTTCGCTGGCGGAGCGTTCCCCGACGAGGTCCTCGGGGGGCGTGCCCACGTACTCCACCGTCACATTCACCCGATGGTAGCCCGTGCGGATGGGCACGTGGACCCAGCGGAGGGGGCGGCGGAACTCGTCGCTGTCCACCGTGACGGTCTCCTCGCCCACCACCTCCTCCCCGAAGCGGCAGGTGACCTTGAGCTGCGAGTCCGCCAGGCCCAGGGCCTCAATGGTGGCGGCGATGGGGAGGCGGCGGAAGGCGTCGACCTCCTCCGGGACCGCCAGGTCCCGCACGTTCAGCGTGTGCGTGGCGGGGGTCACCTGGGCGGACCCGACCGCGAGCGTGTACAGGGGGACGTTTCGCGACGCCAGCACGGCCGCGAAGTTCTCCGGGGCGACGCGTTCGGTGGCGTTGTTGCACCCGTCGCTGACGAGGACGACGGCGGCGACGTCACGGCCGTCGTCGAGGGCGGAGTCGAAGGCGGCGTGGGCGGCGTCCCCGAGGGCGGTGGTGGATCCGGTCGCCTGGGGCAGGAGCAGGGCGGCGGGGAGGTGCCCGGGCAGGTCGAGGAAGGGGAAGGTTTCGGCTGCGAAGGTAAACACCCGCACGTCCGCCCGCTGGGCGAGTTGTGCGAGGGCGTCGCGGTTGCGGCGGAGCTGGGACTCGACGGCGACGCGGCGGGGGAGGCGTGGGGCGGTGGCCGCGGCGGCGGGGTCGAGATCGGGGTCCAGGGCGTCGCGGCGTTCCATGGACCGCGACACGTCAATGCCGACCAGCACGGTCCCGCGCAGTTCGTCGCGGTGGAGGCTCGTGAGCGTGGGGCGGAGCATGTAGACCGCCAGCAGGGCGATGGCGGCGAACCGCAGGCCCAGCAGCAGGCGTTTCCAGAAGGGCTGGACCGGGGCGGTCGTGCGCGCGTACCCGCGGAGGGACCAGACGGCGGCGAGGGGGGCGAGGATCAGGATGGGGATCGAGGGCAGGTCCGCCAGCGGACGGCCCATGGGGTCCACACCGCCGCGCTGCCCCCCCCCGATCATCACCAGCAGCGACGCCCCGAGGACGATGAGCGTGCCCCGCAGGGCGGCGAGGGCGAGGGGCTTGCCCCGCAGGGGTTGCTTGGCGGGCGTGGTCATTCCGCCCCAGACGAGCGCTGCGACGGCGAGCAGCGGCCCGGCGGCCACCGCTCCGACGGTCACCGCCACGGCCCGGCCCGGGGGGTGGCGGCGGAAGGCCCAGATCGTCAGGGCGACGAGTTCCCAGAGCAGTCCCGCGGCCGCGGCGGCCCACAGCGCCAACGGCAGGGAGGGGACCTCGAAGACCAGGTTGAATCCCAGCATGCCCAGCTCTCACCCTCGTCGCCGCCGGATCGTCGGGCGGCGTATCTGCAGCATACCCGCTGGCCATTGGAGGGACAACGGGACGGTTGGACGCTATGGGCCATCGCGAAGTCCGATTCGCCGGGTGCCACGGGTTCGCAGAACCCGTGTTCCGCCCCGCGCTCGCACGAGCACGGCTGTGAACAGCACAGCCGTGGCACCCGCGACGGCGACTTTGCGATGGCCCTGGGTTGGACGCCATGGGCGTTGTACTCAAGCGATCCTGTCCGTATGCTGTCGGGCAGTGTCGACGTCCCCGAACCGCTCGGGGAACCGCACCGGAGAATCGGGAATCCGCTTCGGTGCGCCCAGATTCCTCCCCGACGCCGTCGGGAGGCGATGCGAACGATCGGCCTTGGGCCAGGAGAAGATGGATGACCAGCTACGCTCTACCCGCGCGGGAGCTTCCGCTGCATGACGAATGGGACGTGATCGTGGTTGGGGGCGGGCCGGCGGGGGCGGCGGGGGCGGCCGCGGCGGCTCGTCAGGGCGCAAGAACGCTGCTGCTCGAGGCCAACGGAGCCCTCGGGGGCATGGGCACGCTGGGCCTGGTGCCCTGGTTCTGCGGGTACGACGACCGCGAAAAGGTCATCGCCCGCGGAATCGCGGAGACGGTCCGCGAGGGCCTGGCGGAGGGCATGCCTCACTTCCGCGAGTGGCTGCGGCACAACCCGCTGCACGCCCCCCCCATCGCCCCGGAGGTCCTCAAGCGGATCTACGATTCGCTCGTCACGCAGGCGGGGGCGGAGGTGCTGTTCCACACGCAGCTCTGCGCGGTCGAGCGCGACGCCCGCGGGCAGATCGACGCCCTGATCGTGTCCAACAAGGCGGGGCTCAGCGCCTACCGCGCCAAGGTCTACGTCGATTGCACCGGCGACGGCGACCTCGCCGCCTGGGCGGGGGCGGACTTCGAAAAGGGCGACGCCGACGGGGCCCTCCAGCCCACGACGCACTGCTTCGTCCTCACCAACGTCGAGCCCTACCGCACGTGGCTCGTCCCCGTGCCCCCCGACGCCCCCCCCACCATCGCCGCCCCCAGCCTGCACTTCTTCGACCCCGACTCCCCCGTCCACAAGGCCGTCGCCTCCCCCCGCTATCCGTTCATCATCGACCAGCACTCGTGCAGCATGCAGATCGGCCCCAGGGCGTACGGGTACAACTTCGGGCACATCTACGACGTCGACGCCACCGACCCCGCGAGCATGTCGGGGGCCCTCATCCGCGGCCGCCAGCAGGCCGCCCAGTACCGCGACGCCTTCGCCGAGCACCACCCCGCCTTCGCCGACGCCTTCCTCGCCGCCACCGGGGCCATGCTGGGCGTCCGCGAGACGCGGCGGATCGTGGGCGACTACGTGCTCACGCTCGACGACTACCTCGCCCGACGGTCCTTCGACGACGAGATCTGCCGCAACGCCTACAACATCGACGTCCACCGCCGCTACGATATCACCGAGTTCCTCGCCCGCCAGAAGGACTCCGAGGGCATCCACAAGGCCGTCGAGCGCGAGGTCAAGCAACTCGGCCCGGGTGAGAGCTACGGCGTGCCCTACCGCTGCCTCACGCCCCGCAACCTACGGAACGTCCTGGTCGCCGGGCGGTGCATCTCCACCGACCGCCTCACCAACGGCAGCGTGCGCATCATGGCGTGCTGCCTCACCACCGGCGAGGCCGCCGGGGCCGCCGCCGCCCTCGCCGCCGCCGCCGACGGAGACACCCACGCCGTGGACACCAACCGCCTCCGCGAAACGCTGCGAACGCACGGAGCCTACCTGCCCTGAACCACGATGAACTCCCACGACGGCCTGAGAACACCTTCCACCGCAGAGGACGCAGAGATCGCGGAGAGAGGGAGAATCGAATGCCCCACATCCAGCTCACCCCCGCAGTTCCGGGCGTCCCCGCGTCCACGCGCTACTCCGTCCTCGTCAACGGTCAGCCGTCCTTCACGTACATGACCACCGGCCCGCAGGAGGCCGAGTTCACCACCGGGCACACGATGTCGTGGACCACCTTCGACACCGACGGTCCCGTGGAGGTCCGCATCCGCCGCCTGGACCGACCCGTTTCGTCCGTCATGGTCCGCCCCGCGTCGGCGGGCTGCCAGGCCGGGGTCGAGGACGGGGAGATCCGCCTGCGGATCGAGCGCCCCGGTTCCCTGTGCGTCGAGTGCGACGGGGAGTTGGAGCACGTCCTGCTGCTGTTCGCGCACGAGTTGGGCACGGACCTGCCGGACTCCTCCGACCCCTCCGTCGTCCGCTTCGAGGCGGGCGTGCATGACGTGGGCAAGTTCTACCGCCTTCAGCCGCGAACGACCTACTACCTCGCCCCCGGGGCGTTCCTCCGGGGCTCGCTGTGCGGGGGCGGGGAGGGCACGCGGCTGATCGGGCGCGGGGTCGTCAGCGGCGCGCAGTACGCCTGGCCGGGACACCTGCAGGAGAAGAACCCCGAGCGGATCGACCTGGCGAGGATCGAGGGGGACGGGCTGGAGGTGGCGGGCGTGACGCTGGTGGACTCGCCCTACTACGTCCTGATCGCCCACGGGCGCGGGGTGCGGGTGCGGGGGGTGAAGGTCCTGGCGTGGCACTACAACACCGACGCCGTATCCACCGGGCCCGACGCGGTCATCACCGACTGCTTCCTCCGGGCGGGCGACGATCTGCTCAAACCGTTCGTCTCGGGCTCGCGGATCGAGCGGTGCGTCCTGTGGGCGGACCGGGCGGCAGCGTTCCAACTGACGTGGAACGCCCGCCAAGACGCGGGCGGGTCGCTCGTCCGCGACTGCGACGTCATCCATCACCTGCCCTTCTGCACGCGGAACAACGAGTGGACCGGGGCGGTGTTCTGGAGCTGGCACGGGGGGACGGGGCACATTCACGACCTGACGTTCGAGGATCTCCGCATCGAGGGCCGCTCGCCCTGCCTGATCAACCTGTTCCTCCAGCGCAACCCCTGGTCCCCGCAGGACGGCGCGTGGGGCCGCTTCTCGCGGCTTCGCTTCCGCAACGTCTCCGCGGAGCAGCCCTTCCTGTTCCCCTCCCGCCTGCTGGGGCACGACGCGGAGCACCCGATCGACGACGTGATCTTCGAGAACCTCCGCATCGCGGGGGTTCCCGTTCGCGGCCCAGCGGACATGAACCTCCAGGTCAACGAGCACGTCCGCGGGCTGCGATTCCTGGAGTGATACGCATCCCAGATCATTCGCAGGCAGCGTCGATTGGACGTGGTTGCTCGTGCGCCAGGCGAAGCCTGGGTAAGGAGGCGCGACATGGACTGAGGGTCATGAGCAAAACCTTAC
>JAWLCQ010000215.1:0-7455 GCA_041687095.1 Phycisphaerae bacterium | reverse complement strand
GGGGGTCTCCTGACCCCCAACGTCCTGGAAAGTCAACGAGCGCTTCCGCGATAGCGTTATGGCGGCGCTTCGGTCGCGGCGGGGACCTGTCCTGAGCCTGTCGAAGGGCCGCCGCGAAGGGGGCGCTCCAACGGCGCTGCCGCGGAGGCGTCCCTCGCCCCTCCCGGACGCCGGGGGTCAGGAGACCCCCGGCGCATGCGCGCGGGGCGGGTCGGGAGACCCCCGGTGCAGGCGATCAGGGGCCTCCCTTGCACGCCCTACGGTTGATACCAGGCGGACACACACAAGGACGGTGCTTCTTCCTCCCTGCGGGGCGTCTGTGGTATCCTCGCGTTCGCGTAGTCGCGAACCCGCACAGGATCACGTCCGCCTTCCCTGCCTTCGCTGCTTTCCGCGAAGGCGGGAACGGGGACCGGAGGCCGCCATGCAGTCCATCCACGCAGAGACGCTCTACACGGGCACGGACGTTCGGGAGAACGCGTACCTCTCGTTCGCCAACGGCAAGGTCGTGGGCGTGTCGGAGAAACCGCGCGGCGAGGTGGTGGGGGAGTTCCTCGTCGTCACGCCCGCGCTGGTCGATCCGCACAACCACATCGGGATGCACCGCGCGGGCGAACCGGCGGGGGAGACGGAGTCCAACGAGCAGCTCGACACGCTCCTGCCCGTCCCCGACGCCCTGGACTCCGTGCAGATGGACGACCCCGCCTTCCGCGAGTCCATCGAGTCCGGGGTGCTGTACTCGTGCGTCCTTCCCGGGAGCGGGAACGTCATCGGGGGGCGGTCGGCGGTCATCCGCCACTGGGGCGTCGACAGCAGCGAGGCGCTGATCGCCCGCGCGGGGATCAAGGCCGCCTTCGGGCACAACGTCCGCTCGCAGGGGCACTGGAAGGGCGCCCGCCCGACCACCCGCATGGGCGCCGTCGCCCTCCTCCGCGCCAAGCTCCACGACGCCCGCGAGAAGCTCCAACGCCACCAGGCCGCCACGCCCGACAAGAAACGCGAAACCTCCTTCTCCGCCGAGGACCTCCTCCTCCAGGACCTGCTCACCCGCAGGCAGCGCCTCCGCGCCCACGCCCACAAGGCCGACGACATCGCCGCCCTCCTCCGCATCGCCGAGGAGTTCGCCCTCGACGTCTCCGTCGAGCACGCGGGCGACGTCCACCAGGTCGAGGTCTTCCGCAAGCTCGCCCAGCGGAACATCCCCGTCATCGTCGGGCCCCTCGACACCTTCGCCTCCAAGACCGAACTCCGCCACCGCTCCTGGCGAAACCTCACGCACCTCCTCGCTGCCGGCGGGCCCTTCGCCCTCATGACCGACCACCCCGTCACGCTCTGCTCCAACCTGCTGGTGTCCGCGCGCTGGTTCCTCCGCTGCGGGGCGTCCCGCCAGGACGCCATCGAGACCGTCACCCGCCGCAACGCCGCCGTCCTCGGACTCTCCGGCCGTCTCGGCACGCTCGCCCGCGGGCGGTGGGCGTCGTTCGTCGGCTGGAGCGGGGACCCGTTCGACATGGCGGCGTACCCGGCGGCGGTGTACGGGGAAGGGGACTTGCTGCATTCGTAAGCGTTCACGCGTTCGCGAATCCGCCGAAGGCGGAAGGGCGTGAAGAGAAGAAGGGTCCGCGCCCCGCACAGGAAGACGAAGAGGGTGGCTTTGCCGGCTTGGTCGCTTCAGCGACCATGTTGCCCCTGTTTTGCGAACGAGTCATGGTCGCTGAAGCGACCAAGCCGGCGGACGAAAGCGTTAGCAGCCGCCCCAAGAGGCGCCAGGGCGTTCGTTTACGGGAGCATACTTGCAGGCGAATCGATCGATGTCATGGGCGGCGGTGGCGGCGGTGGTGCTGTGGTCGAGCAACGTGGGCGTCTCGCGCCTGGTCGCCGAACCGCTCGGGGGGTTGCTGTCCGGGGCGGCGGCGTTCGTTCTGGCGGGGGCGATCGGGACGGTGGTGCTGCTGCGGGGCGCCCGCACGCAGAAGCGCCCGCTGCTGCAGGGCATGTCGCGGCGGTACCTGCTGGGGTGCGGGGGGCTCTTCGTCGTCTACTCCATCTGCCTCTATGGGGCGATCGGTTCGGCCCCGACGCACCGGCAGGTGCTGGAGGTGGGCGTGATCAACTACCTTTGGCCGGGGCTGACGCTCGCGCTGTCCGTCCCGCTGCTGGGCAAGCGGGCCGGGGCGCTGCTGCCGGTGGGCGTGGTGGTGGCGTTCGCGGGGGTGGCGTTGGCCGCGTGGCCCGTGGACGCCCGGACGCCCGCCGCCGTCCTCGACGCGCTCCGCCAGGGGGCGGGCTGCCACCTGCTGGCGCTGGGGGCGGCGGGCACGTGGGCGCTCTACTCCAACCTCGCCGGGCGCTGGGGCCCCAAGGAGGGCGGAGCGGTTCCGCTGTTCCTGCTGGGCGGGGGGCTGGCGATGGGGGCGTTGGGCGCGTTTTCGCTCACGCACCCGCAGTGGTCGTGGAACGTCGCGCTTCCGCTGCTGTTCCTCGCCCTGGGGCCGGGGCTGGCGGCGTACCTGCTGTGGGAGCGGGCGATGCGGAGCGGGCGGGTCGCCTGGTCGGCGAGCGTGGCGCACCTCATCCCGATCCTCTCGACACTGCTGTCGAGCGTCCTGCTCCGCGTTCCCCCGGCCCCCGGGGTGTGGGCGGGTGCGGTCCTCGTCGTCCTCGGCGCCCTCCTCTGCCGTCGCGGCGTGGCGGAGCGTGAGGAGCGGTAGGGCGTGCAGATGGTAGGGCGTGCAGACGGCGCAGCGCAGCGGAGACGTCTGCGCGCGGGATGGACCTCTGGACTCCGAACACCCATCCCGCGCGCAGGGGGCTGCGCTTCGCTCCGCCCCCTGCACGCCCTACGGCCTGCCTGTCCGCGTGCGCGGATCGCTCGACCATCGCATTCTGGACGCCAATAATTTGGCAATCGGATGGAACCTCGGTTATGCTTTGCCCGTCGAAATGGCATGGAAAGGGGCTGCGTATGATGATTGGCCTTTTGCCCTCGGGACGTCCCGGTGACAGCACGCGGATGTGGACGGCCGTCTTGTTCCTGGCGGCGGGGATGTTGCTGCCGTCGACGGCGAGAGGCGACGGCAGCACGGAGGCCATCGCCCCTGAGCCCCCGGCGGGGTCCCAAGCGACGTTACCGTCCGCGACCCAGCCCGCCGCCCCGCCTGCGACTCAGCCCTCCACCGAACTGCTGTCCGAGGCTGACATCGCAGAGTTCATCGCCCAACTGCGCAGCGAGGACTGGAGGGTACGCCAGGCGGCGCAAGAGGCCCTGTGGGCGGCCGGGCCAATCGCGGTCGATCCCCTTCGCGAGGTGGCCGCCGGGGAGGACATCGAGGCCGCCGCCCGCGCCCAGATGATCCTGGACGACCTGACGCGGGGCACGCACGTGGTTATCGACGGGGCGGGGCAGCCCTTGTCCGGGGCCCGGCTGCATCTCATGCCCACGGACGTCTACGGCAAGGACCGTCTGGACATTCCGCCCTTCCACGTCACCGCCAATCCCCTGGGGAACATCAGCCTTCCGCCGGACAAGACCAACAACGTCTACTGGCGGGTGGAGGTCTGGCATCCCCGAGGCGGCAGAGCGCTGCTGCGGAGGTGGACGGGCAGCCGCGAAGCGCGGATCCGCGTGCCCATCGTCCCCGAGGGCTCGGAGGCCTACGAGCGGGCTCTGCGCGGGACCGTGGTCGACGCCAACGGCGAGCCGCTGGCCAACGCGGTCGTGGCGTGCTTCCACGTGCGGACGCTGGACATGGGCCTCATTCAGGCGCCCAACACGCAGGAAGTCCTCACCGGGAAGGACGGGCGGTTCGTCCTCTATGTCGGCGGAAACGATCCGCGCGATGAACGGGGCGAACTCGTTCCGCCCAACTCGTCCTACTCCATCACCGTCAGCGTCCCCGGGCGCATCGAGCTGTTCCCGCACGTCGGGAGCTACTCCAACATCGAACCCGCCCGCATCGTGCTGCGAAAGCCCCGACGGTTCCACCGCCTGCGGTTCGAGAACGCCGACGGGAGCCTTATCGATCCCACCGAAGCCGCCAAGGCCATTTCCGTGAGCTGGCGGGAGAAGGAGCGGGCGCCGAGCATTGGCATCGGGGCGGAGCGGGTCCTCGGCGGGGCCTGGCTGCCCGAGGGCGTCTATTACGCCCGGAGAGCCCAGACCGAATACCTGCCGGTGACCCTCACCGCCCAAAGCCCGGAGGAAGTGGTCTTCCGCATGCCGCCGGGCATCACCTATCGCGGGCGCGTCGTGGACGGGATCACCGGAGAACCGCTGGCGGGCGCGCTGGTCTTCGCGAGCAACGCCGTGTCATACAACAACCTCGCGGCGGTCACGGACGCGGAGTGGGACGCCATCGAGGCCATGCCCGCCGATCCGCCCGCGGGGCACCCCGCGACGCGCGCGCTGGAGCGCAAGTACGGCGACTACTTTTGCGTGCGAACCGACGCGCAGGGACGCTACGAGATCCACGGGCCCCCTGGGAAGAAGTACTACGGCGTCATTGCCTGCGCCCGCGACCGCCTGCCCTTCCACTGGCGCGTCGTGCAGGCGACGCCCGACGGAAACTCCTGCATCGAGGTGCGGGACCACCTGCTGTTCCCCGCCGCCAAGGTGATCGTCCACCCCGTCGATCACGGTGGACGCGTGTCGATCGGGCATCGGTGGGTGCTGGATGGCAAGAACCAGCCCGAATGGGTCGACAAGCTCCGCCAGGCCCCCGCGGACAGCCAGGCGTCGTTCGAGCGCCTGCACTGGCTGGCCTTCAAAGAGCCCCAGCCGCTTTACATTCCCGCGGGTGTGATCGTGCGGATGGTCTTCGACTCCCCGTACCACGCCCAGTGGGCGACGTATCGGCACCCGCGCTCCATCTGCCTCAAGCCCGGCGAGACGCTGGATCTCGGGGAGCTGAAGCTCACCCCCGCCTTGCCGGTCTCGGTGCGGGTCACCGGGCCTGACGGTAAGCCCATTGAGGGCGTGCCCGTGCGGGGGATGCACGATTCGGGCAATGCCTGGAGCGTCGCCCACAACACCGACGCCGAAGGCATCGCACGGTTTCACTGCGACCCCAATTCCACCGGCAAGTTCGGGGTGACCCCGCTGCTCCGCAAGGACGCTCCCGAGGACCAGTCCAAACCCGTCGCACCGTTCCGCATGACCACCACGGCCCCTGCCGAGCCCTACGAGATCCAACTCACCGCCGAGCAGATCCGCGAGCTGTTCGACAAGCCCAACAGGGGGCTGTAACCGAGACGTTCACTTCCCGATGAGCTTGCGCTTCTTGTCGAGGTAGTCGCGGTAGTGGTCGTAGGGGATGTCGGGGGGCACGAGGTGGTCGAGGTGGGGGATGAACCCGCCCTGGTCCAGCAGGGGGCGGATGCGCTCGATCTCCGCGTCGATGGCCGCTCCGCCGCGGACGAGCGGTTCCTTGGCGATGCCCCCGCGCAGGCGGAGGTACATCCCGAACTCCTCCCGCCACGCGTACGGGTCCACCCCGGCGGCGACCTCGAGCGGGAACATGATGTTCACGCCCTCGTCCAGCCAGTTCTCCACGATGTCGTGCGGGTTCCCGTCGCAGTCCACGATCCCGATCGAGCACCCGTGCTTCACCAACTCCTGCCCGATCGCGTGGTAGGCGGGCTGGAGGAACTCGCGGAACATCTCCGGGCCCACGAAGGGCCCGTTCTTGCTCGCCATGTCCTCCCACCACTGGGAGTGGTCGATGGGCACGTCGTGGGGGATCTGGCGGAGCTGGCGGAGGCTCATCTCCGTGATGTGCTCCACCATCTCGTGGATCATGTCGGGGTACTCGTAGAAGGCGATGGAGAGGTTCTCGAACCCCATGTAGTTCCGCAGCCACCCGTACGGGCCCGGGCAGTGGCAGTTGATCATCAGCCCGTCGGCGGCGGAGCGGCGGAGGCGGTCAACGGTCTCAGGGGCGATTTGCCGCACCGGGTCGTCGATGACCAGCCGCTCCTTCAACGCCTTCCAGTCGTCGGGGGCCTCGACGGCGAACTTGATGAAGTGGGGGATCGAGCTTTCCTCCTGGTCGTGGGGGAAGCGCTCGGCGAGGCAGCCGCTGCCGTCGCGGATGATGATCGAGTGCTCGCGGCGCTCGATCACTTCCTCCTGGAACCAGGGGTTGAGCCCGACGTTCACGCCCACCCCGTCGTGCGGGAGGACGTCGAAGCCCAGGAACCGGTCGAGCTTCCCGAGGAACATCTGGTTCTGCTCCTGCGGGGTGAGTTCCAGGTCCAACCCCTCGCGCAGCCAGCGGCGGATGGTCTGCGGCCAGTAGCCGAACTCGATGTCCGGCACGCGGTCGACGGACTGGTACGTGTACACGCGGTAGTAGCGGTCGGTGACTTCCTGACGCATGACGGACTCCTGGTGAAGGCCCAGCACTCGCACAACGCCGCGCAGCATACCCGCCTGGGCGGGGAATGCAACCGGTGAAAAGGAATGGGGTGCATGACCGCATCTGCGCAAGGTAACCGTTCACGGAACGGCCCCAGCGGGGTGCCACCCTCAAGTGTGCAGAGGAGCGTGGGCGGCGTGCTCCGGGCGGAAAAGAAAAGCGCCACCCTCGAGCACCAATGCAACTCGCCCGAGGATGGCGCGGGGTCGGGTTGTTATCGGCTCCCGGGGCATGCGGCGTACCCCGGGAGCCGCTGGGATTCCTGATGCCTCAGTCGGTCCTACGCCACGGCCCCCGCGGCCGACAGGAGGTCCACCTCCGCCAGGTCCGCGTCGAGGGGCAGGGAGAGCTTCCGTACCCCCAGGCCCAGCAGGGGGGACATCACGTCCGTCGCGTCGTCGGCCGAGTGGTCCACGCCCGCCAGGTGCCCCAGCTCATGGGCGAGCACCGTCAGCAGGTCCACCTTGCCGTACGCGTCCGAGCCCTCCAGGGCGATCAGTTCGCCCGAGTCCGTCGCAGTGAACTCCGAGCTGTCCAGGGGCGTGGCGTCGAGGAACCACCCGTACCCGGCCGCGTCGTCGTCGAGGTAGATCACCCCGCCTTCCTCGTAGCCCAGCAGCGTGCCTCCGAGGTCGGCGATGACGATCCGCACGTCGCTCATCGACAGGCCGTTGAACGACCACGCCGCCACGGCCGCCTCGATCAGGGCCGCGTCCACACTGTCCGTCAGGACCTCCCCGACGAGTTCGCCGTCGTTCTCGGCCCCGTCGAAGCTCATGGCGGCGGCGCCGCGGGTGGCGAGGGTGAAGGCGTTGGCGGCGTTGCTGAGGCGGAGGGCGTCGAACGTGTTGCCGTTCTTGCCCCCCAGGCCGATGTAGTCGAACGTGGTCCCGTAGACGTCGGACCCGGTGGCGGTGATGTCGGCCGTGCCCATGGCCTGCTCGGTGCTCACGTCGGACGGGGAGATCCAGACCGAGACGTTATCGCTCGTGCCCCCGACGTTCATCTCGACCTTCATCACCACGAGGTAGGCGACGTT
>JAWLCQ010000214.1:0-7455 GCA_041687095.1 Phycisphaerae bacterium | reverse complement strand
CAGCGACCGCCGACGGCGGCGGCCAAGCCCGCTCCGCGCCGCCGCCTCGCCCGCTGCAGCCGCGAAACGGGCCTGGGCGTTCGCTTGTTTAACGACTAGGCCCGGCCTCACCGCGAACATAATGCTGTTCGTGCTGCCAAGCGTGTTCCTCGGGGTTGGTTCTTCGGATGTGCTCTTCACGCGCAAGATTGGCATCAACCACGTTGCGGCAGAGGAGGCATCTGGCGCCAGGCACGAGGACCGTAACTCGGCCGGCGCCATCGAGGATCCGCGGAGGGTCTCCGTCGCTGACGTCCAACTTGAAGCCCATGTCAAACACTGGCTGTAAATAAAAGTAGGCCAATCGATTGAGAAACAGGCGACCCTCATGGTCGTCGGTGCACCCGAAGACGACGTCGCAAGACCGGATCGCATCGCGACAGTCTTCGTCGGCAACCCACCCAGGATATGGGATGACCTCTGTGCCAAGCCCCATGCTCTCAGCATGCCGTTTGAGCACATCGACCTTTAACTGCTGCTTGGCTGCATCGGCGGCACTGGCTCCGTGGAGGCGGTTCAGATTGGTGACATCGACGATATCACCATCCACGACCAAGAGCTTCCGCGCCCCCAAACGGGCCAAGAGCATCGCCGTGGCACTGCCTGTTGCGCCACAGCCCACTATGCCGAACCTCAGTTCGGCCAGATCGGCATTCAAGGCTTGCCCAAAAGCCAAGGCTTGTCTCTGGAGGGCATCGGGTGTCGCTCCAGATGCTCGTCCAGGATAATGGAGGCATAGCCTCTTACCGACGACGGTGATGAGCGAGAGTGGTGTGCTCTCGCCATGGCTTGTCCAGACACGTCCGAATACCTCCCCGTCCCGTGTCAGGACGAGACTGCCAACTTCGGCGTCTGGGCCGTTTCGATGCTGAGCCAACTCCAGCAGATACGGTTCCTCCATGTCGTCGACCGGCGAGAATGAATCGAACCCGGATGGATGCGAATGAACAACGACGGCCGATAGGTCCTCCTGTCGTGCCTGCCGAAGGACTCTCGCGAAAGTGCCTGTGCGGCAGCGAATGTGGCTCTCGGATGACGACAGAACGTGTGCCTGTTCTATGGCAATCACATCAAAGGACAGCAGCCGGCGCGTGGCGAGGCCGGTCCAGGGATCGCTGGAGATATCGGCTCGACCGCAAAGCAGGTATGCCGTCGCCTCCCGCCCATCGTCAGGGAAGACCTGGGCCCTCAACGACGCCAGATGGTCTTCCTGCAAGGTGAGTGTGTACCGGGCCATCACTCACCTCGGAGCGCTCTATCGATGCGGCGAAGCATCGTCTGGATGCCATCCTGCCCTGCTCGCCACGTCGGGTTGTGACGACTCCACCGCTGCCAGTTGCGGCCGGCGAAGCTGAAAGCCGTGGCCGCGCGTTCTGGATACGCCCCGCTGGCTTTCATCTTCAGCCAGGGGTCCGTGAAGAACATGTCTGGGGCAGCGTCCGGATAGCCTGTCGGCAGAATTATCAGGACGTCAGCCTCCTTGGCATCGAAGCGGTCTGACGGCAACGGATACCTCTTGATGATGATCCCTCCTTGTTGCCCATCCAGGATTTCCTCGACCGACAGGCTGTGATCGTCGACATAGCGACGGTCTGCCTGGGGCATCAGGCATGCCGCGGTCGTTCCGGCGTTCGTGTCGTCCCGGCCCGTGTAGAACCGTTCGACACCCGGCGTGTCCAGACGCACGAGTTCCCCCAGACTCAACTGTTTGTCCTCCTCTCCCCGTTGCTCCAGCCAGACCCTGTACTCTTCCCCAACCCCCGCGAGTTTTCGGAGGGTCGTCTCGGAGATCACGGGGGCGCCCCAGTCCTGCCGCCTTCCGTCAAGCTCGAAGCGGAAGGAACGGTCGCTAGGGAAGGTTAGGAACCGCTCGATTCCACGGGCTCGCAGGTCAACGGTCTCTTCCAGGCCGATGTCCTCCAGGAGATTGTGTCCGTCCACGAAGTACACCAGGTGCTCCTCGACCGGGATCTTACCGGCCAGATTGAGCAACTGCCGCCCCGTCAAGACGGGATCGGTCACCTCGTGCAGTTGGTCGTCGATCTTGATCTTCCACGGGCGTTCTTTTCGTTCACTCATAGCTTGATTCTCCTCTTGTGTCTGCTAGAATATGACGAAGTCGTCAATAGCAGACGCAAAAAACTTGACGTCCCAGGACCATCCTAAGTCGTCATAATATACTATACGAAATCGTCATAGTAGGAATCAAGTAGAAAATGCCCAGAGATTTTTGCGACCAGCTCAAGGCTGCCCGGGAGCAACGTGGTCTGAGCCAGACAGAGCTCGCCAAGCTGACTGGCTTGCAGCCCTCGGCGATATCGCACTTCGAGACGGGAAATCGGTCCCCTTCTTTTGATAACCTTAAGAGGCTTGCGAATGCACTGGGGGTGTCGATTGATTACCTCCTGGGTCGCAGTGCGGTTCCCGACGTAGCAACACCCAAGGCCGAGCAGATCTTCCGAGACTTCAGCAAGATGACAGCCAGGGACCAAGAAACCCTGGCCCAGATGGCTGCGTTCCTAGCTCGCAAGAACGCAGACAGGGAAAACGGAGAATCGGAGGGGTAGGCCATGAGCGACGTCCTGCTGGAAGTGGAGGCCGAGCAAACGGCCGGCCAAGTCATAGACCGCCTGCGACCGGTCTCTCTGCCCATCTGTCCGTTTCGCGTTGCCAAGAGCGCCGACATTGAGGTTGCCAGTCGTGACAGCAACAAGCCCGGAGTCTCCGGCTTCCTGATGCGCGTCGGCGACCAGTTCGGAATCTACTACGCGACTCACATCAAGAACGACGGATTCATCCGGTTCAGCATCGCCCATGAGTTGGGCCACTACTTCCTGCCCGGGCACCCGGAGGCCCTCTTCCCCAACGGCGACGGGATACACGAATCCCATAGCGGCTTATTCTCGGGCAAGAGCTATGAGCGGCAGGCCGACTTCTTTGCTGCCAGTCTGCTGATGCCGGAGGACCTCTTTCGCGAGGCCATGCTCGACGTTGGTAGCGGGTTCACGGCCATCGAACGACTCAAGGACACCTGTCGTACATCAGTCACGGCGACAGCGATCCGCTACGCGAAGTTCACTGACGATCCCGTCGCCGTCATTGTCAGCACCAAGGGGTATGTGGACTGGTGCGTCCTGTCGGCCGCATTGAGCGAAGTGCCCGGAGTGCGGCGACTGGCCAAAGGTTCGCCTGTTCCCTCCGGGTCCTGCACGGGCAGGTTCATCCGCCTTGCCGCCAACGTTAGCCGCGCAGATCATCACGGGGCTTGGGCTTCACTGGATACTTGGTTCGACGATGCGCCTGAGATGGAGATGAAGGAAGACGTTGTCGGGTTGGGCAGCTACGGCAAAACCCTGACCGTGTTGTTCCGCGAGGAAGCCATCGAAGATGACGAGGACGACGAGGACGAAGACGGCGAGTAACCCAGCAGCAGCCCGCAGCACCAGCGTTTGCCCTCCCGCCGCTTGAAGGCCATCCTTGCTTGCGCCAAGGCTCACCGGCAGCGGGGCGTGGTAGGGAAGGCGGGCCACCCCGACGAACGAGCCTCGTTAGGCACGGCATGGCACGCGGTGGCGTGATTGGCAGCGATTGGCACTGGGAAGGGGTTTGGGGCGGTTTGCGTGACCCTTTGCCCAAGGCGCTTGAGGTAGGCGCGGGGGTCGGCGATGCGGGCGGCGATGATGTCGCGTTCGAACTCGGCAAAGGCGGCGAGGATATGGCGGAGGAAGCGGCGGTGGGGGGAGTGTTCCGCCATGCGGGGATTGTGGGGTCCCGGCGGCACGCGCCCGTCACCTCACGGAAGACTGCTCCGGCAGGCGGTTTCGAGGGCGTGCTCGACTCGCCAGGTGCGGCGGCCGATCTCCGTGAGGCGGTAGACGCTGCGCTCGCGGGCCATCCACCCATAGTCCACGAGATTGCGGCGGGTGTGGGCGGGGTCCATCCCGACGGGGAGGATGAGGCGGCTGAGTTCGGTCTCGCGGTAGGGGTGGTCCTCCGGCAGCAGGCCGCACGCGACACCGCAGGCATGCTCGCCCTTGACGAACAGATGGACCGCGCAGCGGACGGTGGCGTGGGGGTGGGCGGAGTGGTGGGCGCGGGCGCGGTGGGCGAACTGGGTCTTCGGGCTCGCCTCGATTCGCCTCTGCTCGGAGCGGACGGATCGCTCGATGGCCTGCGACAGCGGTTCGCCCCACGCCTGTGCGATGGCGGTCAGACCGGCGTCCTTGGCGGCGAGGACGATCCGTTCGCGGTGGGCGTCAAGGGCGGTGACGAGGTCGGCGAGCGGGTGGGGTTGGACAGGTGCGGCCGTGTTGGCAGCACCGTTCGCCCTCCCAGCGTTCCCCGTGTCCTCCAGGTCTCCTGCACTGCCTGCGGCCCCCACGTCCCCCGTATCCCCCGCGTCGTCCGCGTGCAAGCGGGAGCACCCGTGTCGCCACCCCGCATCGAAGGCGGCCATCCGCAGGCGGAGCAGCGATTCGGCGGCGGCGCGGCGGGCGGCGGGGGCGGCGGTACACAGGACGCGGACCAGCGGTTCGATGCGGTCGGTGTGCAGGCGGGAACCCAGGGCGCGTGCGGCGGTGGCGGCGATACGGGTGTCCGCCTCGCCCAGCGCCAGTCTGGAGAGCGGTGCGACCGCGAGGTCATCGTCGGTGGGACCGAGGGCGGCAGTCGCCGCCAGGCGAACACGCTCGTCCGCGTGCCCCAGCAGCCCCCGCACGCGCCGCCCGATGTCGCGCATCGCCTCCGGGTCCACCCGCCGCGGATGGACCACCCGTTGGACGGCCAGGAGCAGCTTGTCCTCGGGCGCCAGGTCCCACTTCGCCCGCTGGTGCGGGTCGTCGAGCTCAGCGGCGGCGGCTCCGAGGGCCTCGGCGAGTTCCAGACCGAGAACGGTCAGCCGCGGGTCCGTCCCGTCGAACCAAGGCAGGAAGGCAGCGAACGCCGCCGTTCCGAAGGCGGCGACGGTGTGGGAGAGGCAGGGGCCAGCCTGCTCCTGGTCGCTGTCGGTGAGCACGCGGGCGATGCGCTGGGCGGCGGGCAGGGGCGTGCCCATGAGCCCGCGGGCGTAGTGCAGGGCGTCGAGGATGAACGCCTTCAGCACGTGCTTGGGGCACTGCCCGCGGAGGAGGTCCGCCCGGCGGACGAGGTCCACCAGCAGGCTGATGCGCTGGGGCTCGGACCACTGCGAGCCCAGGACCGTGTCCAGGGCGAGGTAGACGTCCTTGCCCCCGTCGTTGGCGGGCAGGGCGGCGAGGGCGTTGCGGGCGGCCGTCGCGTCGTCGCCCAGCGCGATCGACAGCGCCCGGGCGGCTCCCGGGGTATCGAGGCGGCGAATCATGCGTTCGGCGGCGAGGCGGTCGGTCTCGGTCCGCATCGACCGCAGCAACTCGTCCAAGCGGTCGAGGTTGCGGGAGAACAGGACCGCCAGGCGCTGCTCCGCCGATTCGCGGGGGGCGGACTTGCCGCCCCCCCCGACGGTCTCGACGAGTCGGGCGATCTCGGAGGCGACGGCGGCGTCGAAGCGGTCGTCGGGGGCGTGCGACTTGAGCGTGTTCTCGGTCATCTCGATCACCTTCTGGCGGAGCTTGTGGCGGGCGCGGTGGAGGCGGCCCTCGACGGCCTTGCGGGAGAGGCCCAGGAACTCCCCGCACTGCTCCTGGGTCAGTCCGTCGCAGTAGTACAGCGTGAGGACAGCCGCCGCGTCGTCGCCCACGGTGCTGAGGGCGTGCAGGAGGGGTTCGGTGGGGGCGGGCTGATCCGGCTCGCCTGCTCGTGGGGCGGGCTCGGGTTCGGAGTCGCTGCGTCGCGGGGCGGTGAGCGACTGCTCGTTGGCGCGGCGTTCGGTGTGCAGGCGGCGGGCCCAGAGGGCGCAGAGGTTGTCGGCGATCCCGCGCAGCCAGGGCACGAACCGCCGGGGCTCGCGGAGGTTCGGCAGGGCGCGGTAGGCGGCGACGAACGTCTCCTGCGCCAGGTCCTGCGCCCAGTCGAAGTCCCGCACGCGGCTGACGATGTACGCCTGCATCGCCGCCTTGTACGCCGCCACGAGCTCACCGAACGCCTCGGTGTCGCCCTGCATCGCCCGTTCGACCCGCCTGACCTGTCCTTCATCCATCCCGTGCCCACTCCCTGCGCTGTCTCGCCCCCAACGGGGCGTCCATTTTACCGTTGCGCAGGGGCGGAGGAATCCCACGCGGAATCGGGAAGGAAGCCGAGTAGTTCCGCAGCAAGACGCGAGCGACCCACATCCGATCAGATCCCACCGTCAACGACCCAGCGGTTGGCCGGGTTGTCCCGGCGGACCGCGAGGTTCCACTTCTTCACCTGGCCGCTGGGAAGGCGAATGTCGTAGGGGACGAGGGTGCCGGGGTAATCTTCCTCGCGAAAGGCCTCGCCGACGTGGAGCACTTCCAGTCCACCGAACCAGTTCCTGGTCGGCTCGCTGACGCCCGTGGTGGACTGGAACATCGCCGCCTCGTCCCAGTCGCGGTCGGCGAGCGCCTGGAGGTAGGCCCTCGCCGCCTCCTCCGCCCGCATGGTCGTGTACCGCGGCTGGTCCCGCAACGTCGCCGGCTCGACGTGCCAGACGGCGTCGGCGGGCACGTCGGGCTCGAACAGCGAGTCGGGAAGCGGCGCGTCGTACTCGATGGCGGGAATCTCCACCGAGAGCGAGTCGCGATGGTAGTAGGCGTAGTAGATGATCCGGAGCGTTCGGGCGTCGAACCGGTGGACCTCGCGGGCCGGGATGGTCCGGACCGACTGCCCGGGGAGGGGGCCCGGCCTCTGGTGTTCGGGCATCTCGACCGTAACGACGACCTCCTCCCGCCCGTCGGGAGCGGTGTACTGCTCGCGGGTCACGACCGCCTCCGCCGGCCGGGGACGCCAGGGCCAACTGTTCAGCAGGCAGTCGTCGTCCAGCAGCACGCCCAGCGGGCTGCAGAGGTCCGCGTGCTGCGAGCGCCAGGCGGTCCGGGAGGGCTTCGCGAACGTTGTCCGGTCCGTCCCGTCGAAGACGATCAGCCGCCCGGAAGTCTCGACGCGCCACCGTGGCGGGTCGCCGAAGTTCTTCCATATGTCAACGGCCGTGAAGTCCAGGTGCGACCCGAAGTTCGACAGGTTGTCCTGCGAACGGGTGCGGGCGCGGCAATGGGCATGGAGTGTCCGCGGGCGAATCGGGGCGGCGCTGCCCTCCACGGTCCGCTTGAGTTCGGCCCAACTGGCGAACCCGTAGTCCATCGCCAGGGCGAACTGGGCCTCCTTGAGGGTGAAGGCGGCGGCGAGGAGCTGCCCGTCGGGGGCGTCGCGGTAGCGGTGCAGGCGTCGCAGTACGGCGCAACCGGCGGCGTCACCGCGATGGTGGGCGGCGAGGATGTCCTTGGCCTGCTTGCGGAGGTGTTCGAGGCTGGGGTGGGGGGGAAG
>JAWLCQ010000213.1:0-7540 GCA_041687095.1 Phycisphaerae bacterium | reverse complement strand
CTTCCACTTCTACTCCCACCGCGACAACGGCTCGTGGGCAATGCACGCCCGCAACCCCTGGTTGGACGTGGAGGAGCGGCCGTACGTCGTCGGGCAGTTCCCGTGGACGGGCTTCGAGTACCTCGGCGAGGCGGGCCGCGGCTGGCCGGTCCGCGGGTGGACGGGGGCGATGATCGACTCGGCGGGCTGGCCCAAGGCCCGCGCGTACTGGCACGCGGCCGCCTGGAGCGCCACGCCCGTGGTCCACGCGGCGGTGCACATCCGCGAGCGCGACACGCACGAGCCCGCCGACTGGTCCTTCCCCCCGCTGGGGGACCACTGGAACCCGCCCGTCCGCGAGGGCGACGTCGTGGAGGTCTGGGCCTTCTCCAACGCCCACAGCGTGGAACTGCAGCTCAACGGGTCGCACCAGGGCACGCTCCGCCCCTCCGAGTGCCCCAACCGAATCCCCGTCTTCTCCGTGCAGTACAAGCCCGGAACGCTCACCGCCATCGCCCGCGACGCCAAGGGCAACGAACTCGCCCGCCACGAACTGACGACCGCGGGCGAACCGGCGAAACTTGCCGTGGCGGTGGACCGCACACCCATAGCCGCCGACGGGCAGGACCTGGCGCACGTGACGATCGAGGTGGTGGATGACAAGGGCACCCGCCTCCCGCACGCGGTGCTGCCCGTGGGCGTGGAGGTGGTGGGGGCGGGACGGCTGATCGCGATGGACAACGGCGACCTGGCGAACCACGAGCCCTACCCCACGCATCGCCGCCACACCTCCGCCGGCCGCTGCCTCGCCATCGTCCGCGCGGGGCACACGCCCGGTCCGGTGACGGTCACGGTGATTTCCCCAGGCCTGCCGCGGGCGGAGGTGGCGCTGCGGGTCGAGTGAGCGAAAAGCAGGGACAGTCCGTCATGAACCGCCGGTTCATCCGGAGAGTCTCGAAATGGGGACTGGCTCCGCCGCTGTTTGGCGGTGCCTGTCCCCTTTTCGAGCGGCCCGCCCGCAGAGCCTCGAAAAAGGGGACAGGCACCTCCGGGGCGAGAAGCATGCCCCTGCGGAGCCAGTCCCCATTTTCGAGGCAGGCCCTGTTCTTATCCCCGCCGTCGCAGGAGCGCAACGCCCCCCATCGCCAGCAGCGCAAGCGTCGCCGGTTCGGGAACGATCAGCCACACGCTGTTCGCCTGCGTGTAATCCACCGCGTACCCCGCGGGGAGATCGGTGAGCGTGAACTCGCCCGTCCGCTGTCCGGTGTAGGTAAGGATCTGGTAGCTCATCCCCCCGGGCGTGCCCGTGACGGTCAGGCGGTCGAGCAGGCTCGACAGGTCCAGGTCACCGTCGACGGCGAGAAGGTCGCACGAGCCGTCGTCCGCTATGTCGATGCCCAACACGCCGTAGTCCCCGAAGAGCACCGTGTTGCCCGCACCGCTCGTTCCCACCCGCAGCGTCCCGATGCCCCTCCCCGGGCCCACCGCCGCCGACCAGTCGGCCGTGCCCTCGACGGTAAACGTCTTGCCGCTGGCCAGACCGATCGAGCCCTCCCCGCCCAGGCGCACGGACGCTTCGATGGTCGGTCCGCCAATAAGGTAGTCGCCCTGGCCCGTCGTGGTCCCGTTGACCAGGAGCGTTCCCGCGCGGAGTCGGGTCTGTCCGGCGTAGGTGCTGTCCCCGTCGAGGATCAATCGCCCCCCGCCGCGCTTCTCGATGTTCCGCGGCTGCGTGCCGATCGTCACCGCGATGGCGCCCTCGAGCGTCACGTCCCCGCTGCCGGTGACGTTGAAGACAAACGTCCCGTCATTGACCCCCGCCTTGATCCCGAAGTCGCCCGCGAAGGTCAGGTCTTCGCTTCCGATAAAGTTCGCGGTCTTGGTCGTGTTGCTCCCGAGGAACACGTACAGGCCGTTGTTCAGCCGGCGGGGCCCGCCGACCGCCTCCACGTCCGCCGCGCCGGTGAACTCCAGCACCCCCGTCCCCAGGGCGGTGTCGGACCCGATCCCCAGCGTGCCCTGCCCCAGTACGGTCCCCCCGCTGTAGGTGTTGTCGCCGGTCAGCACGAGCGTCCCGATCCGCCCCTTGGTGAGCGCCCGCGCCCCGCCGCTCTCCGACACGTCCCCGCTGACCGTCAGGACGTTGTTCCCCTGGGCCTGCCAGACCTGGTTGGCCGTGAGGACGACGTTGGACTCGATGGTGACGGAGCGGGTGTTGAGCAGGTCAATCCCGCCCGCCCCCAGGTGCAGCGACGCGTCCCCGCGGATCGTGTACGCCTGCCCATTCGTGACGCTGGGGCTGTACAGGAAGCGGGCGCGCACGTCCTCGCCCAGCGTGATGATCCCGCCCTCGGGCGTGGTGAGGTACGCGTCGGAGGTCCCGTCGTTGATCCACGCGGCGTTGCTGCCGGTGAGCGGGTCCCACCAGTTGTCCCCGGCGGCGCTCCAGGTTCCGCTCCCGCCCTGCGCACCGCTGAGGGAGGTGTTGGCGTCCCAGTGCAGGACGCCCGCGCGGAGCGGTGGTGATGAGAGCAGGCAGAGGGCGGCGGCGAGCACCGCGGGAAGCACCAGGCGTCTGAGCATTTCCTCACTCCTTTTTCCGCACCGCCGCTGCGATGCGGCGGCGGCCCGGGGACCGCCCGAGCAGGGCGGGACCGGGGATGAATCCTTCGAGCCTGTTCATTCTACGCCGCGCCGGGAGCGCTGTCATCCATTTGCTGGAATCCGCCCCGCCCGATTCCGTACAATCTGCCCCATGGTTGGTTTTGCGATTGGATTTGCGTTGGGAGCGGTCCTGGGGTCCGCGATTGCCCTCGTCGTCTGCCTCGCCCGCACCCGCGCGCAGGCGCAGGAGCACCGGGCGAACGAGGAGGTCCTCCGCGCCGGCGAGCAGACCATGCGCGAGGCCTTCCGCTCCCTCGCCACCGAGGCCCTCGACGCCAACGCCAAACGCCTCTCCGACCTCTCCGCCGCCACGCTCGAGGGCAAGCAGCAGCTCATCGACCAGACCGTCCAGTCCGTCCAGCAGCGCCTGGCGGCCATGAACGAGCTGCTCCAGCGGATCGAGTCCGACCGCAAGGCCGACCTCGGCCGACTGGGGCAGGCCGTCACCACCCTCTCCACCACCACGGGCGAACTGCACCGCATGCTCGCCTCCACCCAGCGCCGCGGGGCCTGGGGCGAGCGGATGGCCGACGACATCCTCCGCCTCGTGGGGTTCATCGAGGGCGTGAACTACTCAAAGCAGTCCGCCGCCGACGCCGAGACCGGCCGCCCGGACTTCACCTTCTACCTCAGCGAGTCCCTCAAGCTGAACATGGACGTGAAGTTCCCCCTCGAGAGCTACAAGCTCTACGTCGACGCCGCCGACGACCCCCAGCGCAAGGGGGCCCTGGGGCAGCTCGTGCGCGACATCCGCGGGCACGTCACCACCGTCGCCCGGCGGGGCTACATCGACACGCAGAACGGGACCGTCAACTACGTCCTGCTGTTCGTCCCCAGCGAGCACGTGTACTCCCTCGCCCTGGAGCACGGGCCCGACCTCATCGACGAGGCCCTCCGCCAGCGCGTCGTCCTCGCCAGCCCGCTGACGCTCTACGCCATGCTCGCCGTCGTCCGCCAGGCGGCCGAGCACGCCAACATCATGCAGACCGCCGACGAGGTCATCGAGCTGCTGGGCGAGTTCTCCCGCCAGTGGCAGCGGTACAACGAGGAGATGGACAAGCTCGGGCAGCGCCTGGAGGCGGCGACCAAGCAGTTCGAAACCGTCCGCACCACCCGCACCAACATGCTCCAGCGCCAGGTCGACCGCATCGAGGACCTCCGCACCGCCCGCGGCCTGCCTTCGGAGTAGCGGGATGAACGCGGAGGAACGCAGGGGTTCCATCGCGGAGAGAGCGGGGATGCAGGGGATGCAGGGGATGGGGAGAGGATTCCGGACTTGAGGTTTCGGACCTGAGAACTCACCAGAACTCAATCGCGGCATCTGTCCCGAATGGCCTGTCCCGAATGGCCTGCGGTTCTTGACACCCCCTCTCGCCCAAGGTAAGAATAGGGCATGCCAAGGGCACACACGGCGCCATCGGCCAGATAAAGGTTCCTGACCCCTTCATCCTGACCCCTTTATCCTCTGGCCCCTCTATCCTCTCGGAGGCGGTGATGGTATCTAAGAACCGACATATGGCAAAAATCTTCCTGGGGTGCGACGCAGGAGTGGCTCTCTTGGCGACCGCTCTGTCGATCTTCAGCGGATGCGGCAGCATGGGGTCCGGTACAGCCGAGCAGTCAACGGAAGTGGCTCGCGCAAGGTACGATCTGGCTTTTGGGGGGAGCCGGACGGCCCTTGCGGCGGCGGAGTACCTGGCCAGGAATGGATCGGATGCCCCCGAAAACTTCCATGCCTTTGTCCTGGGCACGATCCGTGAGGACATTGCCCCGCCGATCCTCCGACAGGAGATAGCGATGTGCTTCCTGGAGTGGGTGGAGCGGAACAGCGGGGCGCTCCCTCACCTGCGAACGGTGGCGGCAGAGTCCCCGTGGGGCGAGGCCCGGATGTTGGCGAAGCTCGGACTGCAGTTCTGGAAGGGGGAGGTGAGGCAGTTCGAGATGGCACACCAGCAGCAGGACGTCACGGCGTTGGTCTCCCTGCGGCTCGAAGGCGAGCAGGGCCGTGATGCCGTTCGCCTGTGTGCTCCAGACGAAACGCTGGATCTCTGGCTGCGGCCCGTGGTGTTCGAGGAACAGCCCTTCATCACACTGGGCGACCTGTGCGCAAACCTCCAGCGTTCGACGGGCCGTCCCGTGGTGTGGTGCACCCAGATGGAGTTAGATGCCTTGTTGAGTCTTTGCATTGAGCCTCTGGAGGCGTTCGACTCGCTTATGACAGACAAGGGTCCGCGCGGATGGGAAACCCTCAACCGCTCCGTCTGCGCAGGGGATGCGCTGCTCGTGGCGGTCGAGACGGCATGCGGTGCGATCGACGCGGACATGCTGCAACCGGCTGGCAACATGGGCAGCGCACGTCCAGCCACGGGTGACAAGGAACGCGGATGTCGATACATTGTCGTTCCCGCTGCCGATGCCGTGTACGTCGTGCTGCTCCAGCGTTGACTCTTCGGTATTTGGTGACACCATACGAAGTATGCGGGCCTCCATGCCGCCGCGAGGGCAGGCGGCCTGGAGGTCGTGAAGCTCCTGCTTGGCGCAGGGGCCGATGCGAGCCGGGTGCCGTGGTTTGCGGAGCGAAGCGGAGCAACCACGTCCAATCCACGCTGCCTGCGAATTGCCTGGGAGGCGTATCAGAGGGCCTTCACGTCCGGGGCGCCCAGGAACTGTGCGGGCGTTACCACGCGCACGTCGCGGCGGGAGCGGGCGGGGAAAGGCCGCAGATTGCCCGTGACTAGGTAGGCCGCCTCCCCCGCGGCAGCCACCTCCAGAAACACCGCGTCGTCCGGGTCCGGCAGGTCGAGGTTCCAGGGCGCGGGGGCGATCAACTCGCCGGCCTGCTCCAGGAAGTCGAGCGCGTCGGCCGTCGCCTCGGGATCGAACCCGAACCGCGGCCGTCCGAGCACCTCGCGGTACTCGCAGAGGATGCGCGCGTCATAGCACAACCGGACCTTCTCAGTGAGCAGCAGTTGGAGGACGCCCGCGGGCGCACCGAAGGGGGACAGCAGGGCCACGACCAGCACGTTGGTGTCCAGGACGATCCTCATCGGCGGCGGTTCCGGCGGGTGGCGCGGATCTCGGCATCGACGTCCTGCGGGGTGAGCGCATCGAGGCCCTGCTCGACGGACCGTTCCTGGAGCGCCTTGACCGCGTGCATCGCCCTCGCCTGCCGCCGCAGGCGCAGGGATTGCTCGAGGTGGTCCTCGTCGGTCGCGCTGACGATCCCGATGGGCTTGCCGTTGCTGGTGATCACCAACTCGCCCTCCTGACGCAGCTTGCGCCAGACCTCGGCGGACTTGCTCCGAAAATCGCGGACGGATACGAACTTCATGGCCCTGCCTCCGTATCGGGGGGATATAGTCGGGACACCACAGTATACGCTATCGTGTATACAACTGTCACCCAGAAACGTCCCCCCCAAGCGGCACCCGTCGCCGCGCATGCGCTCTTCTCCTTATCCCTTGCATCCCCTGCATCCCCGCTCGCTCCGCATCTGCGTTCATCTGCGTTCATCCCCGCTCATCCCTTGATGATTCAGGGTGCCGGCCGCCGCGGGGGCGGGAAGGTCTCGAAGCGGAGGGTCATCGTCCACTCGGCCGTCGCACCGGGGGCGAGTTGGAGCTGGATTGTGGGCTCGGGGCAGAGGAGGGTGGGCTCGGCGTAGAGGCTGAGCTGCGAGAGTTCCGCGTCGAGCGCGACGTTCAGGGCCATCCCCAGTTCGTCGTGCACCACGCGGAAGTGGCTGTCCTGCTTGCCGCGGTAGCCCGTGCGGTCGATGGATTCGATCCAGAGGGGCTTGGCGAGGGTCTTCACGGGGAAGACGACCTCGTTGTCGAGGATGGCGGCCACGCCCTTGGTCGGGCCGATGAGGTTCTTCGCCGGGCGGAAGGGCAGGACGATGCGGTAGCCCGATCCCACCGGGGCGTCCTGGAAGCGGAAGGTGTTGTGGGCGTACCAGTCGGTCTCGATCACCCGCGTCCCGGTGTTCCGCAGCGAGTGGAAGATCTCCAGGACGGGCTTGTCCTTCGCCAGGCGGAGTTCCTTGACGTACTCGTACCCCCACCCGCGCTCGTCGCTGAGCGTCTGGGCGAAGCGGAGCGACCGCTCGCCCTTCGTCACCGTCCAGGGGGCGGGGCGGACCTCGTAGGCGCGGAAGAACGAGTAGCGCTTGTCGTCGGGGCGGACGCAGTGGCCGATCCCGATCGCGACGAACGTTTCGCCGGGTTTGGCGTCGGCGAATCCCAGCGGGGCGAGCTTGGCGAACTGCTCGGCCGGTCCGACCGAGTGCTCGGGGTTGGCCGGGTCGTGCTCGGTGCGGATCTCCGCGAAGTACGTTTTCCCGTCGTGTACCACCTGCCCGATCATCCCCGACCAGTCGAAGCGGCAGGAGCGGTAGTAGCCCTTCTCCGCGTCGGGCAGGTAGACGTACGCCCGCGTGGCGGCGTTCTCCAGCACCTCCAGCGGATACTCCGCCCGCACGCCGATGGCGAGGAGCTTCTCGCGCGTGGCGTTGGCGTCCGCGGGCGGGGCCGAGCGCAGCGGCGAGACCGCCCACGCCAGCAGGACCAGGACCAAAACCGACGCGAGCGAACCAACGGCAGAGATGTGCATGACGACTTCCTTTCACGCCCAGCCGCGGGCGACACACCCGCGGACAATGTTCCTCTTTGCTAACCGTTCACGCCTCTGCATGCAACGGCAGCCGTCTGAAGAAACAGCCGGAGAGAAGGGGATTGCACAGATTTCAGGATGACACAGAAGAGAGAGAAGATGATGTTCTTCTGCTCAATCTGTGCCATTGGGCTTCCCCACGAACGGTGGGCGCGCGGATGCATCATTTTTGGGTCGCCTCGAACGTTTCGGGGCTGAGATACCCTAGCGAACTGTGCAGCCGCTT
>JAWLCQ010000212.1:0-7557 GCA_041687095.1 Phycisphaerae bacterium | reverse complement strand
CTCACGCGGGGGGCCCTCGGTGAGCCCGTAGAAGGCCGTCCCGTCCGCCGTCGCGACGGCCGACTCGATCCGCCGCCCGGGCAAGACGTCACACACCTTCGTCATCGGGTAGCGCCCGACGAACCACTCCTGGATCACGAAGCTCGTGGCGAACCGCACCGTGGACCAGATCGACCCGCCCTCCGGTCCCGTCGCCAGGGCGAACAGCCGGTACTTGGCGTCCTCCGGGACGCCGATGGCGAGGACGGCGTCGGCGTTGGGGATGACGCCCAGGTCGTGGATGATGCCCGTGTCCTTGTGGATCAGCGACGCCAGCACGTGCGCCTTCGTCCCCGCCGTCCCGATGTACAGCGTCCCGAACGGGTCGTGCGCGAACGTCCGCATCGCCGTCTCGCCGGCCGGGGGCGGAACGGACTGCCCCGGCACGCAGAGCGGCACGGCGAGGCACAGGCCCTCGCTCACCAGTTCCCCGGCCGTGCTGGACCCGAGCTTGCTCATCCGCCGCTTCCGCTTGGCGGCGGCGTCCTCGGCGGACCCGTTCGCTCCGTTCGCTCCCTGCGTCGTACTCTGCGTCTTGTCCTGCGTCTTGTCCTGCGCCTGCGTCATCGATGTATCCTTTGGGATAGGTTAGAGGTGAGAGGGTAGAGGTTAGAGTGCGCGCCGGGAGCGTTGATCCTGCATCGGGATTCGCACTCGCGCCTGAGCGTCTGCCCTCTCACCTCTCACCTCTAACCTCTAACCTTCTTCGCCTTGTCCCTAGTGCCTATTCCCTAGTCCCTAGTGCCTTCTCCCCCCCGTCAGCCCCACGTCCGCAGGGGCAGGTGGAGGTTCGTTCCGCTCGCGCCCATCTCCAGGCGGGTGATCCCGACGGGGATCGGCCGGTTGACGTGTCCGAAGAAGAGGTTCCCGAACCGGTCGCGCCCTGCGCGGGAGATGTAGTTGCCCGTCGCCTGGGGCTTTTCGGCGAGGGCGAAATCCTCGCGCTGGAGCGTCTGGGGGTCCATGCGGACGATGATCTGCTGGGTCTGGTAGCACAGCTCGCCCTCGACGTTGCGGACGGCGTGCTCCTGACCGGGCGTCCAGCGGGTGGTGCCCATGTAGAGCTTCCCGTCGGCCCCGAAGACCAGCCCGCCGCAGTGGTCGAGGTAGTAGGAGATGGAGACCGTCTGGTCGCGCTTCTGGTGGACGGGCCCGAGGTCCTCCATGCGGCCGAACTCGCCCTCCTCCGGCCAGTAGCGGAACAGGTGCGGGTTGGCGGACCACGGCACGCCGTACACGCAGTCGCCCTCGGGCGAGCCCACGACGTCGTAGATCACCGTGTGCCACCCGTTCCGCAGCTCGGGGCTGTAGGGCAGGTACACGGGCGTCTCGCGGAGTTCGTCGGTCTCCGGGTCGTAGCGGACGATCTGCCCGTGGTCGTTGGTGGTGTAGGCCCGTCCGCGGCGGTCGGTGAAGATGGCCTGGGAGTTCACCGATCCCAGGCGGCCCTTGTCGCGGACCGTCCGGGTCTTGAGGTCGTAGACCCAGAAGTGGTCGCGGGGGTAGCTGATGGCGTAGAGGAGCCCGCGCTCCTCGTCGAGGGCCAGGCAGCGGCAGCCCTCGCGGGGGAAGAGGCGGTCGCACCAGGCGACCTCGTCCCGCGTGGTGTCGTAGGCGACGAGGACCGCGCCGGGGAAGCTCGTGCGGTCGTCCTTCCAGTCGCCCCACGCGCTGTACCGCCGCCGCTTGTACCCCGGGGCCGACAGGTGCGTCGCCATGTACAGGATCCCGTCCGCCTTGGACGGGGCGAAGCTGTAGTGGATCTTGCACTGCGTCGCCCGCCCGCTCTCGCGGGGCTCGCCCACGACCTCGGGGATGTCGAGGATCGTGTCCAGGCGGTCGGCCTCGTCGTTGTAGCGGACGATGTACACCCCGCCCCCGCCCGCGTGCTCGCAGCAGGAGGCGGCGTAGATCCGCCCGTCCGGGCCGGCCGCCAGGGACCAGCAGGAGTCGGGCAGCGGCTGGTGGTCGAATTCGTAGAACTTGGCCCTCTGCAACGTCGAGGGGGTCTGCATCTGCGTCATGGTGGGGGGGTCCTCTTGGGAGGCCAGCCGGGTCGGTCCCGTGCGGTCAGGCGATGGGAGGTTCTGGTAGGGTTCTCTTGTCGGAAAGCCTGCTGCGTTTTCCTTCGTGGAACATCGTCGGGTGCAATCGACGGCCTCTGTGGGTATGGGGGGCGATATTGTGTCCTTACGATTCCAAAGATCAAGATGGAACCGAAGAAATTCTTCGCCCCCCGTGCGGGAGCGAGGGCCGGAGGAGCGGACGCCAGGGGCCGGGAGCCAGTCACCGGACGCTCCCGGAAGGCGGCCCGGTGCGGTTGAGCCCCGGCCGGGGGGGCGGGGGAAACCCCCGGCTCCCGCGCCGGTCGGGTCGGCAGGCCGCTCCCTCGCCCCTGCGGGGGCGGAAGCGCCCGTCGAAAGCGAACCCAACCCATCCTTTTCTGCGGAACGAAGCCAAACCTGGGCAAGCTTTCCGATTTTCGGGATCCTTGCCCGCGTTCCCCGGCGCACGCGCAACGCCAATTCTCGAAAACGAAGCCAAGCTTGCGCAGACTGTCCGAGTTTTCCCATATCGTCCGCCCTCCCACGGGAACGTCCGAGGAACGCACCGCGGAGGCCCCGAGATGCGGAGACGCGAACGGCGCATCCACGGGAACAAACCCAACCTGTCGGGCCGATCGTCGGAACAAACCCATCCGTCGCTTCCTCGAAAACGTAACCGTTCACGCCTTCGCAGACAGCAGCGAAGGCGTGAAGAGAAAAAACAGCCCCGAAGAAAGGGATTTCGCAGATTATGGGATTGCGCAGATTACGGAGAAGGAGAACATCGCTCTTCTCTCTCTCTTCTGCGTAATCCTGAAATCTGTGTAATCCCCTTCTCTCCGGCTGTTTTTGTAGGCTGCTGTCGTCGCATGCACAGGCGTGAACGGTTCCTCGAAAACAAACCCACGCCGCCGTCGCCGGCCGTCGCGCTCCGCGCGCACCGCTGGCCGGCGCCCTCACGCCCTGCGCGCACGGCGGGTGCGGGAAGCGCGCACCACGGGTGCGGCGGCCGAACGCCCATCGGCGAATCGAGCATACCCCACGTTCGGCCGCCTCCAAGGGATTTCGCCTCGGCAAGTTCTAACGCCCGCTTGCGCCGGTCCTTGCACGAGCGACTTTCCCGTCTGTGGCGGCCGAGGTCCCTGCGTCTCCGCACCCGCCCCCGAGCGCTCTCCCCGGCTTTCGCGCTTGCCCCACGCCGCGGCCAACGGTATCTGTGCTACGGAATCCAAAACGGCAACCCATACCCTGTGCGGAGAAGACCTGTGACCGAGCCCAGCGTTCCCACACGTACCGTCACCGCCCCCCCGGGGCACCACTGGTTCGCGTACTACGACAAGCTCCAGTTCGACCCGTCCGACCGGCGCATCCTGGGGATGGCCGTCGACTTCCAGCACCGCTCGCCCACGCCCGACGACGTCATCCGCGTCGGGATGATCGACCTCGCCGACAACGACCGCTGGACGGAACTGGGCGCGTCCACCGCGTGGTGCTGGCAGCAGGGGTGCATGCTGCAGTGGCTCCCGGGCAGCGAGCGCGAGGTCATCTGGAACGAACGCGCCGACGGGCACTACGTCGCGCGGATCCTCGACGTCACGACCGGGCAGTCGCGGGTGATCCCCCATCCCGTCTACGCCCTGTCCCCCGACGGGCGATGGGCCGTCACCCCCGACTTCCGCCGCATCCAGGACACCCGCCCGGGCTACGGGTACGCGGGCTTCCCCGACCCCCGCGCCGACCACCCCGCCCCCGGGGATGCGGGCATCTGGCGGGTGGACCTGGCGAACGGGTCGGCCGAGTTGATCGTCACCCTCGCCCAGGTGTCCGCCATCCCCAATCCCAACGCCGACACCCGCGGTGCGAAGCACTGGTTCAACCACCTGCTCGTCAGCCCCGACGGGTCGCGCTTCATCTTCCTCCACCGCTGGCTGTTCCCGGACAAGCCCGGGCAGTTCCACACCCGCATGCTCACGTGCAGCCCCGACGGGTCGGACCTGCACGTCGTCGAGGACTCGGGCAACGTGTCGCACTTCATCTGGCGGGACGCGGGGCACATCCTCGCCTGGTCGAGGCACGGGGAGACGGCGGCGTTCCACCTGTACACGGATCGCTCCGAGGAGGCCGTCCCCGTCGGGCAGGGCGTGATGACGCACGACGGGCACGTGTCGTACCTGCCCGACCGCGACTGGATCGTCTGCGACACCTACCCCTGGTCCGAGCGCCGCCAGGAACTGTACCTCTTCCACGTGCCCACCGGGCGAAAGACCACGCTCACACACTTCCCCGCACCCGTGGAGTACAAGGGCGAGTGGCGGTGCGACCTCCATCCGCGCCACTCCCGCGGGGGGACGCTGCTGACCGTCGACGCACCCGTGGGCGACGCGGGAAGGCAGATTGTCCTGCTGGACATCGCGGCGGTGGTGAAGGCATAACCGTGGCGGTAACCGTTCACGTCTTCGCAGACAGCGGCGAGGGCGTGAAGAGAAGAAACAGCCCCGAAGAAAGGGATTACACAGAGGATGAGATTTCACAGATTGAGGAGAAGAACATCGCTCTTCTCTCTCTTCTGCGTAATCCTGAAATCTGTGTAATCCCCTTCTCTCCGGCTGTTTCTATAGGCTGCTGTCGTCGTATGCAAATGCGTGAACGGTTAGCCATGGCGAGAAGGTCGACGGACGCGGGGCGGCAGATCGTCCTGCTGGACATCGCGAGGATCGTGAAGGGATGACCATGACGCGAAGGCAGCGCCTGATGGCGACGGTGCGGGGCGAGGCGGTCGACCGCCCGCCGGTGTCGTTCTACGAGATCGACGGGTACCTCCAGGACCCGCAGAAGGACGACCCGTTCAACATCTACGCGCACCCGTCGTGGCGGCCGTTGCTGCAACTCGCCACCGAGCGGACCGACCGCATCGTCCGCACGTACCCCGCCATCCGCAACCGCCCGCACGACCCCTGCGCGGAACTCACCCGCTGGGAGTCGCACATCGATGACGCGGGCTCCCGCCACGCCACACTGACGGTCCGCGCGGGCGCCCGCACGCTGACGCAGCGGACCCGCCAGGACCCCGACGTACACACGACGTGGACCGTCGAGCATCTCCTGAAGGATGCGGACGACCTCCGCGCCTGGTGCGACCTGCCCGAGGCCGACTTCGGCGGGGAGGTGGATACCGCGGGCGTGCTGGAGATCGAGCGGCGGATCGGGGACAGCGGGATCGTCATGCTCGACACGGGCGATCCGCTGTGCGCGGTGGCGTCGATGTTCGACCTGGGCACGTACACCGTGATCGCCCTGACCGAGCCCGACCTCTTCCGCCGCGCCCTCGACCGCGTTTCCCGCACGCTGCTGGCGCAGACGGAGGCGGTCGCGGCCGCCCTGCCCGGGCGGCTGTGGCGGATCTACGGGCCCGAGTACGCCTCGCCCCCGTACCTGCCCCCGCGGTGCTTCGAGGAGTACGTCGTCGCCTATGACCGCCCCATGGTCCACGCCATCCAGCACCGCGGCGGCTGCGCCCGCATCCACTCGCACGGGAACCTCCGCGCGATCCTCGACGCGATCTGCGCCACCGGCTGCGTGGCCCTGGATCCGGTGGAACCGCCCCCGCAGGGGGACGTGTCGCTGGCGTACGTTCGCGAGCGGTACGGGCGGCAGTTGGCGCTGTTCGGGAACCTCGAGGCCAGCGACCTGGAGAACCTCCCCCCCGAGGACTTCCGCCGCAAGGTCCAGACCGCCCTGGACGAGGGCACGCGCGGCCAGGGGAGGGGCCTGTGCCTCATGCCCTCCGCCTGCCCCTACGGCCGCGTGCTCTCCGACCGCGCCCTGCGGAACTACGAGGTCATGATTGAGGAGATCGACCGGCTGTGATGCCTCACCCGCCCGCGAGGGTTGCGGGCCCTCTCCGCGCCGGCGTCACAGGATCGCCCGCCTTTCGCGGCAACGTTTTGGAGTGCGGCGGTTCACCGCCGCTTTCCGCCCAACGCCTGAACACGCCGCGGAAGATCTCCTCCGCCAACCATCCCTCCGCACCCAGGCAACCCCGGAAGCGACTCCACTCCTTCCACGCCCCCCGACAGAGGCTGACCCCCGTGTCTGGCAGGGTCCATCGAAAAGCGGCGGTGAACCGCCGCACTCCAAAGGTCACGCGCCCGCGTCCGGCGTCGGTTCGATCTCCGGTGCATCGGGCGGGAAGGGGGCCTCGACGGGGCGGTACTCCAGCAGCAGCCCCGCGTCCGACACGGACAGGACGTGCCCGTGGTAGCGCTGGCGGTGCGGGCCTTCGATGCGAAGCGGGGGACAGGGACTGTCCACTTGGTACATGAACGTCGTTCCGTCCCGGGGCTTCATGGGGTCCCCGGAAAAGCCGACGTTCATGACCCTGCGCTGCGGATCACTCGATTCTACCCGCACCTCGTCGTGCAGTCTGATGAGATCCCCCGCAAACCCCAGGTGGCCCTCGCCGCGGGCGGCGTAGTATGACGGGAGTTGCCCGCTCCTCATGGGCTCGTCGGGCAGGGGCAGGAGCTTGCCGCTCGGGAGGTCCAGGACCACGCCCTGACCCTTGGTGCGGTAGTCGAGGTTCGGCAGGTATACCCGCCGCCACCCATCCGCGGTCACGAACGCGTCCCGCCGCTCCGGCGGCACGAGGGGCTCGGGCTTGGCGTCCGTTCGTTTTCCCCCCGCGAGCGAGACGTTGCGGAACCGCACCGTCTGCAGCGGGCGGACCTGGTAGTGCACCTCCCGGATCCTCGCCAGCGGCAGGTCGAAGAAGGGGGCTGGGTGCGATTGCGCCACGTGCGTCTTGCCTTCGACGTCGATGGCCACGAGGCGCACGTACGGGTTCGCCTCCCGCCGCAAAGTCGCAAATGAGACGGTGGTCTTCCCGTCGGTCTCGGTGATCTTGTGGAACACCACCCCCGGTCCGGTGCGCAGGGGCGTGTGATCGGGCAGGCGGATGGCGGCGACGGACTGCCACGGCCCGGAGGGAACGGAGAGGAGAACGTCGGTGGACGTCGTGCCCTCGGGCAGCGACGTACCGAACAGGTGGAAGTCGGTCTCCGGCGGCGTTGGTTGCAGGGATCCCCAGTTGCCCGCGTTCGGCTGTCCAAGGACGCGCCAGACCGGCCACCCGGGCTCGTCCGCTTGGTCGTCCTGGGTCCGTGGCCAGACGACGCGGGCGAGGAACGTGTACCTCTGGGTGTGTTCGGGTGCGCTCATGGACCACCCGACGTTCACGTTGTCGGTGGGCAGCGCCTCCAGCGGCGTCCCGTCCGGCCGCCACCACGAGCCCTCCAGGGGCGCCTTGGCATGGCGCGCATGCAGATTCTTGTTCGCCACCGCGACCAGTTCCACCCGCGTCCCGTCCGGCAGGACGGCCGACAGCGGGGCGGACGCGGGACCAGAGGACTCCCCCCCCGCCGCCGTCGCCGGCGGCGTCGTGGGCGCACCGCTCGGGGCGGGCTGGGGTGAGTCG
>JAWLCQ010000211.1:0-7582 GCA_041687095.1 Phycisphaerae bacterium | reverse complement strand
TCGTGGAGGCCGGGGACGCCCTGGCGGGCCTGGTCGATCTCGCTGACGGCGGTGTGGATGTCGATGTAGTAGCAGTTGCGGCAGATCTCGTCGTCGAACGTCCGCCGCGCCAGCCAGTCCTCCACGGTGAGCACGTAGTCGCCCACGATCCGCCGCGTCTCGCGGACGCCCATCAGCGAGCCGGTGGAGGCGATGAACGCCGCCCCGAAGACCTCGGGGGCGAACTCGGCGAGCCCGTCGCGGAACTGGGCGACGAGCCTGCGCCCGTCGATCATCGACTTCGACACGCTCCACGGGTCGGTGTTGTCCACGTTCCACATGTGCCCGCTGTTGAAGCCCATCGTGTCGGGCCCGATGAGGCAGTTGCAGAAGTGCGCATCCTTCACCAGCGGGTACTTGTCGGACTGGGCGGTGAGCAGGGCGGGGTTCTTGCCCTCGCGGCGGTGGAGGCCGCTGAAGACTCCGAAGCTGTTGACGTTCGAGAGGATGAAGCAGTGGGTGACCGGCTGCATCTCCCCGGTCCGGTCGTCGCCCTTGTGGAACTGGGCCCCGGCCCAGGCGGCGAGGTCCGCGTCGCCGGTGGCGTCCACGAACACCTTGGCGGTGAACGCGGTGAGCCCGGCCTTGTTGGCGGCGAGCAGGGCGGTGAGGCGTCCGGCCCCGTCGGCCTCGACGCCCCCGATGAACGTGTGGAACAGCACGTCCACGCCCGCCTCGGTGAGCAGGTCGTCATAGACGCGCTTGAGCTGCTCGGGGTTGATGGGCACCCAGTCGAGCTGTTGGGGGGGGACGTGCGGGACGCCCTTCTGCGACTCGCGGAAGACGCGCTCGGCGAGCCCGCGGTAGATGATCTTCTCCTTGTCCCCGAAGGGGCACCACGCGGGGACGAGCCCGCTGGTCCCCATCCCGCCCAGGGCGCCGGTCTGCTCGATGAGCAGGGTCCTGGCCCCCTCGCGGGCGGCGGCGACGGCGGCGGTGCACCCCGCGGGCCCGCCCCCGGCGACGATGACGTCATAGCGGTCGTCCAGGGGGATCTCTCGTGATACCTTCAGTGTGGGCATGGTTCTCCTCAGTGCAGTTCGACGTTCGTCAGTTCCAGCCGGCGGCGGACGGGGCGGAAGGTGAGGTCGGCCAGGCCGGCGCGGACGCGCAGGCCGCCGTCGTCGGTGGGGGCCAGGCCCACCGGTCCGGTGGGGCGGGCGGGGGCGAAGACGCTCAGGAGGTACGTCCGCTCCATCGCCCCGCCCGTCACATGCAGGATGTGGTCGGAGTTGTGGGCCGTCTGCTCCACCGCAATGGGGGCGCTGCCGCGCAAGGCGAACCAGAGGGCGGAGCGCTGGCCGGTGATGGTCCCGGTACTGTCCTGCCCGGAGAGTTCGACCGTCCCGCGGGTGTGCCAGAACAGCTCGATCTTCTCGGGGCTGCCGGTCTCGACCTCGTCGAGCACGACGACGCCCAGCCCGGACTGGCTCTTGGGGTCCACGAGCAGCACGACGTGGCGGAGGAACGTCACGCCCAGCCCGCACGCCTCCCCGGAGTCGCACAGGACCCAGCGGTAGTGGTCGTCGCAGCGGGAGTCGGCGATCTGGCCCTGCGCGTCGATGCGGTGGTCCTCCTCGCCGATCGTGATGGTGTTGTGGGCGCGGGCCTGGACCTCGTAGAACTCGTTGCGGCGGTCGGAGAAGTACTCGGGCGAGTACCGCCCGCTGCCCGGATCGGTCAGGAGGATCTCCCCGCCCGCCTGGATCTGCAGGGAGTTCATGTCCCGCTGGGAGTGGTTGGCGGAGAGGTCGCCGGTTTTGGCGGCGACGTAGAGCGAGGGGCGGGGCCAGTGGTCGGCGAGGGCGGCCCAGCCGATGGCGTGGAAGACCTTCAGCGGGTCCATCGGGGGGGCGTCGGGCGTCCGGACACCCACCGGGCGGAACAGCATCGCCATCCCCGCCATCGACCAGCCGGTGGACTGCAGGTCGCGCTGGAAGGTGTAGGTGTCCAGCCACCACAGCAGTTCGGGGCGGCCGTGGTCGCGGCAGAAGAGGTAGAGGGCCCCCTGGAGCGGGACGCCCGGGGCGTCCCCGAAGCTCGTCGCCTGCCCGTTGGGCGTGAAGTAGACGGGGAACTGCCCCGTCGCGTCCATCCCGCGGGCAAACAGCACCCGCCCGTCATCCAGCACCCTCCGCCTCGCCTCCCCGTACAGCAGGGCGTAGCGCATGGCGTAGCCCCAGTAGCTCGTGCCCTCGTCCCATCCGCCCTCGCGGCCGAGGGCGTCGAAGAAGTGCCGGAGCCCCTGTTCGGCCAGTCCCAGCGCCTTGCGGGCGTCGTCGTCCTCGTCGCTCAGCGCCAGGGCGGCGAGCCCGATCCCGCCGTTGACGACGGTGTTCCAGTTGTGGTAGCAGTCGTACCACCAGGCGTTGGCGGCGACCCCGTGGAGGTAGGGCTCGATGGCCTTGACGCGGAGGGCTTCGCGGACGCGGTGCTGGTCGGTTTCGCAGAGGTCCTCCCACAGCCAGTCGGCGGCGAGGGCGACGGCGGTGGCGGCTTCGCCGGTGGTGAGGTCGGCGGGGAGGTCGGGGTGGGACGGGTCCACCCACGTGCTCCAGGACAGGAGGTTCTGGAGTTCCTCGATGGCGCGGTCGCGGTAGGCGAAGTTGCGGTCGAGGTGGTGGGCGATGAGGAGGTCGAGCATGCGGCCCTGGCTGGTGCGGGCGGTCTGGAGGGCGGCGCCGAACTGGCCTTGGGCGGCGAGGGCGCGCCAGTGGGGCTCGGTGAGGGGCATGGACTCGAGGATCAGATCGCACCGCCGCAGCAGGCGATCGAAAATGGCGTCGAACGGGGGCGTCGCGATCCGCTCCCGCAGTGCCTTCAACTCCTCACGACTCGCCAGCAGTCCTCGCCTCATGCGTTCCCTTCCTTCCGGCCGTCCGTGTCACAGGCCCATGCGAAAAGGATAGACGCACGGGCCGGGGAGTGCAATCGTGCGGGAGGCAAAGCGATTTCCAGTTTCCAACTGCCAGTTTCCCATTGTGACCTTTCGGAGCACCAATGGAACACACGCGGCGGGTCTTTTGACCCGTCCCGCGCGTCTGCGCCGGGGGTCTCCTGCCCCCACGTCTTGCGCCGGGGGGTCTCCTGCCCCCACTTGCGCCGGGGGGTCTCCTGGGGCTGTTGCCCAAAGGCGTGGGGGTACGGAACCGCGCCTGGGGCGGCGATCCGGGGCGGGGCGTGTTCCTGGGAGGCCGGAGGCGCTGTGCCAGGCGGTCGAGGGCCGCCAGGGACGGCGCGCGCTGCCCCAGCAGGGCCCAGGAAGGGTTTGGGGAGGGAGCGTCGCCGCTTTCCCGTGCCGGTGGCCGTACCGCAGGAGCTTGCGGAGGTTCAGGGCCGTGGCGATCAGCAGGTTCTGAATCGCCATCCCCACCAGGCGTCGCCAACGCGCCCGCTTGAATCCGTGCCGTTGCGAGGCATCCCCGAACGACCCCTCGATCCGGTGCTGGCGTCGGCGAAGCAACGCGCGGCGGCGCGGCGGCGGCAGCAGCATGCTGTCATCGGACACCGACACCGGCGTGGTGGCGGTGACGGTGATGATCCCGCATCGGTCGTCGACGATCCGATGGTCCTTGTACCCCAGGACGGACTGCCCGTTCTTGCGGGTCCATCGGGCGTCGGGGTCCGTGGGGCTGATGAGCGTGGGGGAGATCGGCAGGGCCGGGGGCGCTGCGAAGGGGAAGGGCGCGCGGAGGGACAGGGGGGCGGACGCGGGGGTGTTGGGCGGCGGGGGATCGGAGGGCGAAGGCGCCGCGGCGTCGGGAAGGAGCGGCGGGGGGCCCGCGGGAGCAGCGTCGGGCGGCGGGGGCGCCGCGGCCTCCAGGTCGTCATAGAGCGATTGGGCGTGCAGGCGCAGGTCGGGGACGAGGACGCCCCGCGCGGCGTCGGCGGCGATGAGGCTGCTGTCGGCGTGGACGGTCTGGCCGCCGATCAGTCCGGCGTCCTGGCACTGGGTGAGGATGTTGAGGAAGAAGGTGACGAAGGCCTCGCGTCCCCACCGGCGGCGCGCCTTGGACAGCACGGAATGATCGGGGACCGCCTCGTCGATGTCGTAGCGGCAGAACCACATCCAGTCGAGTCTCAGGGGCATCGTCTCCATCAGGGCCCGTTCGGACCGGACGTCTTCGAGGTAGGTGAGGAGCATGAGCTTCAGGAGAACGATGGGATCGACGGACTCATGCCCGACGGCGCCGTAGAGGTGGGCGACCTTGCCGCGGACGAAGGCGAAGTCGATGCACTCGTCGATCTGCCGCAGGAGGTGCCGGCGGGGCACCCGCTTCTCCAGATTGAAGCTCTCGTAGGAGGGCTTGGGAATCAGCTGCTTCACCGGTCCCATCATGTCCTATCCCCTTGGTCGCGATCCGCCCCCATTCTATCTGCCTACAAAGCTCTTTGGGCAACAGCCCCAGGAGACCCCCGGCGCAGGAGGTGGGCGCGTGCGCCGCCCCCAGCGCGCGGGACGCCTCCATCGCGTGCGTTGGGGGTCTCCTGACCTCGTTGTTCCACACATCTCGGCGATCCTGCCGGGCGTCGGTCCGAAAGCCCCGATAGGGGCGAGGGACAGTAGCCGGGGGCGCAGCGCAGCGGAACCCCCGGAAGGCGGCTGCGTCCTTCAGAGCCCCGACAGGGGCGAGGGAGCCGTGGGGGTTCTCGCGAGGTCCAGCCTTCCATCTCCCTCGCCCCTACGGGGCTCTATCTTTTTCGGCCTGTACCGGGGGCTCCGCTGCGCCCCCGGCTATTCTCCCTCGCCCCTACGGGGCGAAGAAGCCGCCTGGGTCCAGGTCGCATCGTGCGGGACATCCACGCCGAGATGTGTAGAACAGCGAGGTCTCCTGACCCCCAACGTCCCGGAAGGCCAACGAACGCTTCCGCGACAGCGTTATGGCGGCGCATCGGTCGCGGCGGCCGCCGCCGCGAAGGGGGCGCTCCAACGACGCTGCCGCGGAGGCGCCCCTCGCCCCTCCCGGACGCCGGGGGGCCGGAGACCCCCGGCGCAGGAGGTGGGCGCGTGCGCCGCCCCCAGCGCGTGCGCCGCCCCCAGCGCGTGCGCCGCCCCCAGCGCGCGGGCCGCCCCCAGCGCGCGGGACGCCCCCAGCGCGCGGGCCGCCCCCAGCGCGCGGGACGCCCCAAGCGCGTGCGTTGGGGGTCTCCTGACCCCCAACGTCCCGGAAGGCGAACGAACGCTTCCGCGATAGCGTTATGGCGGCGCTTCGGTCGCGGCGGCCGCCGCCGCGATGGGGGGCGCTCCAATGGCGCTGACGCGGGGACGTTCCTCACCCCTCCCGGACGCCGGGGGTCAGGAGACCCCCGTCGCGGGAGGTGGGCCCCCAACGCAGGAGGTGGGGCAGGACCCCCCGCCGCCCGCCCCGCCGCTCGCCATACGGCTACCATGACACGGGACGCCTCGGGTATCCTCGGGTATCCTCGGGCTCCGAGTGGGCGGGGGGGCGATGGGGTTCGGGCCGATCTCTTGGCGCGGGAACCCTGGAGGCCCCCTCGTGCGTTCAGAGGGGCAAAAGGAGCGGAGAACCCATGACCCGAAACCTGCGGATAACGCTGACCCTCACCGTCCTCACAGCCCTCGCCGTCCCCGCCGTCACCCATGCGCAGTTGGGCGACCCGCTGGACGGCATCCTGAACCTTCCGCCCGCCCCGACGGCCGCCAACCGCATGCAGGTGTCCGCCACGCCCTCGCATACGCAGGTCCAACCGGGCGAGACGTTCCACGTCGCCCTCGACATCCGCCTCGCCGACGGGTGGGTCTACTACTCCGCCGCCCCGGGCGGGGGGGAGGACGGCGTGGCGGTGCAGCCGGCGCGGATCGAGGTGTCGGCCGAGGGGCCGCTCCAGGCCGGGGACGTCCGCTGGCCCCCCCATCGGCCGTACGAGTACACGCTGGGCGAGGAGACGCTGCGCCATAACGTGTACAAGGGCGAGGCGACGGCCTTCGTGCCCGTGACCGTCCCGCCCGACGCCCCCGCGGGGACGTACCGCGTCACCGCGACGTTCGGGGGGCAGATCTGCGGAGAAGGACTGTGCCTGGAACTCGGCGTGACGGAGCCCCAGTCCGCCTCCGCCGTCGTCAGCATCGCCGGACAGACGGTGGCGCACCCGGCGTGGCAGGATGGGCGGTACGAGCGGGCGCTGGCGGAGAGCGGTCCGGCGGAGCGCGGGGGCCGCGAGGGCCGCCTCGACATGGCCCGGGCCTTCGCGTCGGATCGGTCGGTGGCGATGTGGTTGGCCCTGGCGGTCCTGGCGGGGCTGGCGCTCAACATCATGCCCTGCGTCCTGCCCGTCATCCCCATCCGCATCCTGTCGCTGGTGCAGATGGGGCACGAGTCCCGCCGCCGGTTCGTCACGCTGGGCCTGGCCTTCGCGGGCGGGATCCTGCTGTTCTTCGCGGTCCTCGCCGGGCTCAACCTCGCCGTCCGCACGCTGACGGAGCAGACCATCAACGTCAGCGAGCACTTCCAGTACGCCCCGGTCCGCATCGCGATGGCCCTGGTGCTGGTGGCGCTGGCGGCGAACCTGTTCGGGGTCTTCACCGTGGTCGTGCCCTCCCGCCTCGCCGCCGCCGACGGGGGGACGCGGGGCGAGGGGCACGTGCGCAGCGCGGGCATGGGGCTGATGATGGCCGTGCTGGCGACCCCGTGCAGCTTTGCGATTCTCGCGGCGGTGCTGGCGTGGGCGCAGGTCCAGCCGCCGTGGCTGGGCTCGCTGGCGCTGCTGCTGCTGGGGGTGGGGATGGCCGCACCGCACGTGGTGTTGACGGCGCTGCCGCAGTGGGTGAACCGCCTGCCCCGTCCCGGGCGGTGGATGGAACTGTTCAAGCAGGCGATGGGCTTTCTGCTGCTGCCGGTGGCGATCTGGCTGCTCTCGACGCTCAGCGCCAACGCCTACCCCTTCTGGGTCGCCGCCTACGCCGTCGTCCTCGTCTTCGCCCTGTGGATGGGGGCGCAGTGGGTCCGCTACGACGCCCCCGCCCGCAAGAAGCTGCTCGTGCGCGGATCGGCCGTCGCTCTGGCGGCGGTGGCGGGGTGGTTCATGCTCCGCCCCTCCGCGCCGACAGCGACCCCGTTCGCACCCTACACCCCCGCCGCCGTCACCGCCGCCCGCGAGGCGGAGCGGCCCGTGCTGGTGAAGTTCACGGCCGCCTGGTGTACCTCGTGCTTCCTCATCGAGCAGCGGGTCTACGACGACCCCGCCGTCGCCGCCGCCCTCGCCGCCGCCAACGTGCTGCCCCTGAAGGCGGACGTCACCGACCGCGCGTCGGCGGCGGGGGAGTTCCTCTACGACCGCCTGCATGCCGCCCCGCCCCTGACGCTCATCTACCCCCCCAAGGGCCCGCCGATTCCGCTGGTGGGGGAGTTCGAGAAGGACCGGCTGCTCGAGGTGCTGAAGGGGTTGGGGGGCGAGGAGTGATGCGCATCCCAGGTAATTCTCGGGCAGCGTCGATTGGACGTGGTTGCTCGTGCGCCAGGCGAAGCCTGGGTAAGGAGGCGCGACATGGACTGAGGGTCATGAGCAAAACCTTACGTTGCAG
>JAWLCQ010000210.1:0-7654 GCA_041687095.1 Phycisphaerae bacterium | reverse complement strand
CGTCAGCGCCGTTGGAGCGCCCCCTTCGCGGCGGCGGCCGCCGCGACCGATGCGCCGCCATAACGCTATCGCGGAAGCGCTCGTTGGCCTTCCAGGACGTTGGGGGTCAGGAGACCCCCAACGCACGCGCTTGGGGCCAACGCATACGCCTGGGGCCAACGCACGCGCTTGGGGCCAACGCATACTCCTGGGGCCAATGGGGTCCGCCGCCAGCTCCTCGACGCGGCGGTGCCCCAACGCACGCGCGTGGGGGCACCGCACGCGCGTGGGGGCATCGGGGGCGCAGAACAACGCGGGCACGGGGCGTTCGGGGGGGGGAACGGAGCCCGCACCCGCGCCTGGTAAGGAGCGAGAGCGATGCGAGGCGGGGGGGCCGGGGGGTCGCGTATCAGTGCGCCACGACCTGGGCGATGCTGAACACCGGCAGCAGCAGCGCCAGGGCGATCCCGCCGATCACCAGACCCATGATGATGATCATCACCGGCTCGATCATCGTGGTCATGGCCTTGATGGCGACGTTGAGTTCCTCCTCGCAGTGGTGCGCGATGCGGTTCATGACCTCCCCGAGGCGGCCGGTGCGTTCCCCGGCGTCGATCATCTGGGTGACGGTGCGCGGGATGAGGTCGTAGTCGAACAGCTTCTCCGACAGCCCGCAGCCCTCCTGCACCGACTCCGCCAGCTCGGTCCAGATGCGGGCGTAGAAGTGGTTGCCGGCCGCCTTGGCGGTGATGGCGAGCCCTTCGAGCATGCTCACCCCGCTGGTGACCATGGTGGCCATCGTGCGGAGGGAGCGGGCGAGGGCGGCCTTGCGGTACATCCCGCCCATCACGGGCACGTGCAGGCGGATGCGGTCGAGGACGATGCGGCCGTCGGGGGTGCGGAAGTACCACCAGCACCCCCCCACCACGCCCCCGAACCCCAGCAGCAGCAGCGGCCAGTAGCCGGTGATCACGCTGGACGTCGCCAGCAGGATCCGGGTGGGCAGAGGCAGGACCGCGCCCTTGCCGGAGTAGATCTTCTCGAAGCGGGGGAGGATGAAGATCATCAGGGCCAGCACGGTCAGGAAGCAGAACCCGAGCATGCAGGCGGGGTAGATCATGGCCCCGCGGACCTTGCGGCGGGTCTCGCGGTCGCTCTCCATGTACTCGGCGGCGCGGGAGAGCATCTCGCCCATGCGCCCGGTGGCCTCGGCGGCCTGGATGAGGGCGAGGAAGAGTTCGTCGAAGTGCTTGGGGTGCTTGGCGAGGGCGGCCGACAGCTCCACCCCCCCGCGGACCTGCTCGGCGATGTCGGTGACGAGGGCCTGGAGGCCGGAGTGGTCGCTCTGGGATCCGATCGCCCCCAGGGCCTCGTCCAGGGGGACCCCGGTGTCGACCATGACCGAGAGCTGGGTGACGAAGAAGACGATGTCGTCGCGGGAGAGCCTCTTGGGGGGGACGGGGGGCAGGGCGGAGACATCGGCGGGGTCGAACTCGCGGCGGATGTCGGCGACGTCGTCCCCGCGGGCGCGGAGCGTGTCGGCGGCGTGGCGTGGGGAGTCGGCGGAGAGCGATCCGCTCTGCCGCTGCCCGAAGCGATCCTCCGTTTTGTAGGCGAACTTCGGCATGGGGGGGGGTTATCCGGCGGTGACCCGCATGATTTCTTCCACGGTGGTGATGCCCGCCTTGACCTTGGCCATCCCGTCCTGGCGGAGGGAGGTCATGCCGCTCTGCGCGGCGAGGGCGCGGAGTTCGTTGATGCTGGGCGAGCCGGTGATGGCGTCGCGGAGGGCGTCGTCGGGGACGAGCAGCTCGTAGATGCCGATCCGCCCGCTGTGCCCGGAGTTGCGGCACCGGGGGCAGCCCGCCCCGTGGTAGAAGGTCTCGACGTCCCCGGCGAAGCGTTCGACGGCGCGGCGGATGTTGGCGGGCGGGTCGTAGGGTTCCTTGCAGTGGGTGCAGATCTTGCGGACGAGGCGCTGGGCGAGGACGGCGTTGACGGAGGCGGCGACGAGGTAGGGCTCGACCCCGATGTTCAGCAGGCGGGTGACGGCCCCGGGGGCGTCGTTGGTGTGCAGCGTGCTGAGGACCAGGTGCCCGGTGAGGGCGGCCTGGACGGCGATGCGGGCGGTCTCCTGGTCGCGGACCTCCCCGATCATGATGATGTCGGGGTCCTGGCGGAGCAGGGCCCGCAGCGACGAGCCGAACGTGAACCCGATCTTCTCGTTGACCTGGAACTGGTTGATCTGCGGGAGGCTGAACTCGACGGGGTCCTCGACGGTGCAGATGTTGACCTCGTCGCTGTTGAGTTCCTTGAGGACGGAGTACAGCGTGGTGGACTTGCCGCTGCCGGTGGGCCCGGTGACGAGGACGATCCCGTTGGGGGCGGCGATGGCCTTGCGCCACTCCTTGAGGACCTCGTAGGCGAACCCGAGCTTCTCGAGGTTCACGAGGATGGAGCGGTTGTCGATGATCCGCATGACGATCTTCTCGCCGTGCTGCCCGGGCATGGTGCTGACGCGCAGGTCGATGGGCCGCCCGTCCATCAGCACGTGGATGCCCCCGTCCTGGGGCATGCGGCGCTCGGAGATGTCCAGCGAGGCCATGATCTTGATGCGGGACGCGATCGCCGGGAGCATCTTGTGCGGGGGGCGGAGCTTCTCGTAGAGGCGCCCGTCGACGCGGTAGCGGACGCGGAGGGCGTTGTCGTCGGGCTCGACGTGGATGTCGCTGGCCCCGTCGCGGACGGCGTTGTAGATCAGGTAGTTGACGAGCTTGATGACCGGCGCGCCGTCCTCGATCATGTCCAGGTCGGCGATGTCCTCGACCTCGCGCTCGACGAGCGACAGGTCCCCCGCGCTGGACTCGTCGAGGATGTCGTCGATGACGAAGATGTTGGCCGAGGGCAGGTGGTTCTCGAGGGTGGCCTTGATGTCCTTGGCCGCGGCGCAGACGACGAGGACGTCGCACCCGGTGAGGCGCCCGACCTCCTCGATGAGGAAGACGTTGGCGGGTTCGCTCATGGCGAGCGTGAGGCGGTCGCGGACGCGGTAGAGGGGCAGGACCGCGTGCTTTTCGAGGAACTCGCGAGGCAGCAGGTCGATGACCTTGGGGTCGGCGATCCGGGGCGAGATGTGCGCGAACGGCACGCCGTACGCGCTCGCCAGCGACCGCAGGATCTGCTCCTCCGTGCAGAAGCCCAGCTTCTGGAACACCTCGCCCAGCAGCATCGACTTGCCGTGATCGCGCTGGTACGCGAGGGCCTCCTCGATCTGCGCCTGCGTGACCGCCCCGGCCTGCAGCAGGATCTGTCCGAGGGGAAGCGTTCGTTTGGAGTCGCTGAGTATCACGAAGGACTCATCCCATCCGTTAGGGTCAGGTTGTCGTCGCGGCCCACGAAAACAGGCTCTGGTTACCTGGTTGACTGGTTACCTGGTTGACTGGTTAACTGGTTAACTGGTTAACTGGTTAACTGGTTGACTGGTTAACTGGTTGACTGGTTGACTGGTTGACTGGTTGACTGGTTGACTGGTTGACTGGTTGACTGGTTGACTGGTTGACTGGTTGACTGGTTAACTGGTAAATCGGCTCCCGGTTCCTGGTTCCCGGTTCCCGGTTCCTGGCTCCTGGCTCCTGGCTCCTGGTTCCCGGTTCCTGGTTCCCGGTTCCTGGTTCCCGGTTCCCGGTTCCCGGTTCCCGGTTCCTGGCGTCTCGGTCTTCGCGTCCGGTTCCTCCAGCCTACGGTTCCAGGGCCTTGACCGCCTCGGGCACGTCGGCGAATTGCTCGAAGACCGTGTCCAGGCGGGTGATCTCCAGGATCGTGCGGACGTTGTCGTCGCACTTCACCAGCCGCACCTGCCCCAGCCGTTCGGTCAGCCGGTCGTGCAGGTCCAGCAGGAACTCCAGGGCCGCCGAGTCCACGAACGGGGCCTGCTCCAGGTTGAGCACGATGTCGATGGTCTCGCGGCTCTCGAGCTGGTGCTCCACGGAGCCCCGCAGGGCGTCCAGTGTATCTTCGGTCAGATCGCCCTTGAGATTCAGGATGACGGCGTGTCCGTAGCTCTCGACGGTGATATTCATGCGGCGGACTCCTGCGGGACGGTCCCTCCCGCCTGCTCGGGGCTGCGGAGGTCCTCCAGGAGGCGCTCCAGGTCCAGGGCGAGGAAGACCTCGACCAGGTGCGGATCGAACTGCGCCCCGGCGCAGCGGCGGATCTCGGCGACGACGGTCTCCAGGGACAGGGCCTTGCGGTACGTGCGGTTGGAGGTCATCGCATCAAAGCCGTCGGCGAGCCCGACGATGCGGCCCTGCAGGGGGAAGGCGTCCCCGGCGAGGCCCTGGGGGTAGCCCCGCCCGTCGGGGCGCTCGTGGTGGGTGAAGATGCCCGGCAGGACGTCCTCCAGGGCGCGGATGCCCGAGAGGATGTTCGCCCCGATCCCGGGGTGGCGCTTCATGGAGTCGTACTCCTCGTCCGTCAGCCGCCCGGGCTTGCACAGCACCCCCTCCGGGACGCCGATCTTGCCCACGTCGTGCAGGAGGCCCGACAGGTAGATCCGCTGGACCTCCGCGTCGGACAGGCCGATCTCCTGGGCGATGCGGCGGGAGATGAGGGCGACGCGGCGGGAGTGGCCGCACGTGTAGGGGTCCTTCGCGTCGATGGACGCGGTGAGGGCGTGCAGCGCCCCGAGCATCAGCTCCTCCAGCTCCCCGTACAGGCGGTTGTTGGCGAGGTAGATCGACGCCTGGTTGGCGATGGAGTTGAGGAGCTTGAGGTCGGGCGAGTCGAAGTCCCCGTCGCCCTTGTTCATGCCGATCAGCATGCCCATGGCCGACTTGTCGGTGACGAGGGGGGCGGCGATGAGGTTGGCGATGGCCCCCGCCGCGATCCCGCACCCCCCCGCCGGGGCGAAGCGGTTGTCCACCACGGGGCGGTTGCCCTCGAGGCGTTCGGCGAGTTGGGTGGCGGCGAGGAGGCGGACCTGCGGGGCGTTGAGGTCCACGCTGCCGTCGAGGACGACCAGGTCGAGCTCGTCCCGCCCCTCGCGGGGGTAGAGCACGACGGCGGCGGCGGACATGTTGATGACCTCGCGGACCTCCCCGCACAGCCCGCGGAAGAACTCCCGCGGGGACTGGGTGACCTTCATCTGCCCGCTGAGGCGGTAGACGAGGCTGAGTTCCTCGTAGGTGCCCCCGAGGTTGCGGCTGAGGTGGTCGATCTCCTCTCGGCCGACGGCGGCGGCCTGCTCCTGCTGGAGGAGCCACTCGACCACGCGGGCGAAGTCGTTCGCCTGGGCGCGGGAGTGGCGGACGATGGTGGGGGCGCGGGCGAGCAGGTCGTCCCCGGCGTTGCAGGCGCGGAGGGCGGCGGTGAGCGTGCCGTCGTCGAGGGCCTCGCGCGTGGGGTATCCGGTGACGATGGCGCCCAGGAGGCGGCGGCGGCGGAAGATGGGAACGGCGATGAGCGCCCCCCCGGCGGGCCCGGCGGCGGTGGCGGTCTGCCCGGACTCCAGCGCGGCGCGGGCGGCGGCGAGGCGGGCGGGGAGGCAGTCGTCGGATCCGTCCTCCAGGCAGCGGCAGACGTCGTCGGCGGGGACGTACGCGCGGGCGCAGTCGCCCTGGGCGTCACAGACGCCCATGCCCAGGCCAATCTGCTCCAGGCGCCCGCGCAGGGCGGCGAGGATGTCGGCCATGTCGAGCAGAGGGTTGGTTGTCCCGGCCGGTGCGGTGGTCATGACTACTCCAGGGTCGCGGGGGCGGTTTGCGGCATATCGCCCGCCGCGGCGGGGGCCCCGGCGAGCAGGTCGTTCACGGTCTGCAGCACTTCCCGCGGGGAGAAGGGCTTGGCGAGGACGGCGGAAATGCCGGCCGTCTGCATCTCCTCGGGCTCGATGTCGAACCCGCGGGCGGTGAGCATGATGGCGGGGATGTCCCGCGTCTCGTCGCGGGTGCGGAGCTGGATGCACAGCTCCAGGCCCGTCATGTAGGGCATCTGGAAGTCCGTGATGAGCAGGTCGGGGCGTTCGGCGACGCAGAGGTCGAGGGCCTCCTCCCCGTCCATGGCGGTGAGGACGTCGAACCCGGCGTTGCGGAGCTTCATGGACACGACGTGCAGGATGTGGGCTTCGTCATCGGCGACCAGGACTCGTGTGCTCATGTTGTGCGGACCCTCCATTGGGGGGCGGGCGGGGCGGTGAGCCCGCCCACCGGCGCTAGGCGATCATGGGCAGTTCGAAGCTGAACGTGCTGCCCTGCCCGGGCTCGCTGGTGACGGACAGCTTGCCCTCGTGTACGGTCTCGACGATGTGCTTGACGAGCGTCAGGCCCAGCCCGGTGCCCTTGGCGGCCTTGCAGTTGGCCTTGACGCGGTAGAACTTGTCGAAGATGTGCGGCAGGTCCTCGGGGGGGATGCCCATCCCGGTGTCGCGGACCTCGCAGACGACGACGTTCCGCCGCTCATCGGCGGAGACGGTGAGGGTGACGGTCCCGCTCTCGGGGGTGTACTTGATGGCGTTGGAGATCAGGTTGAGGATGGCCTGGTAGATCATGTCGCGGTCGGCCTCGACCTGGTGGTAGACGGGGGCGAGGTTGGGCGCCAGTTCGATGGTCTTGGCGCGGGCCTGGGGGGCGGCGACGTCGAGGGCCTGCTTGGCGAGGGCGGAGAGGCTCACGGGTTCGCGGGTGACCTTGACCACGCCCGACTCGATGCGGGAGATGTTGAGGATGTTCTCGATGAGGCGGTGGAGGCGGTCGGTCTCCCCGGAGATGATCTCGTAGAACTCCTGGCGGGTCTTGTCGTCCTCGGCCTCCCCGTCGACGAGCATCTCGATGTACGCCTTGATCGACGCCAGGGGGGTCTTGAGTTCGTGGGAGACGTTGGAGACGAAGTCCGTCTTCATGCGGGCGATCTCCTTCTCCCGCGTGACGTCGTGGAGGACCGCCACGACGCCCGAGACCTCCTTGCCTCCGGAGACGACGCAACTGAGGGTGATGTTGAACGTGCGGGGGGAGCCCTTCTGGTCGATGGAGTGCTCGACGACCTTGCGGGTGAAGTTCTTCCCGTGGGCGCGGGTCTCGCGGATCAGCCGCACGAGCGTCCCGTCGGCGATGACGCGGTCGACGTTCTTGCGGTGGGCGCCCTCCAGCGCAAAGCCCAGCAGCTCCTCGGCGGCGGGGTTGGCGAGGATGAGTTCGTCGAAGCGGTTGGTGACGATGACGGCGTCGGAGATGGAGAAGATGATGGCCTCGGTCTGCTTCTTCTCCGCGGCGGCGATGCGGCACTGGATCTGCAGCTCGCGGTGGTCGGCCCGGAGCTTCTCCAACTCGTCCCGCGTGACGCCCAGCAGTTCGTTGAGCGGGCGGATGACCTGCCCGAAGGTGTCGGACCCCGCCGGTTCGATGGGCGCGAGGTGGCCGCTCTGGGCCATCTCCTGCAGCCGCCCCGCCAGGACCGCCCCCGAGCGCCGGACGAACTGCCAGAAGACCAGCAGGACGGACCCGGCGAGGAGGGCGGCGAGAGCGGGAAGCAGCACCCGCAGCGAGAGGGCGTCGGAGAGCGGGCCCTCGCCCGCGACGGAGGCAACGGCGAGGGCGGCGGTCCCGAGCAGGACCGTCGCCCCCACCGCCAGTGCCATGTATCTGCTGATGCTCACGGTGTCTCTCTCCCAAGGAGCGGGCGG
>JAWLCQ010000209.1:0-7690 GCA_041687095.1 Phycisphaerae bacterium | reverse complement strand
TTTCGCCCGCAGCTTGCGATGGGCGGTGCGGGCGTAGGCGGGGATCATCACCCGCTGGGGGATGTCCCGCTCGTAATGCGGGGCGTTGGGGGCGGGCAGTTCGCGGGGGCGGACGACGGTCTTGGAGTGGCACACCCGCGTGGTCAGGCGGAGGATGACGGGCATCCCCCACTGCTCGGAGAGCTGGATGGCGAGGGCGGTGAAGTCGTACGCCTGCTGCGAGTCGCACGGTTCGAGCATGGGCACACCCGCGGCCTTGGCGTAGTGGCGGTTGTCCTGCTCGTTCTGGCTCGACGCCATGCCCGGGTCATCGGCGGAGATCAGGACCAGCGCCCCGGTCACCCCGGTGTAGGCGGCGGTGAAGAGCGGATCGGCGGCGACGTTGATCCCGACGTGCTTCTTGGTGCCGCGGGGGCGCCCGCCCGCGACGGCGCCCCCGACCCCGACCTCGAGGGCGACCTTCTCGTTGGGGGCCCACTGGGCCTTCCCGCCCAGTTCGGAGAAGGCCTCCAGGATCTCGCTGGAGGGCGTCCCGGGGTACCCGGTTCCCAGGTGGACGCCCGCGTCGAGGGCGGCGCGGGCGACGGACTCGTTTCCACTGAGCAGTAACCGTTCACTCATTGCGACTTCGACTCCTCGTTGGGGCGCAGGGCCCGCAGGAACCACTCGGGCGGACGGGCGGGTCGGCCGGTCGGATCGGTAACGGCGTGGACGGTGTGCCCGTCGGCGACGGGGCGGCCGTCGGCCTCGTGGACGATCGTCACGTCGAACCGCACCCGGGCTTTGCCGGACACCGCCACGGCCGTGGTGACCCGCAGGAGGTCATCGTACCGCGCCCGCCCGCGGAAGGCCACGTGGGCCTCGACGAGCGGGAGCAGCACCCCGCGGGTTTCCATCTCGGCGTAGGGCAGACCGATCGACCGCAGCAGTTCGGTGCGGCCGCACTCGAACCACTCCAGGGCGCGGGAGTTGTAGAACGTCCCCATCTGGTCCGTTTCGCTGTAGCGCACGCGCAGGTGCGTCGTGCAGGTTGGGCTGTCGGCAGCGATGTCGGTCAGCGGTCCGTCCTCCACTCTTCCGCAGGGGGTCCGTCACATGCGTTCCGCTCAATCCTCGCGGGGGCGCCCCGCCGAGATACCTCGCGGGAGCGCCGCGCGGGGGTGCCTCACGGGGGTGCCGTGGTTTGCGGAGCGAAGCGCAGCAACCACGCCCAACGGACACTGCCCGAGAACTGCCCGGAACGCGTATCAGGAGCGTATTTCCTAGCAGAACACGGGCGAAAAAGCAACCCCGCCCGGTGCCGTGGGTGCACGATCGTATCTGCTCCCCACCGGCCCCGTGCCGGTGGTAAGCGGCTACCAACTACAGCGGCGGCCCCTTTCCTTCCCCGTCTTCCTCCTGCTCCCCACCGACCCCGCGTCGGTGGTAAGCCGGATCCTCACTACCGCAGGGCCCCCACGGGCAGGAGGCGTGGCTCGTCCTTCCCGTAGTCGATAGCCGTTTGAACCACCGACGCGGGGTCGGTGGGGGAAAAGAAGAAGGAGTGCGCGGGCGGCCTGGGTAGTCGATAGCCGCTTACCACCGACGCGGGGTCGGTGGGGGAAAAGAGGAGGCAAGCGGGGCTCGTCAGTCGCAGAGGCAACGGCGGCCTCGCCACTGTTTTCTGCTGCACCCGTTGCGAGGGGGGGGCAGGAGCGGACTGCAGCGGGGCGAGAGGGGAATTGCGGATTGCGGATATGAAGCGAGGGGCGCCGCGCGTCCCCGCGGGGGCCCGCGGGGGGCCCCTCGGGGTGCATCGTGCCTACGCTCCCGGGCTTACCAGGAGATCGTGAGTTCGTACCGCAGGAAGACGGCCGGGTCATTGCCGAAATCGCTGTAGTAGTCGCCGGGGAAGAAGAACTCGGCGATGGCGTGGCCGGTCATGCCGATGGGCTCGACCTTGGGATCGAGGATGGTGTAGCGCATCAGCAGGGCGAGGAGCTGGCCGCGGAAGCAGCCGCTATCGCTGAACCCGATGTCCCCCGCACGGGTGTTCTCGTCGGCGAACAGCAGGTGGTAGTCGGCGCAGAACTCCAGGGGCTTGCAGGGGAAGACGGAGTGCCCGAGCCCGATGCGGTGGAAGTTCGCCAGTTCCCCGGGGCGGAACTCACCGCGGTAGCGGCTGGTCCAGCCCTGGTAGAGTTCGGACCACTGCGGCCAGCGGCCCCAGAGGTTATCGAACTGCTCGTTCGTGTCCGTGCTGGGGTCGTCGCCGGAGAGGTACTCGTAGGACAGGCGGGTCTGGTTCTTCATCGCGTCGTTCCAGAAGTACGTCACGCGCGAGTTGAACCCCAGCGCACAGAGGCGGTCGCCGTTCTTGCGGCCGACCTGCTGGGCGATTTCGGCCCGGCCGGTCCAGTTCTCGTCGAACTTGTGCTCCAGGCGCCCGCCGTAGGTGTAGATGTGGGCGTCGTCGCCGTTGGCGAGCTGCGGGGTGCGGTGGACGTACATGAAGTAGGCATCGATCGCCGTGTTCTCCAGGCTGCGGTTCTTCATGTAGATCCAGCTCCCGACCTCATCGTGCTCGAGGCGGGGCATGTCGCTGCCGAAGGAGTACAGCAGGTGGTCGCTCTCGGACTGGTTGCCCACGACCACCCAGTCGAACGTGCTCTTCCACTCGGGCACTTCCAGGCGGGTGCGGATGGCGTCGAAGTAGATCGTCCGCGACCCGTCGAGCGGGGTCCCGTCGAGGATCAGCCAGTAGTCCCCGTACCCGTCCACGGGCCCGGCGAAGTCCTGGCGGCCGACCTTCAGGGACAGCGGGATGCCCCCGATGTTCTTCACGTGGACGTTGAGGTTATCGAAGATCACGTCCTCGAAGTTGGTGCTGCGGAGATCCGCGATCGCCGGGCGGCAGAAGTTGATGAACTCCCAGGTCAGGCGGGCGTTGATCTCGACGTCGTCCACCGGCAGGATGGACCACCACACGCGGGCGCGGAAGCGCTGCCAGAACCGCTCATTGGCCACCGCCGCGTCGCGGAGCGTGGTGGCGTTGTGGTCCCAGATCGCCCGCATGCGGACGTCCCCGCCCCACTTGAACCACTCGACGGGCTGCTTGATCTCGTTCATCCTCGCCTTGGCGGGCGAGACGCCATCGGCCGTCATGGTCGCGCGGTCACACTCCTCCTGGGCGGCAGCGGGGGCGGGCTTCTGCGCCTCCTCCGCGACCGCCAGCACGCTCGACAGGCACAGCACCACCAGCGCCGCACCTGCCGACCATCCATTCCGCAGATTCCATTGCTTCATGTTCGGTTCGCTCCTTGTTCGGCGGCCTGTGGCCGCGTGGTTTTCCCTATCGGCCCTTCGGGCCCCTTTTGTCCAGTCTGATCGCGGAAGCACCGGTGCAGGTGCGCCTCGTCGGGCTTGCGGGTGAAGAGGCACACCAGCACGAACACCAGGGCGCTGAGCGGGAGGGCGACGACCAGCGGGTCCGCCGCCGCCCAGTTCCCCTGCCCCGCCAGGATGCTCGTCTTGCCCCCCGTCACCTTCTGCACCAGCCCCAACGCCGACGCCTCCGCCGTCTTGACGAACAGCAGCCACACCGCCGTCACCACGAACCCGACGATCATCGAGGCAATCGCCGCCGCCTTCGTGACGCGGCGGGAGAAGAGCCCCCCCACGAACGCCGGCAGGAACGCCGACGCGCACAGCCCGAAGAAGATCGCCGTCGCCCGCGCGATGATGAACCCCTCGCCCGGGTTGAGGTAGCTGATCACCACCGCGATCAGGATCCCCACGATGATCCCGATCCGCGTGATTCCGATGGACGCTCCGGGCCTGCGGGTGACCTGCTCGTACACGTCGCGCCCGATGCTGGTGCCCACCGCGTGGAACTGGCTGCTCAGCGTGCTCATCGCCGCCGCCAGCAGCGTCAGCAGGAACACCAGCCCGAACCAGCGCGGCATGGCGGTGCGGAGATAGATCGGGATCACCCGCGACGTCTTGCACTCGTAGGTCCCGTCCTCGTTGCGGACGATCGCCCGCAGATACGCCGTCGCGTGGGGCTTGACCTTCACGGGCCGGCCCACCGCGTAGTCCGCGGGCTCGATCTCCGCCTGGGGCAGGACGGGGGCGAGCTTCTCCACGAACGTCGACTTGATCAGGTGCGTGTCCGCCGCCCCGTCCCCGGTGGTGTCGATGTGCAGCAGCGAGCACGGGACGGCCTTGACGTCGGGGTTCGGGGCCCCGGGGTTCACGTCGCGCTCGCGCTTGACGATCACCGCGCCCTTGGGCGTCTCGGAGATCAGCGTCCCCTTGACGACCTCCTCGTTGAGGAAGAACACGTTGCTCAGCGACCCGACGGTGAAGGCCACCCCGGTCATGATCAGGATGAAGATGCCCCCGACGAGGACCGCGCGGTTGAGTTCGCGCTTGGACTTGACGGTCATGAACCGCACCGCCAACTGCGGCTGCGCGAGCACCCCGATCCCCACGCCCAGCACGATCGTCGAGACGATGATCCACCACAGGTCGTACTGCGGCCCGCCCCAGCCGAACTCGGGCATCTGCGTCCAGCCCTTGAACCCGATGGGCCCGAAGAGGCTCGGGGCCTTGCCCAGTTCGGCGAGCTTGGAGTGGCCCTCGACCACGCCCCCGACGGCCAGGTAGCTGGCCACCAGCAGCACCAGCATGCCCGCGAACATGATCGTGCCCTGCAGGGCGTCGGTGTACATCACGCCCTTGAGCCCCCCCACCACCACGTACGCCGCGATCAGCACGCTGAAGATCAGCAGCGCCACGTTGTACGAGAGCCCGAACTGCGAGGCGATGAACGCGCAGCCGCCGATCAGGACGGCTGCGGCGTAGATGGGCATGAACAGGAAGACGATGCTCCCCGCGAAGACCTGGACGAACTTGCTCTGGTAGCGGCGGCCGAGCAGTTCGGGGAACGTGTGCGCGTCGAGCCGGTGCCCCATGTGCCGCGTCCGCCCGCCCAGGAAGACGAAGGCAATGAAGATGCCCACGAAGATGTTCAGGAACGTCAGCCACAGCAGCGACATCCCGAACATCCCCGCCACGCCCCCGAACCCCACGATGGCGCTGGTGGAGATGAAGGTCGCCCCGTAGCTCATCGCCATGACGAACGGGTGGACCTTGCGCCCGGCGAGGAGGTAGTCGGAGGCGTTCTTGGTGCGGCGGAAGCCCAGGAAGCCCAGGTAGCCCACCACCAGCAGGTAGAGAACGATTGTCAGGATTTCCGGTACGCTGACGGCCAGCATGCGAGGTGCTCCTTATCTTGGAAGGCGTGCGACGGGCGCGGAGGACGGGAACCCAGGAGAAGCTACAGATCCTCCTCGATCTTCTGCTCCGCGGATGCCCACTGCACGTCCTCCTGCTCGACGGGCTCCTCGCCCTTGTTCCAGTTCAGCAGGCCGTACACCACACACAGGACGGCGCTGGCGAGGCACAACAGGTATGCCCCCGCCACCCAGGGATCGTCGATGCCCAGCATGGGAGTCTCCTTGTCCATCTACCGCCGGTGCTGAAGTGACCCGGACCGGCGGGCGAGCGATTCGGCCCGGGCGAACCAGGGGGCCCACATCTGCCGCCCGCTACCGCCCGAACCGAGTAGGATATCTACCCGAAGCGTGCGGCGCGGCAAAGGGCAAATCGTGATTTTTTTCACAAGAGGCCATCTTTTGCGGTTCACGTGCCTAGAATTGAGATTTTGGCCGCCCCAAACAGCGCTCCCCCCCGCCCCGCCCCCTGCGCCGTGGGTATCGACCATCCTGCCAGGCAGGCGGGGATACAGGGGATGCAAGGGATGGGAGTCTCTTCACTCCGATCCCTTGCATCCCCTGTATCCCCGCTTGCTTGGCGAGATGCGAGGAGGCCTGCGTTCCTCCGCCCCGTCCGGGCGAGGGCCATCGCATCTCTGTGGCACGGGCGTCTCGCCCGTGTGTCGCAGGGGCGTCTCGCCCCTGCCGAGAGGCGAGAACGGCCTCGCTGCGAGCCCAACCGCCCCCCATCCACGGAGGTTTCTCCGCCGAAGGCCACAGGCAGGATGCCCCTGGGACCCATGGGCGAGACGCCCATGCCACGGAAACGCGGCGTTGCGTTGGCCCTGCCCGTCCGGGCGAGGGCCTTGCGTTTCCGCGCTCCCCAGCGCGCAATGGGGCCATGCGCATCGCCCGCTGTATCATCCTGTCGATCCCCCTGCTCCTCCTCGCCCTCCCCGCCTGCCGCGACGAGACGCCCGCCCCCTCGGCGTCGCCCGCCCCGGTGCCCCCAGCGCCGGTTGCATCCCCGCCGCCCGCCCCGGTGCCCCCGGCGCCGGTTGTATCCCCAACGCCGCTGGCGCCCCCGGCGCCCGTTGCCGCCCCGGCGCCCTTCCCGTCGGCCGACCCGCCCGCTCCCACGACCCTCCAGGCGGTCCCCTCGGCCTCAGCGTCGGGCGACTCTTCGGCATCCGTCGAGACGGCCGCCTCCGCCCCGGCGTCGGCCCCCTCCTCAACGGTTCCCGGCGGCGTCGAGGGAGTGTCCCCTGATGCCCCGCACGGCCCCAAGCCCAGCTTCCGCGCCTGCCTGGGCCGCTTGCGCCCCCGCCGCCTGCCGTCCTTCGACTGGCGATCCGCCGCCCGCGACGCCTGGGCCGCCTACCGGCACGACCCCAACGTCTGCCTCGCCACCGCCCTCCGCGCCCTCGCCGACGGCGAGCCCGCCCTCGCCGTCCGCCTCCTCCAACGCGGCCGGGCGCGCCATCCCGACCATCTGGACCTGCTGAAAGCCTATGCCAACGCCCTCTCGGCCGACCGGCAGCACGAGCCCGCCGCCCGCGCCTACGCCGCCGTCCTCGCCGCCGACCCCGCCGACACCGCCGCCCGCTACAACCTCGCCGTCGCCCTCACCCGCATCGGGCAGCTCTCGGCCGCCGAGGACGCCTACGAACAACTCCTCCGCCGCGACCCCGACCACCTGCCCGCCCGCTACAACCTCGCCGAACTCTACTCCCAGCAGGCCAAACTCACCGCCGCCCGCGACGCCTGGGCCGCTCTCGCCGACCGCGACCCCCACGCCCCCGCGCCCCCCGCGCGGCTGGGCGAGACGCTCCTTCGCCTTCAGGACCCCAAGGCCGCCCTCGCCGCCTACGCCCTCGCCGCCCACCGCGACCCCAACGACCCCGCCCGCTGGATGGACCTCGCCGCCGTGGCGGCCGAGGCGGGTTCGTTCGGCCGATCGGCCATCGCGCTCGACCGCGCCGCCGCCCTCGATCCCAACAACGCGGACGTCTGGCAGAGCATCGCCGAGTTGCACGTCCGCCTCTGGCGGGCCACGGGGGAGCAGAAGCTCTTTCTCAAAGCCGTGTCGGCCGTCCGCCGGTGCATCGCCCTGGGGCCTGACAGCCCGGGGGCATGGAACCTGTTGGGGGAGGTGCTGGTGCAGATGCACGAGGACAGCGGCGTGGCGCCCCACCGCGAGGGGGCCATCGAAGCCTTCCGCTGGTCGCTCCGCCTCGACCCCAACCAGCCCGCCATCCGCGCCCGCCTCGCCGAGATCACCCCCGCCCCCCGTAACGCCCCATAGATCCGCGCCGGAGGTCTCCTGACCCGCCCCCACCTCCTGCGCCGGGGGTCTCCTGGCCCGCCCCACACACATGCGCCGGGGGTCTCCTGGCCCTCACCTCCTGCGCCGGGGGTCTCCTGACCCCCGG
>JAWLCQ010000208.1:0-7760 GCA_041687095.1 Phycisphaerae bacterium | reverse complement strand
CAGGGCGGGCAGGACCGTCTGCAGGACCAGCGAGGTCGAACCGGCCGTGCCGATGTCGAACTCGAACCGCCCGTCCCGCAGGTCCCCGGGGCGGAAGGTCAGATCGCGCGACCCCACCGCATCGCCCGTCAATTCGCCCCCGCAGATCTCGCTCGCCGCCCGCACCGCCGCGAGGTGCTGGGGCCGCAAGCCCCCGCCCTGGGGGCGGTTGGCGCGGATGTTGACGATGCGGACGGGCGTTCCGAAGGCGGCCGCCAGCCCCACGGCGGTGCGCAACACCTGCCCGCCGCCCTCGCCCTGGGACCCGTCGATGAGGACCGCGTCGCCCATCAGGCGTAGCTGCCCCCCGCGGTGATGCCCAGGGCCTGGCGTTTGGCGGTGCGTTCGGCGGCGACCTGCTGCTCATAGCCGCTCTGGCGGTAGGCGTCGAGCGGATCGGCGGGGACGTTCATGGCCTTGCGGGTTTCGGCGAGCAGGTCGGTGACGTCGGCGTAGAACGCCCCGCGGAGGATCTCTTCGGCGGCGACGACGTCGTTGCGTTTCTGGGCGTCGGCGAGGGCGGGGCGGTCCACGCAGAGGGCCTTGGCCCAGAGGGTCTGGATGTGGACGGCGGTTTGGATCATGGCCTCGACCTTGGGCTTGATGTTGTGGGACTGGTCGACCATGTAGGCGATGTCGAGGTCCCTGCCCTTCTCCCACTCCCAGGCGGCGATCTCGCTAAAGATGCGGAACACCTGGTAGGGGTCGATGGACCCGACGGTGAGGTCGTCGTCGGCGTATTTGCGGTCGTTGAAGTGGAAGCCCCCGAGCATGCCCTCGTCGATGAGCCATGCGACGATCTGCTCGATGTTGCATCCGGGCAGGTGGTGGCCCAGGTCGACGAGGACCTTGGCCTGTCGGCCGGCGGATTTGGCGAAGATGTAGCTGCTGCCCCAGTCGAAGAAGTCGGTGAACCAGGTGGCGGGCTCGAAGGGCTTGTACTCGACGAGCATGGTCATGTTGCGGGGCAGGGCCTCGTGGACCTGCTGGAGGGCGCGGGTGGCGAGGGTTTTGCGGGCGCGGATATCGGCCTGCCCGGGGTAGTTGGCGCCATCGGCGAACCAGAGCGAGAGGTACCGGGACTTCGTCTGGCGGCCGATCTCGACGGAGTCGAGGATGTGCTGGACGGCGCGGCGGCGGATCCTGGGGTCGGCGTTGGTGACGGACCCGAACTTGTAGCACTGGTCCTGGAAGACGTTGGGGTTGATGGCCCCGATCCGCACGCCGTAGCGGTCGGCGGCGGCGGCGACGGCGGGATCGTACCCTTCAGGGAAATCCCACAGAACGTGGACCGCCACGGCGGGGGTGATTCCGGTATACTGGTGGGTCGTGCCGGCGTCGCGGAGCTTGTCGTCGAGGTCGACGGCGGCGGAGGCTTGCAAGAACTTGCCGAATCGGGTACCCGTATCAGAGAAGCCCCAGGAGGGGACTTCGATCGAGAACCGCCGCAGGCGAGCGAGTACCTGCTCCGCCTTGTCCGTGGATAGTGTCTTGCGTGTACGCGTCGAGGCCATGTTGTGCTCCTTCCCATGCAGGGATCGGAGGCACTGTACGGTCCCGGGGCGGCGTTATCAACGGCGTTGCGCGGCATGAATGGAAGGAAGTACGGGCCCGGCAGGGATGCCGGAAACCCCCCAGCGGATACACTCATGCAGTTGACCGACTACCTCGACCTGCAGGCCATCCGGAACCTGCAGACGTCCTATGAACGTGCGACCGACCTGCCCGTGCGGATCTGCCGCCCCGACGGAACCCCCATCCTGCCCGCGGAGGTCGGGGAGGCGGGGACGGTGTTGGCGGGGGAGGCGGAGGCCTTCCTCGACGCCCCCGTCCTGCTCGACGGAAACGTGGTGGCCCGCCTCCGCTCCCCGCTCAACGGGGAGGCGAACGACCCGCCCGCCCGCGAGCAGCACCAGCGGTCCCTCACCGTGATGGCCGACCTCGCCGCCCGCCTCTGCGTCGGGGAGCAGCAGCTCCGCTTCCGCGCGGGCGAACTGGCGACGCTGTTCGCCCTCACCGCCGAGTTCTCCGCCCAGCGGGACCTGCAGTCGCTGCTGGACCTGGTGGCGCAGACCGTGGTGCGGGCCCTCCGCGCGCGGGGCTGCACCATCCGCCTGCTCAACGACGACCGCACCGAACTCGCCATCCAGGCCGTCGCCAACCTCTCCCCCGAGTACCTCCAGAAGGGCCCCATCCTCCTGTCGCAGTCCCGCATCGACTCCGAGGCCCTCCAAAGCCGCCAGTGCGTCTACATCGCCGACGAGACCACCGACACCCGCGTGATGTACCCCAAGGAGGCGAAGGCCGAGGGCATCGTCAGCGCCCTGTGCGCCCCCATGACGTACAAGGACCGCCCCGAGGGCGTGATCCACGTCTACATGGACCGCCACTACGAGTTCAACTGGTTCGAGGTCTCCCTCCTCCAGTCCATCGCCGCCCAGGCCGCCGGGGCCATCGCCAACGCCCGCCTCCGCGACCAGGCCGACGAGGCCGCCGACCTCCGGCGGCACATGCGGACGGCCGCCGAGGTCCAGCGGCGGATGACGCCCCCGGCCCCGAAGGACTTCGAGGGCTTCGACTTCGGGGCGGTGTACGTCCCGTGCTTCGAGCTGGGGGGCGACTTCTACGACTTCATCCCGCTGCCCGGAAACAACCTCGCCATCGTCGTCTGCGACGTGGTGGGCAAGGGCGTGCGGGCGTCGCTGCTGATGGCGTCGATCCGCGCGTCGCTGCGGGCGCACGCGTCAAGCATCTACGCGATGACCACCGTCCTGGACCGCGTCAACAGCGACCTGTTCGCCGTCGCGCAGGACAGCGACTTCGCCACGCTCTTCTACGCGGTGATCGACGGCAAGACGCTGCGGATGACCTACGCCAACGCCGGACACCCCTCCCCGCTGCTGTTCCGCGACGGGCAGGTGTGCCACCTGACCACCGGGGGGCCGGTCCTGGGGCTCGACGCCGACCAGCGCTGGACGCACACGCACTACGACCTGCGGCACGGGGACATCGTGCTGCTGTACACCGACGGGCTGTCGGAGTGCATGAATTTCGCCGATGAATCCTTCGGGCGTGAACGGATCGAGTCCGCCGCCCGCGCCGCCATCGCCCAGGGATTCGACGCGCAGGCCATCGCGCGGCACGTCCTGTGGGAGATGCGCCGCTTCGCCGGCCTGCAGACGCGATTCGATGACTTGACACTGGTCGTCATGCGTGTTCTATAATGCGTTCCCGGAAGGGCATAGCGTTGTGAGCGGCCACCAACCAACTCGACCTCACCCTAACCCATGACTGCGTTGCGCGCACGGAAAGGACCATGAGCCACTTCTGCCTCCTCCAGGACCTCCAGGGCTACACCGCGGACGACCTCGACCTCTCGACCGACCAGGGGCTGCGAACCTACTGGCTGGACCGCTTCGCCGGCCACTTCGATGACCTCGCCGCCCACGCGCTGGAATCGATGGGGCGCGGGGCCGCCCGCCAGATCTCCCTGGCGAAGGACGAGTTCCTCAAGGCCATCGAGCAACTCCGCACCGCCCCCCCGCGCGACGGGGAACCCCCCCTCAACATCCTCCGCCTCAACCGCCTCCGGGAGGACATCCTCCGCCGCCACCGCATCACCGACCCCTACAAGCGGGTGAAGGAGCAGGAGACCTCCGCCGCCATCGACCTCTACCCCCAGACCGTCAAGAAGCTCCACCTCATGGACGACGAGCAGAAGTGGCTGCACCTCGTCCAGTGCGTCTTCGCGGGCAACGCCTTCGACCTCGGCGCCGTCGGGAACGGGCACACCTCTCGCCGCACCGAGGACTTCCTGGCGACCCTGGACGCGATGAAGCCCCGCCCCTGGCTGGTGGACGACTTCGACGCCCTCCTCAACGACCTGCTCGGGGGCCCCCCCGCCAAGTGGGCCCGCGCGGTCGTCTTCGTCGACAACGCCGGCAGCGACTTCGTCCTGGGCCTCATGCCCTTCGTCCGCGAACTCGCCCTCGCCGGAACCCAGATCGTCCTCGCCGCCAACGAACGCGCCGCCCTCAACGACATGACCGTCGATGAGACCGTCGACGTCGTCGAGCAGCTCGCCGCCGTCGACCTCGACCTCACGGCCCTCATCGACGGGCAGATGATCGAGGTCGTCTCCACCGGCAGCAGCGTCGCCCTCCTCGACCTGTCCGAGGTCTCCGACGAACTCAACGAGGCCGCCCAAGGCGCCGAACTCGTCATCGTCGAAGGCATGGGCCGGGCCGTCGAGTCCAACTTCCACACCCGCTTCTCCGTCGACTCGCTCAAGCTCGCCCTCATCAAGGACCCCCGCGTCGCCTCCCGCCTCGGGGGACAGCTCCACGACTGCGTGTGCAAGTACGAGACCATCGAACGCCCCGAGGAAGAGGGCGAGCCCGAAAACGAGGACGCCGCGCCGTAACCCCCCCCCTACTGCAACGGTGTCTACACCACGCGTCTTCCCTTCCCGAGAAAGCAGGGATGCAGGGGATGCAAGGGATCGGAGCGAAGAAACTCTCATCCCGTGCATCCCCTGCATCCCTGCCTGCTTTGCAGGATGTGTAGTACGCCTCCCAGGTGATTCGCAGGCCGTGTCGATGGGACGTGGTTGCTCCGCTGCGCTTCGCAAACCACGGCACCCACGCGTGGCACCTGCGCGTGGCTTAACTGGAATCCGTAGAAAGGCCAGTGCCCCTACCGCCCCAGCCCTGCCCGCACCACGACGTCCCGCAACCCCTCCGCCAACAGCCGGTGCCCCTGGGCGCTGGGGTGGCAGTTGTCGATGAACAGGTCGTTCCCGGGCAGCCCGTCGCGGGCGGAGGACTCGAAGAGCTTCTCCGCGTCGAACAGGTGCGCGTTGCCCTCGGCGGCGAGGGTGCGGACGATGTCGTTGAAGGGCGAGATCGCCCGGTGCGGGAATCCGTCGAGGTCCTTCGCCAGCAGGTAGTGCTTCCGCGCCTCGTCGTACCGCCCCATCCGGTCCAGGGCCACCCCCCGCCAGTAGTGGAACGCCGCCGCCCGCGGCTCGATGGCCAGGACGCCGTCGACGGCGGCCAGCACCTGCGCCCACTCCCTCCGCTCCAGCAGCGCCTGCACGTCCTGGCCCTTGCGCTGCATCTCCTGCAGGCTCATCGTCCCGGTGGGCTCGGTGTGGTTGGGGGGGCAGTCGCGGAGGTTGGACGGGACGGTGCACACGATGACGGGGATGCCCCGGGCCTCGGCGGCGGCAAGCATGCGGCGGAGGTTGCGCTCGTAGTGCTCGATGGTGTGGCGGAACTCGGCCTGATCGCGGACGACGTACTGCGTCCCCTCGAACTCCTCCCCCACCAGGAACGCCTCGCCCGCTTTCCGCCCGGGGCCCTCGTCCGCCCCCCGCAGCCGATACCCCACGTCCTGCACCAGCTGCACGAGGCGCAGCGAGTGCCACAGCCTCCCCGCCCCCCCGCCCTGCTTCGCCATCAGGTCCGCGTAGTACCGGGGCTCCAGGAACTCGTTGTGCCCGCTCATGATGACGATGAAGTCGGGCTCGTACTGCACGCACTCCTCGACGAGCCCCACCAGGCGGTAGCTCGCGTAGCAGGGGGCTCCGGCGTTGAGGTCCTCGAACTCCCCGCGCCCCCCCTGCTGCAGCAGGTTCCGAAGCACGTGCGCGTACGTCTCCTTCGCGGGGGAGGGCAGGCCCCACCCGTAGGTCACCGAGCCCCCAAACACGAAGTACCGCCGCGTCCCCGCCCGCTTGGCGGCGGGGAACGTCTGCGGATGGAAGAAGCGCGTTCGTTCCGCACGCGTGCGGTACACCTCGCCCTCCCGCTCGAACAGCGGGCGGTGGAGCACGAAGCTCTCGTACGGGTCCGCCGTCGTGCTGCGGTAGCCCCCCACGCGCAGGCCCCCCTCCGCGAGCAGGAGCAGCGCCAGCGCGGGGACGAGGGCAAAGAGCACCTTCCGCCCCACGCCGATCCGCCTCCTCGGGCGGCCGGGCGGGGAAGCGTCGGGCGAACCGTTCGCGCGGGCCGGGGGTGCGACCGTGGCGGCCCGCTCCTCCGGGGCTGTGTGGGGAGGCGTCATGGGGTCCTCTCCGCGGGGCGCGGGCCCGACGGGCCGGGGGCGGCGAGACGGGCCCGCTCCAGCAGGCTGCGCACGGGCACCGCCAGCACGCGGGCCGCCAGGGCGTGGCCTTCGCGGCCCAGATGGTTCTCATCGACGAACAGCGGAGGCCCACCCCCCGCGGCGGCCATCGCGAACGCCGGCAACAGGTCCACGCACGGGATCCCGCGCTCGCGAGCGTACTGCAGCAGGCGGTCCTGCGGCTGGCGGAGGGCGGGCGGGTCCTCCATCTGGAACCGGTACGGGAAGATCGCGATCAGCAGCGGGAGGTTGTGCTGCGCGGCGAGGGCATGGATCTCGTCCAGCTCGCGCTCGACCTGCTCCCAGGCGTCAAGGATCGCGGGGCTGGGATCGTCCGTGGCGAGCTTCTCAACCTCCATCTCCTCCAGGCGCCGCGCGCGATGCTGGAGGGCGCGGGCGAGGTGCTCGGCGGCGCGGGAGTGGCGGATCAGCCAGGGGCGCAGGCCCGACCCGCCCAGGCGGGTGTCCACGCCCAGAAAGACGTTATCGCCCCCGTACGACGCCACCGAGTGATACCGCTCCACGACGTCGTTGAGGCAGAACTGCAGGACGATGACGTGGGGCTTCAGGGCGAGCCCGCGCGTGCGGAGGTACGCCCCCTGCTGGAACGTCGAGTAGCCCGGAACGCCCGTGTTGATGACCTCGCAGGTGCGGTGGGGATCGGCGGCCTGGAGCGCGTGTTCCAGCACGGCCGTGTAGACGCGCGAGGGGTCCCGGACCCCGTCGCCCCACGTCACCGAGTCGCCCAGGACGAGGACCTTGGCGTCGGCGGCGGAGCGATAGGGCCCGTCGCGGAAGCCCAGTTCGTTGGTCTTCAGCGGCCCGCTCGCGTGAGGCCGCAACCGCCACAGCAGCTCCGGGTCGGGGTCGACGAACCCCGCCGCCGTCGCGCTGCTGTCCCGGTGCGCGGGAACGAGGAGGCGGACGGCCACCTCCACCCCGCCCAGCACCACCGCCAGCAGCGCCAGCAGGGGAATGGGCGCGTACAGCACCTTCCGCCGCCATGGGAGCGGACGGGGAGGTGCGGGAGCGGGCCCGCGCGAACCCTTGCCTTCGGCGCCGTGTCCTTTCCGACGTGCCACGGATCCCATGATACAACACCCGGGGCGATTTGCGGATTGGGGATCGCGGAAGTTTCAGGAGCGGGCCGAGCCCGAAGGCGGCAGGGCGGGCGGCGGCGGAGCGGACCGGCGGAGTAGCGCTTGCGCAGGCGGTCCCCGCCCCCAATCGCCTGCGTTGCCCCGCGCGTGTGCGCTGCCCGGAGCGCGTGGGACGCCCCGAGCGTATGCCCCCCCGAGCGTGTGGGACGCCCCGAGCGTATGCCCCCCCGAGCGTGTGGGACGCCCCGAGCGCGTGCCCCCCCGAGCGTGTGCGACGCCCCGAGCGCGTGCGTTGGGGGTCTCCTGACCCCCAACGTCCTGGAAGGACTACAAACGCTTCCGCGACAGCGTTATGGCGGCGCTTTGATCGCGGCGGCGGCCGCCGCGAACGGGGCGCTCCAATGGCGCTGCCGCGGAGGCACCCCTCGCCCCTCCCGGACGCCGGGGGGGGGGGGGCCCCCCCCCCCCGCCGGGGGGGGGGCGGCCGAGGGGGGG
>JAWLCQ010000207.1:0-7882 GCA_041687095.1 Phycisphaerae bacterium | reverse complement strand
CGGGCAGGAGACCCCCGGTGCACGCGATTGGGGCGTATCAGGCGCTCTGCCCCTCATCTGCGTTCATCTGCGTTCATCCCCGCTCCCCCGGTGCAGCGGGTTCACCAGGAACGCGTACACCCGCGACTCCGGGGCGCCCCAGGTCTCCTCCAGCGTGTACCGCACGCCCGAGGTGCGACGGTTCACGGGGACGGACACGAACCGCTGGTGGCCGTCCTCCGCGCGGTGCACGGCCTCCCACGCCTCCCCCACCCGCACGTCCAGGCGGAAGCGCCGCGGAAGCTCGGTGGGGAACGGTTCCGTCCACCCGGGGCCGCGATGGGCGATCGAACGGTGCATCGCGCTGTCCAGCGCCAGCACCACCTCGCGGACGTCCCGCGGACGGTCCCACTCGCAGGCGATCCACCCGCCGGGGGCGCAGGTCCAGCAGTGCGGCTCCTCGCCCACCTGGCGTGACACGCCGTCGCGAACGGGCTCGGGGTCCCCGTCGCTCCCCGTCAGCCGCCCCTCCCGCGTGTCGGGGGACAGCTCCTGGGGGACCCAGGGCAGGTAGGCGTCGTCGGCGAGGAGCATCTGCTGCAGCTCGCGGAGATGCGAGCGCACGCCCGCGGGGTCGCAGCCTTCGCGGGTGGCGAGCGCGGCGGCGGTTCCGACGGCCTGGCCCATGGAGGCGCAGGTGCCCATGACGCGGGTGGAACTCATCGCCGCGTGCGTGCAGCTCGCGAGGCGCCCGGCGACGTAGAGGTTGGCGACGTTGCGGGAGTAGAGGGACCCGTAGGGGATCCCGTACGGTGCGGGGGCGGGGTGGTGGATGGTGCAGGGGAGGCCCTGGGCGGCCGCGGCGAACCCGGCGGGGTTGTGGTCGTCCATCGTCCACCCGCCGTAGGCGACGACGTCATCGAAGCGCCCCTCGGACGCGATGTCGTTCTGCGTCAGCACGTGGGGCCCGACGTACCGCCGCGACTCCCGCCTCCCCGGGACGAACTGGACGCGCTCCAGCGCCCAGTTCCTCGCCCGCTCGCTGTGGACGCAGCGGTTCTTGATGTGGTCCCACAGGCCCATGGTGACCTGGAGCAGGTCGTCGCGGAGCGTCTCGCTGTCGCGGATGGTGTGCCCCTCCCCGCCGAGTTCGCACCACCACGGGGAGTACAGCCAGAAGGCGTGGTTGCCCTCGCCCCAGGGCAGATCGTTGCAGCGCGCGAACGTGCGGGCCCAGGCGAAGGGCGGGAAGGGCATGGGGCGGTCGTGCTCGCGGGTGAAGAAGATGTAGCTCATGCCCATCGTCCGCTCGTCCGCCTGCTCGGGGGCGATGGACTCCCCGTACTCCTCCCGCCCCTCGCGGCCCATGCGGACCTCCGCGCCGCTCAGCGGGGCGAGGATCCCGTCCCCGGAGCAGTCGGCGAAGAGCTTCGCCTCGATCACGTGCCAGCTCTGCGTGGAGAGCTGCCAGCCCGTCACGCTCACGAGGCGCGTCCCCGCCGGGCTGGGGGCCCCGTCGGCGGGGCGGGGGGGATCGGTCTGAGCGTCGAGGATGGAGCAGTTGAGCAGGAGCGTGAGGTTGGGGGTGCGGAGGGCGAAGTCGTAGAGGACGAGGTCCCACACGCTCAGGGCGGCCTGGGGGTTGCGGTAGTGGTTCTCGAGGCGGAGTTCCTCCAGCAGGCCCGTCTCGCGCAGGTGGGGGATGCCCCCGACGCGGTCGGCCCCGATGATGTGCACGCCGATCTCGCTGCTGCTGTTTCCGCCCAGGACGGGGCGGTCCTGGACGAGGACGACCTTCGCCCCGCGGCGGGCGGCGGCGAGGGCGGTGCAGATCCCCGCCAGGCCCGCACCGACGACGCAGAGGTCGGTGGAGTGGCGGATCGTCTCGAAGGGGGAGGTACTGATGTTCATAGGGTCCTCGATGGTGGATGGCTCTTCCTTGCGGATTGCGGATTGTGGATTGCGGATTGCGGATTGTCGAGGGGGAAGTCATCGGGCGAGTTCGGGGATCCGTAACCGTTCACGGGACGGCGCCTCGGTGTGGGTGCCACCCTCAAGCCGCAGTTGTTCGCGGCTTGGGGGTGCTGGCGCCCCCGGCCGTGGCACCCCCAAGCGGCAAACAGCGCCGCTTGAGGGTGGCACACCCCGTGAACGGTTACGGGGATCCGCAATGCCCCCTCTTGCGTTACACGATCGACTTCCCCCCGAAGCTCCGCGCCTCCCCGGGCGTCATCTCGGGGAGGATGGCCCCGTGGGACTCGATGACGCGGCGGTAGAAGTCGGCGGAGTCCTTGGGGGTCCGCTTCAGCGTGGCGTAGTCCACGTGGATGAGCCCGAAGCGGTTGGTGTACCCCTTGCACCACTCGAAATTGTCCATCAGCGACCAGTGGAAGTAGCCCTCGACGGGCACGCCCTCGCGGATGGCGGCGGCGAGACCGGCGAGGTAGCGGGTGATCTGGTCGATGCGGTCGGGGTCGTGGACGTGCCCGTCGGTGGAGACCCAGTGCGTGTCGGCCATCCCGTTCTCGGTGATGACGATGGGTTTGCCGTAGCGTTCGTGGGCGAAGCGGGAGATCCAGTACAGCGCGTCGCCCGTGATGCCGCCCATGAGCGACGCGGGGTGCCCGGGCTTGAGGGGGACGGGGAGGGGCTGTCCGTCGTCGCCCGCGCGGACGTAGTCGGCGCAGTAGGTGTTGACCCCGCAGAAGTCGGGGACCTGGTGGATGGCCTCCATGTCGCCCTCGCGGACGCGGGGGGCGTCGTCGCCCAGCAGCCGCAGGCCCTCCTCGGGGTAGTGCCCGAGGAAGACGGGATCGGTCCACCAGACGGTGTTCCACAGCGTCCGCCCGCCCATGGCCCACATGGCGGTGCGGGCGGCGGCGAGGTCCGCGGGACTGTCCGTCGCGGGGGCCTTGCAGAACCCCACCGGCGCCCAGCCGATCACGGGCGGAACCTTGCAGCGGGCGCGGAGGACCTGCGCGCAGCGCCCGTGGGCGAGCAGCGCGTGGTGGCCGGCCGTCGCGCAGTCCCGCAGGCCCATCTTCCACGCCGGGGCCATGTACCCCGTCTCCAGCGACAGCGAGATGAAGCACTGGGGCTCGTTGAGCGTCATCCAGCGCTTCACGCGGTCGCCCAGGCGGTCGGCGACGACGGCGGTGTAGTCGGCGAACCACTCGACGATCTCGCGGTTGAGCCACCCGCCCCGCTCCTGCACGCCCTGGGGCAGGTCCCAGTGAAAGAGCGTGACCCACGGTTCGATCCCCGCGGCCAGCAGCGTATCGACCAGGCGGTCGTAGAACGCCAGGCCCTTCTCGTTCACCGCCCCGGTCCCGGTGGGCAGGACCCGCGGCCAGGAGACGCTGAAGCGGTAGGCCTGGAGGCCCATCTGCCGCATGAGCTGGACGTCCTGAGCGTAGCGGTGGTAGTGGTCGCACGCGACGTCCCCGGTGTGCCCGTGCAGCACGCGCCCGGGCGTGTGGCTGAACACGTCCCAGATCGACTCGCCCTTGCCGTCTTCGTACGCGGCGCCCTCGATCTGGTAGGCGGCCGTCGCGGCGCCCCAGGCGAAATTCGTCGGAAAATCCATGGAGTCTCCTTGGAAAGCTATCAGCGATCAGCGATCAGCAATCAGCTATCAGCGTAACCGTTCACGCCTTCGCAAACAGCAGCGAAGGCGTGAAGAAAAGGGTCCGTCGGGAGCCGAAGGCGGGGTAGGCGCAGGGAGCCTCGAAAAAGGGGACTGGCTCCGCAGCGGCATGCTTCTTGCCGCGCAGGTGCCTGTCCCCTTTTTCGAGGCGGTGCGGGGCTCCCCGCCCGCACTCCCGTGAACGGCTACCTATCAGCGATCAGCGCACCGCCGTCAGCGTCCTCTATCCCACGATCTCCCGCAACACCGGGCCGATCGCCTCCGCCCAGCGGCCGTACGCCAGGGGCGACAGGTGCAGGGCGTCGGGCATGACCTCGGGGGAGATCGTCCCGTCGCTCTCGACGAAGCGGTCGGTGAGGTCGAGGAAGCGGACGCTCTGCCCGTCGCACAGGGCGGGCAGGCGGCGGTTGGTGTCGGCGACTTCGAGGCGGTGCGGGGCGTCGGGCTTGGCAGCGCGGGGGAAGATGGCGTGCAGCAGGACGGTCGCCCGGGGCAGCCGCTCGCGGACCGCCCCCAGCAGCGCCTCGACGCCCTGGGCGACGTCGGGGGCCTTATGCCCCACATTGCCGATGTTGTTCGTCCCGATGAGGAGCACGACGGCGGCGGGGTCGAGCCCGTCGATCTCCCCGTTTCGCACCCGCCAGTGCACGTGCTGCACCTCATCGCCGCTGATGCCCAGGTTCAGGGCGGGCAGGGGGGCGAAGTCGCGGTCCCAGGCGGCCCGGCCCGCTCCGGCCCAGCCCTCGGTGATCGAGTCGCCCAGGAACACCACCCGGGCATGCTGCAGCTCCCGAGCCCGCTGCACGTACGCCTCGTGCCGCTTGAGCCACTCGCTCTTCGGGAACCACTGCTTGTCCTGCGGTTCGGGGATGACCAGAGAACCCATGTCTCACTCTCCTGTGCAACGGCTGTCCGAGCGGTTGCGCAATCCTCGCGCACCGCTGGGTGTGCTGCGGAAGGAGGGATTCTGATCTCGCGCACTCATCCTGTCCAGAGGCAAGCAGGGAGAGTGGGAACAGAGGGGGCACGGCCCTCCATCGATGGCGGGGCTCCCGCCGGAGCGGCTCACGGCGAGCAACTACTTGGCGTGAGCATGAGCCTTGGAGACGCGATCGCGGAACTCGCGAACCCAGGGAGACTCATTGGATACAGCATGAAGGAATTCGGCAAAGGAGGGAAACTCCTCTCGTCTTCGCTCCCACTCCTCCAGGAGTTGCTTCTGCGCCTCGCGTTTCATCTCGACACAGTCCATGGAACTACCCTTCCTCGCTTTCGCCGGGACGTTACGCCTCCGGGAAGATCATCGCCTCGGCGAATTCCATCTGGAAGTCCATGTCCTGGGAGAGTTCGACGTGGGTGGTCCGCCTCGCCGCGTCCTCCCCGCGCAGGCGGGCGGGGGTGGAGACCAGGGCCCAGCGGGCCCCGTTGAGCGAGGCGTTGCCCACGTAGTGGATGCGGTCGCGGTGGATGTCCGTCGGCAGCAGCCCGATCCGCTGGGCGTTGGAGCGGCGGATGAAGCTCCCGAACCCGCCCGCGATGAGCACCCGCTGCAGGTCCCCCGTCCGCAGGTTCGCCTGCTTGAGCAGGAGGGTGATCCCGGCGCGGATGGCCCCGGTGGCGAGCTGCATCTCGCGGAGGTCCCGCTGGGTGATCGTCACCCGCGCCTCCCGCACCGTCCCGCACTGCTCGCTCAGGACGAACTCCGTGTTCCCGTCCCCCTGCCCCACCGCCCGCCGCGCGATGGCGGGGGGGACGGAGGCGGGCAGCTCGTCGGGCGGCAGCAGCCGCCCCTCGGGCGTCATCGCCCCCGCGCGGAGCAGTTCGGCGACGAGGTCGATGAGGCCCGATCCGCAGATGCCCACCGGGGCGGCGTTGCCGATCACGCTCAGGTGCAGGTCCTCCCCGTTGGAGACGACCTTCTCGATGGCCCCGTGGGTGGCCCGCATCCCGCAGGAGATCCGCGCGCCCTCGAAGGCGGGCCCGGCGGCGGTGGAGGCGGCCCAGAGCTTCTTGTCGTGCGCCAGGACGATCTCCCCGTTGGTCCCGATGTCCACCATCAGCGTGGGCCCGTCGGACTCCGCGAGGCGGGTGGCGAGGATCCCCGCGACCGTGTCGCCCCCCACGAACCCCCCGATGACCGGGAAAACGTAGACGGACCCGCGGTCGGCGATGGGGAGTCCGACCTCGCGGGCGGGAAAGAGCAGCCCCCGCGCGAAGACGGGGACGAACGGGACCTGCCCGAGCTGCGTCACGTCCAGCCCGCACAGCAGGTGCTCCATCGTCGTGTTCCCCGCCAGGGCGACCTCGTAGATGCGGTTGCGGTGGACGCTCGCGGAGCGGCAGAGTTCCTCGATCATCTCCCCGATGGCCTGGAGGACGACGGCGCGGAGTTCGTCGCGGCGGCGGGGGCTTTCGCTGGCGTGCTGGATGCGGGAGAGCACGTCGTCCCCGAAGCTCACCTGCGGGTTCATCCGCGAGGTGATCGCCAGCTCCCGCCCGTCGGTGAGGTCCAGCAGCGAGCCCACCAGCGTCGTCGTCCCGATGTCGAACGCCACCCCGTAGCACTCGCGGGAGGTGTCGCCCAGCTCGAAGTCCACGAGCTGATGGTCGCCCAGGACGGCCGTGCCTTTGAACCCGCCCTCGCGCAGCAGCCCGGGCAGCTCGCGGAGGAGGGACAGGTCGGTGCGGAGGGGGGAGTGGAGGTGCTCGGCGAGGCGTTCGAGGTCGGCGGCGTCGGAGGCGAGGGTGGGGTCGGGGAGTTCGACGTAGTGCTTGTGGATGGCGGGCAGGACGTCGGCGGCCTGGTCGGTCTGGGCCTCGGTGAGGATCTGGTGCTGGGAGGCGAAGAGGGAGGACTCGGGCACGTGGACGACGGCCTCGTGGCAGATGCACGTCTGGCAGGCGAGGCGCCAGCCCTGGTCGATCTGCTCGGGCGTGAAGGTCCGCGTCTCGGTGTCGCGCGGCGGGCAGGCGCCGGCGGTGAACTGCACGCGGCACTTGCCGCACGTGCCCTGCCCCCCGCAGGGGGTGTCGAGGGTGAGCCCGGCGCGGGCGGCGGCCTCGAGGATCTTGGTCCCGGGCAGGACATACACCGAGCGGCCGTTGGGCTGGAAGGTGACGCGGACCTGGACGTCATTGGGCATTGCACATCGCTCCATGGCTGCATCCATCCGGGGCAGGGGTGGATTCCGGCAGTATGACGCCCGCGGTGCGGGCGTGCAAGGAGCGAGAGAAGCAGAGCAGGGATGCAGGGGATGCACGGGATGGAGGAGCAGTCCTCTCATCCCGTGCATCCCCTGCATCCCTGCCTGTTTTCGAGGGCATGCGGATGCGTTCGCCCCGCGAGGGGGAGGCTACTGGACCTCGACGAGTTCGATGTCGAACAGCAGTTCCTTGCCCGCGAGGGGGTGGTTGGCATCGAGGATGACGGTCTCATCCTGGACGTCGGTGATCCAGACGGGGATGACCTGCCCATCGGCGGAGCGGGCCTGGAGCTGCTGGCCCACCTCGGGATCGAAGCCCTGGGGCAACTGCTCCTTGGGAACCTCCTGGACCAGGTCGTCCCGGTGCGGGCCGTACGCCTTCTCCGGGGGCACCTCGGTCGTCTTGGTCTCCCCCTCGTCCATGCCGATCACCGCCTCCTCGAACCCGGGGATGATCTGCCCCGACCCGAGGGAGAACTGCAGCGGCTCGCGGCCCACGGAGGTGTCGAACACGGTTCCGTCCTGAAGTTTGCCTGTGTAGTGCACTTTCACCCGGTCGCCCGGTTTCGCCTGTGGCATGATGTCTATCCTTTCCTGGATGCTGGGGCGGCCGGCGCAGGAGCGCCGGAAGTCCGCCGTCCCCTTCGGTCCGCCACGATGTCTCTCCGCCGTGCGGACCGGACCCCGGTCGCAGCACCGCCCGGCCACGTCGCACGTATTCCAATGGGTTCCCGCACGTCCTGTGCGTACCCAATTCTAGACGCCCCGTGCGCCAATGTGGGGCTCGGGAGGTTTCCTGAATCCTCACTCCGTCGACCGCCGGACGCCGTCCGGGGCAATGCGGGCGACATCGTACTCCGTGCGCGCCCGCGTGGCGAGCGCCAAACCCCCAGCCCCCCACCCGCCGCAGCGCCCGCGTTGCGTACCTCCTGACCCCCAGCCCGCACGCCTGCGACGCCCCCCGAGCGACGCCGCGAGCGCGACGCCGCGAACGCGATGCCGCGAACGCGATGCCCCAAGCGCGAGCGTTGGGGGTCTCCTGACCCCCAACGTC
>JAWLCQ010000206.1:0-7897 GCA_041687095.1 Phycisphaerae bacterium | reverse complement strand
GGTCGCGCATCCAGGGACGTTCACGTTCAGCCAGTAGAAGCGCATCCCGAACTGCCGCAGCAGGTCCGCGTGGTAGTAGCGCGTCCGGGGGTTGTCACCCTGGGCGTACCGCAGCGGGCGGACGCTCAGGTATCCGACGGTTCCCAGCAGGACCACGAGAGTCAACAGCAGGTTCCGCCTCCGCCGCCACCGGGGGACCAGCAGCGACAGCCCCAGCCACAGCCCCGACCCCGCCAGGAGCACCGACAACGCGGTCATCTCGAGCCGCTGCCCCGGCGGATAGGGCCGCGGCCGGACCCGCATTGTCAGGCTGTACACGAATCGCTTGGCCCCCGCGCGGTACAGCAGGTACAGCGGCACGCGAGCGATGTTGCCCTTTACAATCCGCAACGCCGTCCGGTGCTCGTCGGGCCCGACCGAACAGGGCGTGCGGGCCATCGAGTGGTTCGTCCACACCCGCAGCCGCCCGTGAGGCTGCCGCCCCAGCCACTCCAGGGCCTCCCGTGTCGCCTCCCGGGGGATGTCCCCGGGCCCGATCGTGTGCAGCGTGTCGATCCATCCCTTCGCCAACCACTCCCGGTAGACCTCCCGCATGTCGCGGCCCTCATGCACGTTGGGGATCAACTGCCCCGCGGCCTCGTCATATTCGCGGAACACTCCGATCCCCTGGTTCAGCAGCCAGCCGGAATCGGCGATGGGCAGCCCGAACCCGTGGAGCCCATCGCGGTAGTCCGGGTGCGTTGCGACCGAGGCGCCCGCGAACAGCGTCTGCCAGTGGGGCGAGTTGGGGTCGATGAACTCCCGCGTGCTCACCAGCATGTGGACCGCCTCGAACGTCTCCACCGTCGCCGCGTCGATGTCCGAGTTCACCGTCAGCGCCGCACGGTACGGGTAGGGATACTTCAGCGCGTCCACGTCCGGAGGTGCAGTGCTGGCCTCTGCCGGCCGCCCGTGCACCAGCGCCACCAGCGCCGTCACGAGGACTGTCAATGCTCGTAACCGTTCACGCCTTCGCGAACAGCAGCGAACGCGTGAAGAAAAGGGTCCGTCGGGGGCCCAAGGCGGGGTAGGCGCAGGGAGCCTCGAAAACGGGGACGGGCTCCGCAGCGGCATGCCTCTTGCCGCGCAGGTGCCCGTCCCCTTTTTCGAGGCGGTGCGGGGCTCCTCGCCCGCACTCCCGTGAACGGTAACCAATGCTCGATGTCTGCTCATCCACTCATCCTGCCTTTCGCTCTCCTGAACCGTCGTCGCCCCCCCGTTCGCCCGTCTCTTCCTTGCGGCAGGCGGCGGGTACGGCCCGCGATCCTCGATACCCAATGGTATTGCCGCCCCCCCCGCCTGCACGCCCGTGTCCGAAGCAGACGGAACGAGCACCGCGATACGAGTTCCTACCGCCCCCCCGCCCATGGTATTCTCGGGTTCATGACCCTCAGGCAATCCCTGCATCTGAAACTTGCCCTCATCGTGATGGGCCTCGTCGTCCTGATCCTCCTGCCTTACTTCCTTTGGCACGAGCCGATGGATGCGTATTTCGCGTCGCCCGAGTTCGCCACATGGGTCGCTTCCGCCAGGCCGTACGCCTGGGCCATCGCGGTCGCCCTGTTGGTCGGCGACCTGTTCCTGCCGATTCCGGCGTCTGCGGTGGTGGCGACGGCGGGAGCGATCTACGGCACGTTCTGGGGGGGAGTGATCGGAGCGGTGGGATCGATGCTCGCCGGCCTCGTCGCCTACGCGCTCGCCCGGCTCGCAGGACGCAAGGCCGCCCGTTTCCTCGCCAGCGAGGAGGATCTCGCCGATCTGCAGCGGTTCTTCGACACCTGGGGCGTCGGGGGGATCATCGCCTCGCGTGCTCTGCCCGTCGCCCCGGAGGTCCTGACCTTCCTGGCGGGCCTGGCGAGGATGCACCTGGGGCGTTTCGCGGCGGCCCTGGCGGCGGGGGCGATTCCGATGGGGTTCCTGCTGGCGTGGGCGGGCAGTGCTGCGGGCACGTCAGCAACGCTGCTGCTGGTCCTGACGCTCGTCCCGGCGGGCCTGTGGTGCGCGTATCTGGCCTGGGCGCAATCCCTGCGGGCGCGACGGGCTCCGCGGGCCCCCATGGAATGCAAGAGGTAGAGAACGCGCGGCGGAGGCCGCCGCAGCGAACGTGTGTTGCACGCCGCTGTTCCACCCCTGCACCCCCGCGTCCCAGCCTGCCGAGCAACGGGAATCATCCTTCCTCTTCGCGCTCCGCCTTCCGGTCCGCCCCCGGCCGGCGGCCGTGCACGCCCAGGCGCTTGAGGATCTCGTCTGCGATCCAGATCGAGCTGGACACCAGCACGATCAGGAGCCATTGCCGCCCTGTCAGCGGCACAGTGCCCAGCAGGAAGTGCCCCGCGTAGGTGTGGACGGCGGCCACCTGGAAGAGGATCGCCAGCCCCACCCCCAGGACGAACCACCGATTGCTCAGCAGCCCGATGGAGAACACCGACAGGCGCAACGAGCGGGCGTTGAGCCCCTGGAACCACTCGAACGCCACCATGGTGGAGAACGCGACGGTCTGAGCCTCTCGCAGGCCCGCCGTCGTCCGGGTGTGCCAGAACAGCACGAGCGTCCCGATCGCCATGATCGGGGTCAGAATCGCCATCCGCCGGAGCACCACCCTGTTGACGATCTGCTCGCGAACGTCCCGGGGCCTCTCGCGGAGAACGTCCCAGTGGCGGGGCTCGACCCCCAGCGGCACGGTGCAGGCGCCGGCGGTGACGAGGTTGACCCACAGGATCATGACGGCGGTCAGCGGCAGGTCCAGTCCCAGCAGCAGGGCGCCTCCAAGGGTAAGGATCTCCCCGGCGTTCTGGCTCAGGAGGAAGAAGAGGACGTTGCGGAGGTTGGCGTAGATGGTGCGGCCTTCCTCGACGGCGTGGACGATGGTGGCGAAGTTGTCATCGGTGAGGACCATGTCGGCGGCCTCCTTGGCGACCTCGGTCCCCGTCTGGCCCATGGCGATCCCGATGTCGGCGCCCTTGAGGGCGGGGGCGTCGTTCACTCCGTCACCCGTCATCGCCACGACGTGCCCCTGGTCCTTGAGGGCCTCCATGATCCTCAGCTTGTGCGCGGGCGAGACGCGGGCGAACACGCCCGACTCCAGCGTCGCCTCCGCCAGCTCGCGCTTGTCCATCCGCTCGACGTCCCCCGCCGTCAGCGCCCGCCCGTCCTCCGTCACCCCAATCTGCCTCGCAATCGCCAACGCCGTCGCCGCGTAGTCCCCCGTGATCAGCACCGGGCGGATCCCCGCCTCCTTCGCCTCCGCGACGGCCCGGGCGCTTTGCTCGCGCGGCGGGTCCAGCATGCCCCACAGGCCCACCAGCGTCAGGCCCTCCTCCACGTCGCCCTCCTCGATCCGCTCCTTGTCCGCTCCGAACTCGCGGTACGCCCCCGCCAGCACGCGAAGCGCCCCGCCCGCGAACTCGTCGTTCAGCTCCCCGATCCGCTCGCGCCACTCGTCGTCCATCTCCACCCGCTCGCCCTCGACCAGGACGTGCGAACTGGCCTTCAGCAGCCGGTCCGGCGCCCCCTTGACCAGGGCGACCCGCCCCTCGCCCTCCTCGCGCGGATGCAGCGTCGCCATGTACTTGCGGTCGCTGGAGAACGGGACCTCCCCGAAGCGCTCCACCTCCTCGCGCAGCTCGTCGGGGTCCAGCCCCGCCTTGCGTGCGGAGACCAGGATCGCCCCCTCGCTGGGGTTGCCCTCGACCTCCCACGCGCCGCCCTGCTGGCGCACGTGGGCGTTGCTCGCCAGCGCCCCGATCCGCATCAGCCGCCGCAGCCCATCGGGCAGTTCCTCCACCGCCTGCCCGCCCTCCTCGCGGACCTCGCCCTCGGGCCGGTAGCCCTCCCCCGTGACCTCGTACAGCCTGCCCGCCGCCCAGATCCGCCGCACGGTCATCTGGTTCTCCGTGATCGTGCCCGTCTTGTCCGAGCAGATCACCGTCGTCGAGCCCAGCGTCTCCACCGCCGGCAGCCGGCGGATGATCGCGTTTCGGTCGGCCATCCGCCGCACGCCCAGCGCCAGCATCACCGTGATGACGGCCGGGAGCCCCTCGGGGATCGCCGACACCGCCACCGCCACGGCGAACAGCAGCATCTCGACCGTCCCGTACCCCCGCAGCAGCCCCAGCCCGAACACCACCCCCGCCAGCACGATCCCCAACACCCCCAGGATGAGCCCCAGCTTGTGCATCCGCTTCTGCAGGGGCGTCTTCTCCCGCCCCGCCGCCCGGACCTCGCCCGCGATTCCGCCCATCTCCGTGTCCATGCCCGTCGCGACGACGACCGCCCGCCCGCGCCCCCCGGTGATGCTCGTGCTCATCCACAACATGTTCCGCCGGTCGCCGATCGGGGCGCCCTCCTCGACCTCCGCGGGCTCCTTGTGGACGGGCTCGGACTCGCCCGTCAGCGCCGACTCGTTCGCCCGCAGATCGTCGCCCGACAGCACCCGCGCGTCGGCGGCGACGCGGTCGCCCGTCTCCAGCACCAGCACGTCCCCGGGCACGACGTCGGCGGCGTCGATCTCCTGGGACGATCCGTCGCGGAGCACGCGGGCGTGCGGGGCGCTCATCTTCCGCAGCGCCGCCAGCGCCCCCTCCGCCCGCCACTCCTGTACGAACCCCAGCAGCGTGTTGAGCACCACCACGCCCGCGATGACCCCCGCGTCGATGGCCTTGCCCGCCAGCAGCGACACCCCCGCCGCCGCCAGCAGCAGGTAGATCAGCGGGTTGTGGACCTGCCGCCCCAGCAGCCGCCAGGGGCTGACGCCCTCCTCGGCCTCGAGGGTGTTGGCCCCCGCCTCCTCCCGCCGCCGCTGTGCCTGGTCCGAGTCGAGCCCCTCGGGCGAGCCGCCCACCCGCTCCAGCACCGCGTCCGGGCCCATCGCGTGCCACGCGCCCTGTCTGTCGTCACCGTTCATGTCGTCCCCGTGGATCGTCGAGCCTCTCTGCCCCCACGCCGCCGCACTGCGATCGCGGCCACACCGTACTCCGACCCGTCGCCGGAGGTGCGCCCCTGCCGGCATTCTATGGAACCGTGACCCTCCGCGCGACGGTTCCTGCAATGTTTCAGGGCCGGTCCGCTGTGCGCGACCCTCGGGGCCGTCACAACCATGGCATACGCGACACGACAATGCCGTTGAGCAAGGACCTCACGCAGTCACGAACCCTGGTTCTACAGGCGCCGTGGCGACTCGGGCCATGTCCATCGTGATCTCGGAATCGACCCGTCGAGCCACCTGTTCAAGCAGGGACTGTCAGGAATCGCGCACGAACACGTTGAACGATCCCTACCTCTTCAATGCTGTAGACTCTGGCCATCTGATCGGCGCATCGCGTACGTTATTCTTGCGCGACGCCTTAGTAAGGTCCGTCTTGACGTCTGCTCGTCTGTCGGATCATCCCCCCGGACGCAGTCCGGGGGCGTTGGCGGACAGTCTCCGAGCGGACACGATTGCGGTCACTCAGTAAGCGGCGGGCGGACGGTGGCGGGGTAGCGCTCGATCCGCGATCGAACGAGGCGTTTGAGGGCGGGGATCTGCTGGTCTCCCAGGCGGGCGAGCGCCTCGGGGATATTCGCCTGGCACGATTCGGCCTCTCCCCAGCGGTGCTCCTTGGCGCAGGCGTCCAGCGAGGCGTAGAGTTCGGGCAGCGCGTTGGCGGCGGCGCTGACGAAGCCGATCGCCCCGGCCCGCAGCGCTTGGCAGATGCGCGCATCGTCGCCGATGGCGGGGTCGTACACCGGCTTGTCGAACGCCTGGTTCCGGCGAAGCTCCCGGAGATGTTCGGCGATCAGCGCCATCTTGTTGGCGTCGGGGTGCGGGCCGAAGATGCCCGCCTTCCGGCGGTCCGCGCGGGACGTCTTGTAATCGTCCAGGCGCAGCACGGCGGCGTCTCCCAGCCGCTCGCGGAGCCTGCCGGCAAGGGTGCTCTTGCCCGTGCCGCCCGGTCCGCCGACGGCGATGAGCAGCGGCCCGGGCCGATCGGTCAGCGCGGACCGGATCACCTCCGCCAGCACCTGCTCGGCGGGCCTGCGGCGGAGTCGGCCGTGGTCCCGGGGGCGAACGTGCTGCTTATACCTGTGCATACTCCTCCTTCGCCCGCCTCATTCCTCTCTGATTCCCCCGACGCGGTCCGCACCTTCGGCCACGATGATCCAGTTCGAGTCGTTCTCGTTCACGTGCGGATTGAAGAAGCTCACCTCGTGGCTTTGCACGGATGGGAACACCGTGCCAAGCAGGCCAAAGAACTCCGCCTGCGGCTTCCACGCCGACCACAGGGCAAAGACGCCCCCCCCCCGAAGGCAGCGGGCCATGTTTCGCAGGCCTTCGGTGCGGTAGAACCCCCCGTGCCGCGGGTGCAGCAGGCAATCCGGCGCGTGGTCGATGTCCAGCAGGATGACGTCATAGAGCAACTCGGAGGCCGCCTGCCCGACGTGCTCAAAGAAGTCGCCCGCGACGAGAACGCAGCGCGGATCTTTGATCAGCACCTCCGCCAGCGGAACCAGCCGCCGGCGGTGCCAGGCGATCACCGGCGCGAGCAGTTCGACGACCACCAGCTTCCGGACGTTCGGATACTCCAGCGCCGCCGCGGCCGTGCAGCCCAGGCCCAGCCCGCCGACGAGCACATCCAGCGGCCGATCCGTTCGATCCTCCAAGGCCAACCGAGCCAACGCCCGCTCACTGGCATTGACCGTGCTGGACATCAGCATCTCGCCGTCAATCGTGACCTCGTAGATGACCTCGTCCGGCAGCGCCGGGGAGGTGCGGCGTCGAAGCACGAGTTCGCCAAGGGCCGTCTTCTGATAATCGAGCTCCTCAAACAGCATCGTCATCCCGTTCCTTCATTGCGGCCGCTGCCGTCGCGCCGTTCGGCCGGCCATTCTTTCGCATCAGCACGACGTTCTTGACGGGTATCTCGCACCGCCAGCCCAATCGCACCGCCAGATGCTCGAAGGTCTCCCGCCGGTAGAACACCACGTGCGTCACGTCGCGCCGGTAATGCCAGTCGGCGAACCGTGCGCCGTCCGTCTGGAAGCAGGTCATGATCCCCAGTAGTCCCGCCCGTCCAGGTGCGCGAAGGGCTCGGCCCGGCTGGATCGACAGACCCGGCACGTTGTCGATGTCACTACCGTCACGCGTTTCACTCTCCCGTCAACCGCCGCAGCTCTTCCTCGATCGCGGCGATCTCGCGATCCACCTGCTCCAGTTCGTCCGGCTCGTCGGGCTGTCGCCTCGCCGCCACCCGGCGATCCCGGCGGTTCCGCAGCCGGTCCTTGAGCACCAGGATCCGTTTTCGCGTCTTCTTGTCCATGTTTGCCTCTGCTATGCCCTGCGGTCTACTCCAGGCTCCCGGCTCGGCGGCGGGCTTGCCCGGCGGCAGGTCGGTGACCTGCGCGTCGGAATCGCGGTCCGGGAAGCACCGCAGCTTCCACCTATCCGGGATTGGCCGCGAAGGCGGCCGGGGGAGGGCAAGCCGACAGGCAGGCGCGACGAGAGGGCCAGGCAATCAGGGCGGAGTGGTGCCCCGGCGCAGGAGCTGCGCGACCGCCTCCGGGCGCACAGTGGCGCCCTGTCTCATCATCGCGCCCATTCTACGGCCTTCGCCGGCCCAGGTGAAGGGGATTCCCCCGGCCTGGAACCGCGGTGCAGCCCAGGGTTGCCCCGAGGCTGACGCCCAGCCACGGCCTTGCGCATTGAATTCGGGGTAACCGTTCACGCCTTCGCAGACAGCAGCGAAGGCGTGAAGAGAAGAAACAGCCCCGAAGAAAGGGATTGCGCAGATGATGAGATTGCGCAGATTACGGAGAAGGAGAACATCGCTCTTCTCTCTCTTCTGCGGAATCCTGAAATCTGTGTAATCCCCTTCTCTCCGGC
>JAWLCQ010000205.1:0-7905 GCA_041687095.1 Phycisphaerae bacterium | reverse complement strand
GCGGGTCTGGATGAGGGTGAGCAGCTCGAACATCTCATCCAGCGTTCCGAACCCGCCCGGGAAGACGACGACCGCGCGGGCGAGGTACACGAACCAGAACTTGCGGATGAAGAAGTAGTGGAACTCGAAGGCGAACTTGCGGGTCTGGTAGGGGTTGGGGTCCTGCTCGAAGGGGAGGGAGATGTTGAAGCCCACCGAGTCCCCGCCGGCCTCGGCGGCCCCGCGGGACCCGGCGCCCATGATGCCCCCGCCCCCGCCCGTGCAGATCATGAAGCGGCGGGCGGCGTTGGGGAGGGAGAGGGACCATTCGGTGAGGCGGCGGCCGAGTTCGCGGGCGTCCTCGTAGTAGCGGGACATTTTCCGGTCGGCCTGGGCGCGGCGGAGGGCGACCTTGGCCTGCTCCATCGCGTCCGCGTCGGCTGCCCGGTGCCGCTGCTTCGCCGCCTCCAGGTTCGCCTCCGCCACGTCGGCGGGCAGGGTGCGGGCGGACCCGAAGAAGACGATCGTGTCCCGCACGCGGTAGCGTTGGAAGCGCGAGGCGGGCTCCTCGAACTCGCACAGGATGCGGATCTGCCGCGCCTGCGGACCGTTCAGGAAGTCCAGGTTCTTGTAGGCCTTGACCGGGCCCTCCCCGTCCCCGAGGTACCGTCCCGCCTTGCCGTTGCCCCCGCCGTTGCCGTTCTCGCGATTCCTGCTGCGTCTGCTCATGCTGCTTCCTTGCTGTGGCTAAAACTGCCGGAAGTACCGCCGCACGTCCGTCGTCGGAACGTGCGGGACCCAGTACGTCTGCGCCTGCGGGTTCCGCCGCCGCTGCAGCGGGTCTCGCCCGCACAGCCGCAGGATCAGCCCGATCGGCGTGAGGACGAGATAGTACACGATGGCGAGCACGGTGTGCGAGATCACGAACCCGATGGGGAACGTCGCGTACGTCAGCCCCAGGTACGCCAGGCGGAGCACCTCCGGGACGATCAGCCCGATCACCGGGACCAGGATCGCCAGGGCCCACACGGCCCCGGCGGCGGGGAGGAGGCCCGTCCTGCGGTACACGCCCCACCCGACGAGGGCGAAGAACACCAGGAACCCCGCACCGAAAATGCGGAGTTCCCGTATCGTCGGGTTGCGGTTGATCTGGATCAGCGACATCTCTGCGTCCTCTCTGCGGCCTCCGCGCTCTCGGCGGGGAAACCGGGGTGGGGGGCTGTCAGTCGAGGGCAAACTCCGCCAGGTAGCTGTCGATGTCATGGGGCCTGGCGTCGGGCTGCTCGCTCTTGAGCAGGACGAAGTCCTCCAGCACCAGCACGTCCATGTTGGTGGCCATGAAGCAGCGGTACGCATGCTCGGGGGAGCAGACGATGGGCTCCCCGCGGACGTTGAAGCTCGTGTTGATCATGACCGGGCAGCCCGTCTGCTGCTCGAAGGCCTTCATGAGCGTGTGGAAGCGCCCGTGGCGGACGGGGTCCACCGTCTGCACGCGGGCGGAGTAGTCCACGTGCGTGATGGCGGGGATCTCGGAGCGGATGGCCTTGAGCTTGGCGAGGCCCTGGGCCTGCCCGTTCTCGCTGGGGACCCGTTTGGCCTCGCTCACCGGGGCGACGAGCAGCATGTAGGGCGAGTCCTCCCCGTCGCGCATGGCGAAGTAGTCGCTCACGCGGTCCCGCAGGACCACCGGGGCGAAGGGGCGGAACGACTCGCGGAACTTGATCTTGAGGTTCATCACCGCCTGCATCTCGCGGGAGCGGGCGTCCCCCAGGATGGATCGCGACCCCAGCGCCCGGGGCCCGAACTCCATCCGCCCCTGCAGCCAGCCCACCACGTGCTCGGAGGCGATGAGTTCGGCGACGCGGGCGCAGAGGGCGTCCTCGTCGTCATATCGCTGGTAGGCGGCGCCCTGGGCGTCCAGGAACGCCTGGATCTCGTCGTTGCCGTACCGCGGGCCCAGCAGCGAGCCCCGCTGCGCGTCGGGGGCCTCAAGGGTCCGCTCGTGGTCCAGCAACTGGTGCCAGACGAACAGCGCCGCCCCCAGCGCCCCTCCCGCGTCCCCGGCGGCCGGCTGGATCCAGATCCGCTCGAAGGGCCCTTCGCGGAGGATTCGCCCGTTGCCCACGCAGTTCAGCGCCACCCCGCCCGCCAGGCACAGGTCCGTGCAGCCCGTGAGTTCGTGGACGTGCCTTCCCGCGCGGAGCATCGCCTCCTCCGTCACCGCCTGCACCGACGCCGCCAGGTCCATCTCCCGCTGGGTGAGCTGGCTCTCGGGCTTGCGCGGGGGGCCTCCGAAGAGGCGGTCGAACTTCCGCGAGGTCATCGTCAGGCCCTGGCAGTAGTTGAAGTACGTCATGTCCATGTGGAGCGCCCCGTCGTCCTTGAGGTCGACGAGCTTCTCCAGGATGAGGTCGACGTACCGGGGCTCCCCGTAGGGCGCCAGGCCCATGAGCTTGTACTCCCCGCTGTTGACCTTGAACCCGCAGAAGTACGTGAACGCCGAGTACAGCAGCCCCAGGGAGTGGGGGAAGCGGAGTTCGTGCGTGAGCGTGATGCGGTTGCCCTCCCCGTACCCCATCGACGCCGTCGCCCACTCGCCCACCCCGTCGAGGGTGAGGATGGCCGCTTTCTCGAAGGGGGAGGGGAAGAAGGCGCTGGCGGCGTGGGATTCGTGGTGCTCGGTGAAGACGTAGCGCCTGCGGTACTTCTTGCCCAGCCCGCGGGACATCTCGCGGGGGAGGTGCAGCTTCTGGCGCAGCCACAACGGCATGGCCGCCAGGAACGAGCGGAACCCGCGGGGGGCGCAGGCGAGGTAGGTCTCGAGGAGGCGTTCGAACTTGAGGAAGGGCTTATCGTAGAAGGCGACGTAATCGAGGGCCTCGGGCCCGATCCCCGCTTCGGTGAGGCAGTAGTCGATGGCGCGGGCGGGGAACTGGAAGTCGTGCTTCCTGCGCGTCCACCGCTCCTCCTGCCCGGCCGCCACGATCCGCCCATCGCGCACCAGCGCCGCGGCCGAGTCGTGATAGAACGCCGAAATGCCCAGGATATAGGTCATGCGATCCTGCTTTCCGCGAGGTGCACGGGAACGGGCGCATCGGGTGCGAGCGAGGGGACCCGGCCGGTGCCTCCGTCGTGAAAGACGCTAACTCTCGATAGTGCCTATGATATCGGCACGGCGGAGGGGGGTTCAACAGCATTGGTTCCGGGAGCATGTCGGCGGAAGACCGGCCTACCGGAGGAGCGGAGCGCCGACGGACAGGAGTGTCGGAGGACCGGGGACAGGGGGACCGCCCGATCGGAACGTGGATGTGCGTTTGTGGAGGGGGGCTGTTCAGAGCAGCCCCGGGAGGATACACTTCGGAGGAATCAAGACCCGGCGCGGGATGGAGGCGCCCATGTTCCGCCTGATCGAAGCACTGAACTTTCGATGCCTGCGATACGTGCGACAGCCCCTGGGCCCGTTCCACGTCCTTGTCGGCCCCAACGCCAGCGGGAAAACGACGTTTCTGGATGTAATCGAATTCCTGGGGACCCTCGTCTCCAAGGGGCCGGAGGAGGCGGTCTGGGAGCGGTCGCAGAACTTCCAGGACCTCGTGTGGCATCGGGAGAGCGGCCCCTTTGAGTTGGCGGTCGAAGCGGAGATACCTGCGGATCGACGGGTTTCGCTGCAGAATCCGCACTTGGATATCATCCGGTACGAGGTCCGGCTTGGCTTGGATCCCGATAGTCAGGAGATCGGAATACTGGATGAGCAGGTACTCCTGAAGCAGGAAGGGTCACCGAGTGTCCGAAGGACTTCCGTTTTTCCCATGCTTCCGGAAGTGCCGACAACCGTGATTGCTCCCGATGCACCCGAAAACACTCAGCAGGTGGTGGGAAAGCGGTGGCGAGGATTTGACCCCATGCAAGGTAGCCTCCGCAAGCTGGGGGTCCTTGGAAGTGAACTAGCAGGAAGGCCCTGGAAGGCATCGGATCGCGTCGATGCGACAGCGCACTCTGAGCTTGGGGAGGACGGCCATTTCTTTCCGCTTGGCCTTGGGCGGGACAAGTCAGTCCTAGCTGCCCTGCCTGAGGATGAGATGCGTTTTCCTGCATCACTCTGGCTGAGATCGCTTCTCTCTCACAGCGTACAGCCGATTGTGCTGAGCAGTCAGTCGCTTCGCAAGCCCAGCCCCCCGGGGCAGAGGAAGGGCTTTCGGCCTGACGGATCGAACCTGCCGTGGGTTGTTTCTGAGCTGGAACGCCCGGAGAATCGCGAGCGGATGGAGGGGTGGATCAGTCACCTGCAGACTGCCTTGCCGGAGCTTCGGGGCATACGGACGGTGGAACGCCCCGAGGACCGCCACCGATACATGGTGCTGGAGTACGCCGGGGGACTGAGCGTACCGTCATGGATGGCCTCGGACGGGACGCTGCGCCTGCTGGCGCTGACGTTGCCGGCGTACCTGCCGAAGTTCGAGGGCGTGTACCTCATCGAGGAGCCCGAGAACGGCATCCATCCGCTGGCGGTGGAGACGATGTTCCAGTCCCTCTCGTCGGTCTACGGGGCGCAGATCCTGATGGCGACGCATTCGCCCATCATCCTGAGCATCGCGGACCCGGACACCGTTCTCTGTTTCAAGAAGAACAACGACGGCGCTACGGACATCGTGCGTGGGTCGGAGCACCCGGCCTTGCGAGACTGGCAGGGCGAAACCAATCTCGGGACTCTCTTTGCCGCCGGGGTGCTGGGATGAGCGAGCGGGAGGGGTGCAAGGACCTGGTCGTTCTCACTGCCTGCAAGGACGCTGGGCAGGCGGTGGAGGGCCTTCTTGTGCGGCACCAGGCGCTACGGATTCGGCCCATCACCTACGACGCCTTCAAACATCCGCAACGAGATCCCGGTGTGTTCCTGGAAGCCCCAGAGTTCCTGCGCCCGTTCGTTCATCTCTACGGACACGCGTTGGTCATCTTCGACCGCGAGGGAACCGGCCGGGAAGGCCGTTTGCTCCGCGAGGAGATGGAGCGGCAACTGGAAGAGAAACTCTCTGCAAGCGGATGGTCGCGGGCGGCGGTGGTCGTGATAGATCCCGAACTCGAAGCGTGGGTCTGGAGCGACTCTCCTCATGTGGAGGTTGAACTGGGATGGGAGGGAAGGAATCCCACCCTACGCGAATGGCTCGAACAGAAGGGATTCCTGGGGGAGGGGCAACTGAAGCCGTCCCGTCCGAAGGAGGCCGTGGAGGCCGCACTCTGCGAAGCCCGAAGACCCAGGTCTTCGGCCATCTATCGCAAGCTCGCCGAATCCGTCAGTGTCCAGCGAGGCACCGATCCGGCCTTCGTTCGCCTCCGCGGCGTGCTCCAGCAGTGGTTCGGGCTCCAGTCGTAGGGGCCGCCAGCACCGACTGGCCCGCGACTGTTCGGACAGCCCGGGCGTGAACAACATCCTCTCTTCTCTGCGGCTCTGCGGCTCTGCGGCTCTGCGGCGGCAGGAGAACGCCCTTTCCGCGCAGGAAATGGGCGCGAGCAAGAAACTGCCCACGCCCGTAGGTCTGCGGGGAACTGTGAGGTTTGCGGAGCAGGGCGTCAGGCGACGATCTGCTTGATGCGGACCTGGCAGTACTTCTGGCGGTGACCCTTGGTCTTCGTGAAGCCCTTGCGGCGGCGATGGAAGAAGCTCTCCGTCTTGGGGCCCTTCAGCTCGGTCTCCAGGATCTCCGCGAGGACCTTGGCGCCCGAAACGAGCGGGGTGCCGACCTTCACGTCGCCCTCGGCGCCGATCAGCAGGACGCGGTCGAACTGGAGTTCGCTCGCCCCCTCGGGCAGCTCGCGCAAGTCCACGTTCACCACGTCGCCCTCGGACACTCGGAACTGCCGTCCGCTATCTTCAATCACCGCATACACTGTCAGACTCCTCATAGCAGCAAGGGGAAACCACCCATTATGGGTCCGCTCCCGCCGGCTGTCAAGCGTGGTGAAGGTGTTTTTCTTCCGCAATTCTACTCCGGGCCCCGGGGAATTTTCTTGATGAATCCCCGTTCCCTGGGGAGAATGTGATGTAGTTGCGGTCCTCCGAGCTCGCGGAGCCCGCGACGGCTGGAAACTTGGCTCGACTCTCTGTGATGCACCGTATGCGGTCATGTACCGTCCCTGCTCAGGGGGCGTCCCGCATGCGGCAGCCCGCGGAGAACCGTGGAGGCCGGGCCGTTCCAGCGGTAAATAAGAGAGGAGAATGCTCACATGGTCCGCCACGCTTGGATTGCGCTCGTACTGGTTTTGGCCCTGGCCGCGTCCGCCCCGGGTGCCCTGGTCATCGACAACTTCATCCGGTCCTACGAGAACCTCACCGCCCACTCGCTCCACCTGCACGACGCCAACACCGCCACCGCCCTGGAACTCGCGAACACCATCGGCGGGACGCGGGCGCTGGAGTCCACCATGATGGGCGGGTATGGCGAGGTGCAGGTGCGGATCAACCACAACGCCCTCCGCGACACCCTGTACTTCTCCGCCGACGCGGGGACGTGGGGCATCGTGACGGCCGACTACGGCACGGCGGCCGACCTCAACGCCAACCTCGCCGTCGTGGGCAACGCCTTCCGCATCTCCGTGCTGTTTGCCGATTGGCCGGCGACGGCGAGGATCCGCGTGGGGTCGCGCGTGGGCAACCTGCTGGTGTACAGCCACTGGTCGGGCACGATCCCGGGCGGGATCGTCTCGTCGACCGACGCCATCGTTCCGTTCTCGGCGTTTGGCGGGCTGGCGAGTTTCGCCGACGTGGACACCATCCGCTTCCAGCTCGAAGGCGCCGTCGCCGGGGACTACTCGATCGAGGAGATCGCCGTCGCCCAGACCGACGTCCCCGAGCCTGCCACCCTGGGCCTGCTGGCGGTGGGCGGGGTGCTGCTGCTGGTTCGCCGGCGGCGGGCGAACCGCGCCTGATCGACGCGCGGGAACCCCATCCGCGGTCCGCCTTTCCCGATCCGCAGCATCTCCCGTGGTGGGGCGTTGACACCCGGGGCGGAGAGTCTATAGTCACTCCATATCCGGGGCTCGTCTGCGCCCCGCCGTGCATTGTCAAAGGAGCTGGATGATGAAGAAACGCGTTCTGGGAAGGACCGGCCTGGAGGTCAGCGAACTGGCCATGGGCGGGCTGTTCGTTTCGTCCATGGGGGCGCAGTTCGAGCAGGCCAAGTCCGCCGTCCGCCGGGCCGTCGAGCTGGGCGTGAACTACGTCGACACCGCCCCGGGGTACATGGACAGCGAGGAGGTCCTGGGCAAGATCCTCGTCGACATCGACGCCCCGCTGGTGCTCTCGACGAAGCTGGGCGGGCGCCCGAAACCCTTCGACGCCCGGAGCAAGGACCACCTGCTCCAGTCCGTCGAGGCGTCGCTGAAGCTGATGCACCGCGACGTGATCGACATCCTCATGATCCACGAGCCCGACCGCGTCAAGCAGTACGACTGGTGGACCGACTGGAAGAACGTCGAGGGCCCCGTCATGGAGGTGCTCGATTCGCTCAAGAAGGACGGCACCATCCGCTTCACGGGCCTGGGCGGGACGACCGCCTACGAACTCGCCCACCTCTGCCGCAGCGGGAAGTTCGACGTCGTCCTCACGGCCTTCAACTACTCGCTGCTGTGGCGGGAGGCCGCCCACGAGGTTCTCCCCGCCGCCAAGGAGCAGAACATGGGCATCGTCGCCGGTTCGCCCCTGCAGCAGGGCGCCTTGGCGAAGCGCTACGATGAGCAGATTAAGGGCGGGCTCGCCTGGCTGTCCAAGCCGCGCCGCGAGCAGTACCTCGCCCTCTACGCCTACCTCGACGAGATCAACATGCCCATCACCGAGGTCGCCATCCGCTGGGTGATCTCCAACCCGGACATCTCCTGCACGCTCATGGGCGCGCGGTCGCAGGAGGAGGTCGAGTCCAACGTCGCCGCCGTCGA
>JAWLCQ010000204.1:0-7908 GCA_041687095.1 Phycisphaerae bacterium | reverse complement strand
CGGGACAAACAGCGTCCCGTGGGCATTACTCCCTGCGAGGTCGGAAGCATGCGGGTGTGCGAGCGCCCCCTCTCCCTCGCTGCGCTCGATGACCTCTCCCCGCGGGGAGAGGGGTTTGGACACCCGCTGCGCGGACCCTTCTCCCCGCGGGGGGAAGCTGTCCGGAGCGAAGTCGCGGAACCGATGAGGGGCGTCTGGAGGGTCTGGGGGGGGCTTCCGCTACAGCCGCAGGATGGCCGGGCGTTCCATGGACTGGCCCTCCCACTCGACGGTGACCGTGGGCCAGTCGGTGGGTGCGGCGAGCGGGGCCGTGCCGTCGGGGGTGCACAGGACGGTGTCCTCGGACTTGGTGCCCGTGATCGAGGGGTTCCAGGCGAAGGCCTGGTTGGCGAGGACTTGGGTGGCGTCGTTGGGGGTCGCGACGACCTCGCGGGGGTTGTACCCGCAGGACCCGCCCTGGTGGTGGTTCCGCCATTCCTCCGCGTGGCCGGTCTCGGCGTACGCCCGCTGGGCGAGGGCGAACAGCTCGCCCAGCGTCGCCCCGGGGACGGTCCCCAGAATCAGCGCCGCATCCACCGTCGCCACCGCGCAGTGCCGCCTCGCGAGGTCCTCCGGAACGTCCACGAACGACGCCAGCCGCGTCGCCGCACAGATCAGCCCGTCGCGCTCCGCGCAGGTGACGAGCATGAAGTAGCGGTGGGCCTCGGCGTCGGTGGGCAGGGGGTGGCGGTAGCGTTCGATGCGCCCGTCGGCCGCGACGAGGAGCACCCAGGGCAGCGCCCCCACCGCCCGCAGGCGATCGGCGAGCCGCCCCGCGAGTTCGTTCTCCGTGACCCCGGGCTCGGCCTCGCGGGCGGCGGACTCGACGCAGTGGACGGTCTCGGTGCACAGGGCGCGGTAGCGGACGATCTCGCTGTCGGTGAGCGTCCAGCGGAGGCGGTCGAAGTCCGCGCCCAGGACGGGCAGGTCGAGGAAGGGCAGGGCGGCATCGGCGGCCGTTCGCCGCGGGCCGATGGCGGAGGCGAAGGCCTTTCGCCGCTCCTGCGCGTCGTGCCAGGGGTACTCGATGACCTCGATGTCGCGCCCGGCGAGTTCCTCGGTGCGGAGGCGGGCGGCCTCGATGTTGGTGGTGAGGACGCGGGCATCGGTGCGGTCGACGAGCAGGTAGCTGTTGCCCACGTCGGTGGCGGTGTTGACGTGGTTGTGCGCCCCGCCGGTGTACCAACTGAAGGTCCCGCGGCGGGCGAGGAGGACCGCGTCGAGCGCGTGGGCGTCGAGGTAGTCGATGACGCGCTGGTGCTTGATCTGCCGTTCCTGGTTCATGGGCCGTGCCTCACGGTGCGAGGTAGTCGATCAGCTTCGCCAGTTCCGACCGCAGTTGGTGGCGGGGGACGATGCGGTCGATGAACCCGTGCTCCAGGAGGAACTCGGCGGACTGGAACCCCTCGGGCAGTTCGGTCTTGATGGTGTTGGCGATGACGCGTTTGCCGGCGAAGCCGATCTCGGCCTTGGGCTCGGCGAGGATGATGTCGCCCAGCATGGCAAAGCTCGCGGTCGTGCCCCCGGTCGTGGGGTCGGTGAGGAGGGCGATGTACAGCCCGCCCGCGTCGTCGTAGCGTGCGAGCGCCGCCGAGGTCTTGCCCATCTGCATCAGCGACAGGGCCCCCTCGTGCATGCGCGCCCCCCCGGACATGCACACGAGGATGACGGGGAGCTTCTCCTCGGTGGCGCGTTCGAAGAGGCGGGCGATCTTCTCCCCCACCACCGAGCCCATCGAGCCCATCAGCCAGTCCCCGTCCATCACGCCCAGGGCGACGCGGCGGCCTCGGATGAAGCCGATCCCGGTGTGCATCGCCTCGAGGTTGCCGGTCTTGGCCTGCTCGGCGCGGATGCGGTCGGCGAACTTCTTGCCCGCCCACTCGAACTTGAGCGGATCGGCAGGGCCGACGTTGGCGTCGAGTTCCTCGAACGTCCCCTCGTCCATGAGTTGGGCGATGCGGGCGCGGGCGCTGACGCGGAAGTGCTTGCCGCACTCCGGGCAGACCTCGAGGTTCTCGGTGACGACCTTGCGGTAGAGCATCTTCTCGCAGTCGTCGCAGCGCATCCATAGCCCGTCGGGCACCTCGCGCTTCGGCCGCATGGCCGGGCCCTCGAAGGCGGAGGCGTCGAACGGTTTGCGGGGTTCGGTAGGGATCACGCTCATGGGTTTCGCATCCTTTGGCCGGTCTGGGCCCCGTCGCGGAGTTCGCGGACGGCGGCGGGGATATCCGGGGCGCGGAAGACGTTGACCCCCGCAACGAAGGTATCGGCCCCCCGTTGGGCGCAGCGGCGGGCGGTGTCGGGGTTGATGCCCCCGTCCACCTCCACGCGGCGGGCGTCGCCCAGCATGGCGCGGACGGCGGCGATCTTGTCCAACTGGTCCTCCATGAACGCCTGCCCGCCGTACCCGGGCTCGACGGTCATGACGAGGACCAGCTCCACCGCATCGATGACGGGGCGGAGCGACTCGGCGGGCGTACCGGGCTTGAGCGTCACCCCGGCGCCCAGGCCGCGCTCGTGCAGCCGCTCGACGAGGGCGAGCGGTTCGTCCGTCGCCTCGATGTGGAAGGTGATGGAATCGGCGCCCGCTTCGCTGAAGCGATCGATGTAGTAGGCGGGGTCGGTGACCATCAGGTGCACGTCGAGGGGGGCGTCGGTGTAGGCGCGGATGGCCTTGCAGAACCCCGGGCCCATGGAGAGGTTGGGCACAAAGTGCCCGTCCATGATGTCCACGTGGAGGACGTCGGCCCCGGCGGCGAGGACCTGGTCGACCTGCTCGCCCACGCGCGCGAAATCCGTCGCCAGCAGCGACGGTGCGATGGCGATGCGGCCGTCGAGGTCGTTCCACGGGTTGTGGGGCTTTCGCTTGCTCATGTCTTCACGCTCGCGGGTGCTATGATACCCGGTTGGCACACGGGACCGAAAGATGTAAGGGGTCGATCAACCCTTCTCCCCTGGGGGAGAAGATGTCGCGGAGCGACAGATGAGGGGGGCCTTCCAGACCTGTGGGGTGGGGATCTGCTCGGCAGCGAGTTCCTGTCCCTGCTGGTGCGGCAGCGCCCCCTCACCCCCCGCTTCGCGGGGACCTCTCCCCGAGGGGAGAGGGGTCAGGGCGCCCGGTTCCCGTCTCCTGATTCCCAGTCCCTGGTTCCCGGTCCCTGGTTCCCGGTTCCCAACTCCCGAAGACGGTGCGGGGACACGCTTCTCGTCCCCGCACCGCCCTCGCAGAGACTACTTCTTGTCCAGCACCTCGATGGCGGGCATCTTCTTGCCCTCGAGGTACGTCAGCGACGCCCCACCGCCGGTGGAGACGTGCGTCATCTTGTTGTCGAGCCCGAAGTCCTCGACCGCCGTCGCCGAGTCGCCCCCGCCGATGACGGAGACGGCGCCCTGGTCGGTGGCGTCGGCAATGGCCTGCCCGACCGCCTTGGTACCGGCGGCGTAGGCGGGACGCTCGAACACGCCCATCGGCCCGTTCCAGACGACAGTCTTGGCCTGGAGGATCTCGGCGCGGTAGGCGTCGCGGGTCTTGGGCCCGATGTCCAGGCCCATGAGGCCGTCGGGGATGTTGACCTCGTTGACGACCTTGGCGTCATCGCTCTTGAAGTCGTCCGCACAGACGTGGTCGACGGGGAGCAGGATCTTGTCGCCCGCCTTCGCCAGCAGCGACTTCATCTCCTCGACCTGGTCCTCCTCGACGCGGGACTTGCCCACCGCGGCGCCCTTGGCCTTGAGCAGCGTGTACGCCATCGCCCCCCCGATCAGGATCCGGTCCACCTTCTCCAGCAGCGAGGAGATGAGCTTGATCTTGTCGGAGACCTTCGCCCCGCCCAGGATCGCCAGGAACGGGCGGTTGGGGGAGGCGACGGCCTCGTGGAGGTACTTGATCTCCTTCTCCACCAGGTAGCCCGCGACGGCCGATCCGCCCTTGGCCTGGATGGCCTTGGCGGCCCCGACCATGGAGGCGTGGGCGCGGTGGCAGGTCCCGAAGGCGTCGTTGACGTAGACCTCCCCGAGCGCCCCGAGCTGCTGGGCGAACTCGTCGGTCACCTTCTGCTGCTCGGGCTTGAGCTTCTTGTCCTCGTTCTTCTTGGCCTTGTCGGGCATGGTCTCGCCCGGGTGGAAGCGGACGTTCTCCAGCAGCAGCACGTCACCGGCCTGCAGGGCGTGGGCCTGCTTCTGGGCCTCGTCCCCGACGACCTCCTTGGGACCGAGCTGGACCTTGCGGCCCAGCAGCTCGCCCAGGCGTGCGGCGCAGGGGGCGAGGGACCCGCTGGGATCGTACTCCCCGTCGGGGCGCCCGAGGTGACTCATGAGGACCAGGCACCCGCCGTTATCGATCACGTGCTGGATCGAGGGCAGCGCCATCTCGATCCGGCGGTCGTTGGTGATCTTCCCCTGCTCGTCCAGCGGGACGTTGAAGTCCACGCGCATGAGGACCCTCTTGCCCGCTACGTTCACATCCGCAATCGTCTTGGTGGCCATGCTATTCGTCCTTTATTTCGCTGGGTTCGGGTTCGGCACTGCCCCGCCCCGACCGTCCCTCCGGGCGGGAGGTACATCATCCTAGACGGATCGTTCGGGTTCAAGGGGCAAACCTCGCTCGGGGCAACTCGCACCTGCCGGACAGCCGCGGGGATGAACGTCCGAGCGCCTCCAAAGCGCCTCCGAAGCGCCCTCGCAGCCCCCTCGCAGCGCCCCTCGCAGCGCCCTCGCAGCGTCCTCGCAGCGCCCTCGCAGCGTTCTCGCAGCGCCCTCGCAGCGTTCTCGCAGCGCCCTCGAAGCGCGAGCGTTGGGGGTCTCCTGACCCCCAACGTCCCGGGACGAGCGGAACGCTTCCGCGATAGCGTTATGGCGGCGCTCGGTCGCGGCGGGGACCTGTCCTGAGCCTGTCGAAGGGCCGCCGCGAAGGGATCACTCCAACGACGCTGACGCGGAGGCGTCCCTCGCCCCTCCAGGACGCCGGGGGTCAGGAGACCCCCGCCGCACGCAAGGAAAGCGGGGGTCAGGAGACCCCCGCCGCAGGAGGTGGGGGGTCAGGAGGCCCGCCGCGGTGCGCTTGTGAGGGACGCATCGATCGCGTGCGGCGCCTCAAACGCGAGCGTTGGGGGTCTCCTGACCCCCAACGTCCCGGAACGAGCGGAACGCTTCCGCGATAGCGTTATGGCGGCGCTCGGTCGCGGCGGGGACCTGGCCTGAGCCTGTCGAAGGGCCGCCGCGAAGGGGGCGCTCCAACGACGCTGACGCGGAGGCGTCCCTCGCCCCTCCCGGACGGCGGGGGTCAGGAGACCCCCGCCGCAGGCGTGTGGGGCATCGCACGCGTTTGAGGCGCCGCAGGCGCTTGCGGCACCGCAGGCGTTTGAGGCGCCGCGGGCGCGTGGGGCATCGCACGCACTTGCGGCAGCGCACGGGTGCGCGCAGAAAAACGCCGGATGGCAAGCCCGTTTGCGGCGGGTTGGCCATCCGGCGGGGATTGGGTCTCGGTCGCGCCCTGCGGGGGCGTCATGTCATGCGGTTACAGCTTGGCGATCTTCTCGGCGAGATCGGCGGTCCGGTTCGAGTAGCCCCACTCGTTGTCGTACCACATGGTGACCTTCAGCAGGTCGCCATCGACAACCATGGTGTTGTTGCTGTCGAAGATGGAGCTGTGGGGGTTGCGGACGATGTCGCTGGAGACGATCTCGTCGGTCTCGTACTGGATGATGCCCTTCATGGGGCCATCGGCGGCGGCCTTGACGGCGGCGTTGACTTCCTCGACGGTCGTCTTCTTGCCCAGCAGGACGTTGAGGTCGGTGATGGACCCGACGGGGATGGGGACGCGGAGGGCGAACCCGTCGAGCTTGCCCTTGAGTTCGGGCATGACCAGCCCGACGGCCGAGGCGGCGCCGGTGGTGGTGGGGACGATGTTGACGGCCGCGGCGCGGGCGCGGGCCTTGGACTTCTTGTGCACCTGGTCGAGGATGTTCTGGTCGTTGGTGTACCCGTGGCAGGTGGTCATGAGGCCCTTGACGATCCCGAACTTGTCCTGCAGGATCTTCGCGACGGGGGCGAGGGAGTTGGTGGTGCAGGAGGCGTTGGAGATGCACTGGTCGGCGGCGGTGATCTTGTCGTCATTCACGCCCAGGACGACCGTCCGGGCCGTGCCCTTGGCGGGGGCGGAGATGATGACCTTCTTGGCCCCGGCGTCGAGGTGGGAGTCGTACCCGGGCTTGTCGGCGGTCTTGTTGGAGGTGAAGATGCCGGTGGACTCGATGACGACGTCCACGCCCAGCTTGCCCCAGGGGAGCTTGGCCGGGTCCTTCTCGCTGACGACCTGGACCGTCTTGCCGTTGACGACCAGGTTGCCATCCTTCGCCTCGACGGTCCCGCTGAACGGGCCCTGCGTGGAGTCCCACCGCAGCAGGTACGCCAGCATGTCCGCGTCCGTCAGGTCGTTGATCGCCACAACATCGAACCGCTCGGGACTGTCGATCATCGCGCGGAACACCAGCCGCCCGATCCGCCCGAACCCGTTAATTCCAATCTTGACTGCCATAGATTCTTCCTTTCCGGTTATCGAACCTCGAAATTTCGCTGTGGACTGCGACCGCCTCCCGGATGCGGGACCCCCGGCGGCTCGTACGGAGTACGGTATGCTATGCGGCGGGGAGGCGAGTGTCAACACGTTTTGCGAGCGCAAATCCCCTTGGCAGACCCCGCCCTCAGCGGGTATCGTCTGCGGGGTGAGGACCACGGGAAGGGACCGCTTCTGCCGCCCCAGCCCCCCAGGGAGAGAGCCGCCATGAACCAGGACAACCGCCTCCAGCCATCCGCCGCCACGACCACCGAGGACCAGCCCCCGCGCGTCACCTGCCCCCCCGCCAAGGACCCGGCCATCCGGCTGTTCATCGTGGCGGCGATGCTGTTGGGGTTCGGGATCGCCTGCTTCCTGGACCGCAACAAGTACCCCCCCCCGCCCGCCTGGGACATGGCGCACATCAACGAGGTCGCCGGGTACGTCTTCAACCATTGGGGCCCCTACGTCCTCCTGCCCGCCGGGACCGTCTTCGGCGTCTGGGGCGTCCTCTTCCTCCGCCGCCGCCTCACCGCCGACGCCGAGGGCATCGGCTACGAGGGCGACGACCCGATCCCCTGGTCCCACATCACCAGGCTCGACGCCACCGACGCCCGCAAGGGCATCGTGCTCCTGGAGTACGGGGAGGGCAAAGTGCTCAAGCTCGACTCCTGGAAGCTCCGCAACTTCCGCGAACTCGTCGCCCTCATCGAGCGGCAGATCCCGCTCGACAAGCAGATCCGCCCCCAGTGACGAATCCCGCGCCCCCGCCCTGTGAGCGTGGTATGATCATAAAGGAAGGAATCCGACAATGATCGCACCAGCCAACATGCTTGCCCTGTTCGGCGGGGTCGGAGTTTGGGAAGTCACGCTGATCCTGCTGGCGGCCCTGCTGCTCTTCGGGGGCAAGAAACTGCCCGAACTCGCCCGCGGTCTGGGGCGAGGGCTCCGCCTGTTCAAGAAGGAACTCCGCGCGACCGAGGCCGACATCGACAACGCCGGGGAGGACGAGGACCGCATCGAGTCCGACCGCCCCAAGGCCGCCAGCCCCGCGGCACCCGAGGACCGCAGCTCGTCGTAGCACACCGTCCACCCTCAAACGCCACACCCAGGCCTCCAACGCATGCGCCGCGGGGCCCCTGCCCCCCCATCTCCTGCGCCGGGGGTCTCCTGACCCCCGGCGTCCGCGAGGGGCGAGGGACGTTTCCGCGTCAGCGTCGTTGGAGCAATCCCTTCGCGGCGGAGACCTGGTCCTGAGCCTGTCGAAGGCCTGGGGCCTGAGCCTGTCGAAGGGCCGGGGCCTGAGCCTGTCGAAG
>JAWLCQ010000203.1:0-7927 GCA_041687095.1 Phycisphaerae bacterium | reverse complement strand
GCCATGCACCGCCCGTGGTGCCGCGCGATCGATTCCACGTCCGCGTAGGGCGCCACGGCCAGCACGCCGCGGCAGCGCGGATCGAGGGCCGCGTACAGCACCGCCGTCGCCGCTCCCATCGAGTACCCGAACGCGTAGATCGGTTCCCGCACGCGCCCCTCGGCGAGCAGGGCGTCCACCACCGCCCGCGCGTCGCGTTTCTCGCGAGCCCCGAAGGTGACGTACCGCCCCTCGCTTCGCCCGTGCCCGCGATGGTCGAACAGCACCACGTCGTACCCCGCCGCCCGCAGGCGTTGGGAGAGCCCCATGCGGCGGCACTTGGAGTCCAGGATCCCGTGCAGCACCAGGACCGTGCCCTTGGGGGGCGGGTCGGGGCGTGCGGGTTCGGGGCGGGCGTTGAGGACGTAGACGTCCAGCGCCACCCCGTCCTCCGCCTCCACGCGGTGGTGCGAGTCGATCTCGCCGCGGGCGATCCGCTCGGCCGCCGCCGCCTCGGCCGCCGCGGCCGAGCAGGGGGGACGCCCCGGGCGTTCGACGAGCCGGTGTGCCCAGAAGTCGGCGCTGCAGCCCAGAAGCGGTGCAAACCACACCCCGACGATCCATTTGCCAAACCCGATCTGCATCCGTCGCTCCTTCGCAAGAGGCCTGCGTAAGCATAGCACAAACCCGCCCCGAGGGCCCGGCCGAGGGAATCCTCGGAAAAAACCGCACGAAACTCTTGCATCGCCGCCCCCAAGAATCGCAATATGACGCGCTGTGCCCGATCGAGGCCGCTGGGATTGCACCCCGCGCGGGGACCCAGGCGGAGCGGCGGGCGCAAAAAGGAAGCGTCGTGCATCCGTCTGACGACGATGGGCGCCCGCCTGCCGCGGGCTCCGCGGAAGCACGTTCCCAACTGCTGCAGGCCGACCTGCCCCCCGGGCTCGGGCCGCTCCTGCACCGTGAGGGATTTGACCCCCCCCGTGCCTTTCTCCGCACGCACACCGACCTGAACCTCGAAGGCGGGTACGAGCCGGTCTACCTCCTCGTCGAGCCCGACCGCCTCTACGTCGCCGCCGCGCCCAACGAGCGGTGGAAGTCGGCGGCGAGGATGGTCCTGCAGCGCGCGGACGTCCGCGAGGTCCGCACCCGCCAGGGCGTGGGCGGGGGGTTCCTCGAAGCGCTCGTCGAGGGCGTGTACGTCGAGATCCTCGCCTACTCCAACACCCGCTCCGAGACCTTCCATAAGGTCGAGCAGAAGCTCAAGGCGTGGCTCGCGGCGGCGCCCGTCGAGATCGGGCCCGAGGACGACGAGGACCCGCGGCGGTGCGCGCAGTGCGGGATGCCCCTGGACTTCAAGGGCGACACCTGCCGCCGCTGCGTCAACCGCGGGGCCGTCCTCGTCCGCGTCTTCCACATGATGCGCCCCTACCGCAAGCGGGCGGCCATCATGATGAGCCTCGTGCTCGTCGGCATTGGCGTGGCGCTGGTGCCCCAGCAGCTCGTCCGCCTGCTGATCAACAAGGTCCTCGCCCCGGAGCAGGCGGGCAACCCGCCGCTCGACGAGACCGTCGCGGTCTACTGGCTGCTGGGCCTCGTCGGGTCCCTGTTCGGGACCTACCTCATCGGGGCGCTCATCAACGGGACCACCGCGCGCCTGGCGAGCTTCGTGGGCACGCAGATCACCTTCGACATGCGCTCCCGCGTCTTCCACCACCTCACCCGCCTGGGCGTGGCCTTCTACGACCGCTACAGCGTCGGCCAGCTCATGGCCCGCGTGTCGAGCGACACCGAGCACATGAAGGCCTTCGTCCAGCAGCTCACGAGCGGGTTTCTGGCGCAGCTCATCACCGTCGCGGCCGTCGGGGCGGTGCTCTTCGCGCTGAGCTGGAAGCTCGCCTTCTTCACCCTGCTGCCCGCCCCGCTGGTGATGCTGTCGGCGGTGTTCTTCTGGAAGCGGGTCTACCCCCGCTACTACCGCGTGAGCGACGCGGTGAGCAAGCTGCAGTCGCGGCTGAACACGGTCCTCTCGGGCGTCCGCGTGGTCAAGGCCTTCGGGCAGGAGCAGCGGGAGCAGACGCGCTTCGGCCAGTCCAGCGGGTACGTCCGCGACAGCTACCGCAACGTCGAGTACACGGTGGCGATGTTCAACCCGGCCATGGGGCTGCTGTTCCAGATGGGCGGGCTGATCGTGTGGTTCGTGGGGGGGCGGCAGGTGCTGTACGAGGGCATGCCCCTGGGCGACCTCATCGCCTTCCTGGGCCTGCTGGGCATGTTCTACCAGCCCCTGGGGCACCTGACGCAGCTCACGACGTGGCTCACGCAGTTCCTGACGGCGACGCAGCGGACGTTCGAGATCCTCGACACCTCCCCGCAGATCCTCCAGACCCAAGCCCCCCAGGCCCTGCCGGCCAAGCCCGGGGCGGTCCGCTTCGAGAACGTGACGTTCGGCTATAACCGCCGCGAGCCGATCCTCAAGGGCATCTCGTTCGCGGTGGAGGCGGGCGAGCACGTGGGGGTGGTGGGCAAGAGCGGGTCGGGCAAGACGACGCTCATCAACCTCCTCGCCCGCTTCTACGACGTCGACGACGGGTGCGTGCGGATCGACGGGATCGACGTGCGGGACCTGTCGGAGGACGACATCCGCCGGGCCGTGGGCATCGTCCTGCAGGAGCCGTTCCTCTTCCGCGGGACCATCCGCGCCAACATCGCCTACGGGCGGACGGACGCGACGCTCGAACAGATCATCGCCGCCGCCAAATCCGCCAACGCCCACGACTTCATCATGCGCCACCCCCTGGGGTATGACACCTACATCGGGGAGCGCGGGGCGGGGCTCAGCGGGGGCGAGCGCCAGCGCGTCTCCATCGCCCGCGCCCTGCTCTACGACCCGCCCATCCTCATCCTCGACGAGGCCACCAGCAACGTCGACACCGAGAGCGAGCAGCTCATCCAGGCGGCCCTGCAGCGGGTGACGGAGGGGCGGACCACCCTCGCCATCGCCCACCGCCTCAGCACGCTCCGCCACTGCGACCGCATCCTGGTGATCGACGGGGGGCACCTCGTGGAGCAGGGCTCCCACCAGGAACTGCTCGACCAGCAGGGGCTGTACTACCGGCTCGTGAAGATCCAGACCGACCTGTCCCGCGAACCCAGCGTGGACGCCCTCACCGTGAACAAGCCATGATCACCGATACCGGACAACCCGAAGACTCGATGGGGCGCCCCGACCCCACCGTCCCGCGCTACCTCACCCCCGACCTGTGCCGCATCCACCTCGGATCGCACGGGGCGCTGCACGTGACCGTGAAGGACGAGCGGATCTACGGCGGGGTGTACGCGGCCTACGCCTTCCCCGTCGCCCACAGCGAGGAGTTCATCTCGCTGATCCACTCGGCGGGGGAGGAGGAGATCGAGGTCGGCATCCTCCGCCACCTGTCGGACTTCCCGCCCGAGCAGGCCTCCCTCGTCCGCGCCGCCCTCGCCCGCCGCTACTTCGTGCACACCATCCGCGCCATCGTGGCGCTGCGGTTCGAGTACGGCGTGCTGAGCCTCGACGTGGTGACGGACAAGGGCCCCGTGTCCTTCATGATGCGCTGGACCTACGACAAGGCCGTCGACTACGGGGTGCGCGGGAAGGTCCTGTCGGACGTCAACGACAACCGCTACCTGATCCCCGACGTCGACGCCCTCCCGCCGAAGGAGAAGGCGGCGTTTCAGCGGTACATCTACTGGTAAGCGATTTCGGATTTGGGATTTGGGATTTCGGATTTGCGTGGGTGTGGTTCCGGGGTCCCACGCAAAGGTGAGAGGTGAGAGGTTAGAGGTGAGAGTGCAGGCGCTGGGGCATGCGGTGGGAGCTGAGACCGCAGTACCCGCTCGGACCCCTACGCTCTCGCCTCTCACCTCTGACTCTTATCCGGCATCCTGTGCAGTCCCCTCAGAGACACGGACGTCAGCGCTCGACCTTGTGAGGGACGCCCGATTTCCACCCACGCAAATCCGCAATCCGAAATCCGCAATCCGAAATTCCTTCCCCCCTGTTCGCGCGGTATGGTCTGCGGACCTTCAAAGGACCAATCATGCTGGAAGAACTCAAACAAAAGGTGTGTGACGCCAATCTCGCCCTCGTCCGCGAGGGGCTGGTGATCTTTACGTGGGGCAACGTCAGCGGGATCGACCGCGCGAGCGGGCGGGTGGTGATCAAGCCCTCGGGCGTGGCGTACGACGGGATGGGGCCCGAGCACATGGTCGTCGTGTCGCTCGACGACGGAAGGGTCGTCGAGGGCGAGCTGCGGCCCAGCAGCGATACGCCCACGCACCTGGAACTCTACCGCGCGTTTGGGGACATCGGAGGCGTGGTGCACACGCACAGCACGCACGCAACGGCGTGGGCGCAGGCACGCAAGGAGATCCCCGCCCTGGGCACGACGCACGCGGACTACTTCTACGGGCCCGTCCCCTGCACCCGCCTCCTCACGCCCGATGAGATCCAGACCGACTACGAGGCCAACACCGGGAAGGTCATCGTGGAACGCTTCCTCGCCCTGTCGCCCACCGAGCGCCCCGGGGTGCTCGTGGCGGACCACGGGCCCTTCACGTGGGGCCCCTCGCCCGCCGCCGCCGTCTTCAACGCCGTCATCCTCGAACACCTCGCCAAGCTCGCCACCGAAACCCTCCGCGTGGACCTCTACCCCAAGCCCGTCTCGCGGGAACTGCTCGACAAGCACTTCCTCCGCAAGCACGGGCCCGGGGCGTACTACGGACAAGGGTGAGGAATTGCGGATTGTGGATTGCGGATTGCGGATTGTCTCCGGCGAAGGCACAGCGTGGGAACGATGGATCGATGACAGGTCCAGGTCGACGTCACTACCGTCTGCCAATCCGAGAACTCGCCCTGTGCCCTCGAATACGGCAATCCGCAATCCGCAATCCACAATCCGCAATCGGTAAGCTCTCGCCATCGTCCCAAGAACCCCGTATGATCCCACGGTAGGCAACCAACCCCGGGAGGTAAGCCGATGCCTGGTCTGGGAGTGAATATCGATCACGTGGCGACGTTGCGGGAGGCGCGGCGGACGGTGGAGCCCGAGCCCCTCTGGGCCGTCGCCGAGGCCGAACTCGGCGGGGCGGACGGGATCACCTTCCACCTGCGGAAGGACCGGCGGCACATCCACGACCGCGACGCCCGCCTCATCCGCGAGATGGTCCGCACCAAGGCCAACATGGAGATGTCCCTCGATGAGGAGATCGTCCAGATCGCCCTGGACCTCAAGCCCGATCAGGCGACGCTCGTCCCCGAGAACCGCCAGGAGGTCACCACCGAGGGGGGGCTGGACGTGCTGGCGACGGCGCAGCGGGTCACTGAAGTCACCCGCCGCCTGCAGCAGGAGGGCATCCTCGTCAGCGCGTTCGTGGACCCCGTCCCCCGCCAGGTCCACGCCGCCCGCGACTGCGGCTGCGATGCGGTGGAACTCCACACCGGCACGTACGCCAACGCCTCGCTCATCCGCAACGGCGGGCGGGGGGCGCTGGGGGAGCAGCAGCGGCAGCTCGATCTGCTGCGCCAGGCGCTGGACGCGGGGATCCGCATCGGCCTCATCGTCCACGCCGGGCACGGCCTGACGTACACCAACGTCACGCCCGTCGCGTCCATCCCGGGCTTCAGCGAGTTCAACATCGGGCACTCCATCGTCGCCCGCTCGGTCTTCGTGGGCCTCCGCTCCGCCGTCGCGGAGATGAAACGACTGCTGGAACGGCCGTACTCCATCTAGTATCATCCTGTCGGTCTGCCAGTGCAGACAGAGAGGCACTGGGCACTGGGCACTGGGCACTAGGGCCTCGGGCAGGAGAAGAGCAACCGCACGCAAGGGCGTTTCTTCTCTCCTGGTCCCTAGTCCCTGGTCCCTAGTGCCTCTCGTTTCCGTGACTATTCAAGCACACAAGGCTGCGAACATGAGCAAGAACGGACCCAACCTTCACGGATCAATGGTGGCCATCGTCACTCCCTTCGCCAACGGGGCGGTGGATTACGATGCGCTGGGACGGCTGATCGAGTTTCAGATCGAGGGCGGCACGCAGGGGATCGTTCCCTGCGGGACCACGGGCGAGTCGCCCACGCTCAGCCACGAGGAGCACGACAAGGTCATCGAGTTCACCGTCGACCGCGTCGCCGGCCGCGTGCCCGTCATCGCCGGGACCGGGTCGAACTGCACCGCCGAGGCGCTCCGCCTCACGCAGCACGCCCAGGCCGCCGGCGCCGACGCGTGCCTCGTGGTGAACCCCTACTACAACAAGCCCACGCAGCACGGGATGTTCGCGCACATCGCCAGGCTCGGGGAGGTCGGGCTGCCGATCGTCCTGTACAACATCCCCGGGCGGACGGGGATCGAACTCGCCCCCGAGACCATCGCCAAGATGTACCGCGAGATCGAGCCCGTCGTCGCCGTCAAGGAGGCCACCGGCAAGCTCGACGTCTGCAGCGCCATCGCCGCCGAGTGCGACATCACCATCCTCTCCGGGGACGACTCGCTCACCCTGCCGATCTACTCCGTCGGGGGCAAGGGCGTCATCAGCGTCGTCGCCAACCTCCTGCCCCGCGAGGTCCGCGCCCTGTGCGACGCGGCCGCCGCCTCCGACCTGCCCGCCGCCACGCGGCAGCACCTGAAGCTCTTCCCGCTGTTCCGCGGTGCGTTCGTCGAGACCAACCCCATCCCCATCAAGGCCGCCCTGGCCATGGCGGGCATGATCCGCGACGAACTCCGCCTGCCCCTGTCGCCCCTGAGCGACAAGTACCGCCCCGCCTTGGCGGAGATCATCCGCGGGTTCGGCGTGCAGGCCGCAGGCCATCCGGGATCGGCGGGGTAAAGCGCCCCCGCCCGGAAGCGCCCCCGACCGGAAGGCCCCCCCCGGAAGCGTCCCCGCCCGGAAGGGTCGCCTTTCAGCATCCCAAAGGCCCCCGCGCGGGCCGCGGCACGCGCGGGGGCCTTCGGGTGGCGGGATGCGCTGAGGGACCGGCGCGCTATGCAGTTTGAAGGGTCCGGCGCGTTGTTCAGCCCGAAGGGCTTTCAGGGCCGTAGCCCAGGGCCAGGCCGCAGGCCGCCGCCCTGGGTAGGCGGGATATCAGGAACTTCGCCCTGAAGGGGCACAAGAGAGCCCGGTCGCTGCTCCCTTGGTCAGTCCCACACGTACCGCTCGTCGAATGCCAGCTCGTTGAGGCGCAGGAGCCTGCGGTACTCGTCCTCGAACGTCATCGTCCGATGGTGCTCGAGTTGGCAGCGGATGTATCGGCGGACAGGCTCGATCTGCGACTGGCTGACGGCGAACGCGCCATAGCCGTTCTGCCAGTAGAAGTCCGCGTACTCCCTACCCTGCGTCTTGGCCCACTTCGACGAACCCCGCTTGAGTTCCCGCATCACCTCGACGAGTCCGTGCTTCTTGGACAAATCGAACAGCAGATGCACGTGGTCCCCGACGCCGCCGATCTCCAACGGCGGGCTGTCGAATCGCGACAGGATGCCGCCGAGGTACGCGTGCAGGCCCGGGGCCAGCGCGTCGAGGATGAGGGCGCGGCGCTGCTTGGTGCTGAAGACCACGTGCATCGTGATGCGGACCAGGGACTGGGGCATGACGATCCTCCCGTGCGTTCGATGGATGACCCGATGGAGGGAGTGTCACGTGGGGAGCGGCGGTTGTCCAGCAGTTTTCCCTTGTGCCCCTTCAGGGCGAAGCCCTCACCCCCCGCTGACCCAGGGCGGCGGCCTGCGGCCTGGCCCTGGGCTACGGCCCTGAAAGCCCTTCGGGCTACAGCACGCGGGGGGCTTTCCGGGCCGCGGCGCGCGCGGGGGACTTTGTTTTGCGGGATGCGGCGGGGTTCTTAGCAGCCTGTTTACAAAGTCACACCATGCTTCCTGATGGAGCAGTAGAACAGGAGAGCAGGAGACCGCAG
>JAWLCQ010000202.1:0-8051 GCA_041687095.1 Phycisphaerae bacterium | reverse complement strand
CGGCCCCTCCGCCCGCCCCCCGGCCCCCCCCGCCGCAGCCGTGGCACCCAGCACCCGGCGGATTCCATGTGCTTTCTCTCGGGGTTTGGGGTCAGGGCTCCAGGTACTCGAACTCCCGTTTTCCGCAGCACGCGCACTCGCCCTTGCCCGGGGGGGCGGAGACGTCCAGTCGCTGCATGAGGTTGTTCCACACGTCGAACTTCAGCAGGTAGGGGCTGACGGCGTGGGGGCGGCGGGAGAGGATCTTGATGGCTTCGCTCGCCTGGAACGCCGCCGCCGCCGTCACCGCCGGTCCCAGCACGCCTTCCGTGCGGCAGTTGAGGTCCGAGCAGGAGGGGGGCAGCGTGGGCAGGATGCACCGCAGGCAGGCGGTCTGCCCGGGCAGGACGGGCATGATCTGCGCCTCGCCTGCCACCACTCCCGCGAAAATCCACGGAATCCGGTGCTTCACCGCGAAGTCGTTGAGCAAGAACCGCGTCGCGAAGTTGTCCGTCCCGTCCAGGATCAACTCCACGTCGCCCGCCATCGCCTCCACGCTGAGCCGGTCGAGCCTGCGGGGCACGGGCTCGGTCCGCGTCTCGCGGTTGATCCGCGCCAGCCGCTCGGCCGCCGCCTCGACCTTCCACGAACCCGCGGCCGCGTCGTACTCGTCGTACAGGCCCTGGCGGTGGACGTTGGCGATCTCCACGCGGTCGCTGTCCACCAGGCGCAGGAACCCCACGCCCGCGCGGGCGAGCAGCTCCGCCGTCCACGACCCCAGCCCGCCCACGCCCACGACCAGCGCGCGGGCGCTTCGCAGCGCCTGCTGCCCGTGTGGGCCCAGGTCCGCCATCGCCACCTGCCGCACGTAGCGGTGCTGTCGCGCCGCCGCCGAAAGGGGATCAGATCCCGCCGCCGCTCTCATGCAGTCCGCACTCCTTCTTGCCCTGCTCCCAGGGGAACTTGCCCGACCGCGAACCCAACTCCGGGCGGACGGGGATGTGGCAGGGGCGGCATCCGATGACGAGGTACCGCTCCCCGTAGGGGGATTCGTAGTCGTAGAGTTTGTTATGCGGCAGGGCGTGGTCGCGCGTGTACTGCTCGACCTGCTCGGCGGTCCAGTTGGCCAGGGGGTTGAGCTTGAGGATCTGCCGTCCGTCCGCGGCCGGGACGTACTGGGCCTTGGCGACGCTCTCGCGGCGATGCTCGGACTGGTCCCCGCGGAGCCCGGCGATCCACACGTCCAGCGTCCCCAGCGCCCGCTGCAGCGGGAGCACCTTGCGGACCTGGCAGCAGGAGGGGCGGGCGAGGAAGTGGGCGTACTGGCCCACGGAGCGATGCAGCGATTCGATGTCCTCGGGGTCCGGAGCGAACCGCTCGACCTCGACCCCGTACCGCTGCTCCACCTCCGCCAGCAGCTCGTACGTCTCGTCGTGGTTGAGCAGCGTGTCCACGAAGAACACCCGCCACCCCACGCCCAGACGCGATGCCATGTCCATCAGCACCAGCCCGGTCTTCTGCAGGCTCGTCCCGATGGCCGCCCGGTCTCCGAAGGCCTCGAAGGCGAACCGCAGCAGCTCCTCGGGGCCCATCCGGCCCAGGCGGTCGAGATCCACCTCCGCCTGTGCTGTCACGTCTGTTGCCATGGTCTGCTCCTTTCCCGCACCGCCCGCGGCGATGCCTGATCTCCTGCCCGGGCCGATCCGAACGGCGCCTGTTGACTTGGGCGGCCGAAACCCGTATGCTCTTGGTAATCTCTTGTAGACCAGTAGGGATAGTAGATTATTGCCTTCCATGGCGGACGCGTCAAGCGGAATCCATGGCCGTCCGGTAGTCCCGGCGGTGAGACGCGGAGAGCTGAGATGCAACATACGGATGATGCGGATCTTGTGACGTCTGCCGGCGGCGAGCGGCCCTTGGGGTTTTCTGATGCGGCCCCGGCCTTGCGGGCCAAGTTGCTGCGGGTCGTCGATGCGGTTGGCTCAATCCCGAGTGCCGTTGTGGCCTTTTCGGCCGGGGTGGACAGCACCTGCGTGCTGGCGCTGGCGGTGCGTGTGCTGGGGTGCGAGCGGGTGGTGGCGGCCGTGGGGGTCTCGCCCAGCCTGCCCGAGCGGGAGCTGGCCGAGGCGCGGGAACTGGCGGGGCGGCTGGGCGTGGAACTGGTGGAGGTTGCCACCTGCGAGATGGAGGACCCGCGCTACGTCCGCAACGGGCCCGACCGGTGCTTCTGGTGCAAGACCGAACTCTTCACCCGCCTTACGGAGCTGGCGCACTCGCGCGGGCTGGCGGCGGTGCTGTGCGGGAACAACGCCGACGACGCCGGGGACTACCGCCCCGGGCTGGAGGCCGGGCGGAAGCTGGGCGTCCGCAGCCCGCTGATGGACGCCGGTCTGACGAAGGCGGACGTCCGCGAGGTGCTCCGCCTGCTGGGGCTGGAGACCTGGCGCAAGCCCGCCATGGCCTGCCTCGCCAGCCGCCTGCCGTACGAGACCGCCGTCACCCCCGAGCGCCTCGGCCGCGTGGAGCGGGCGGAGAGTGCGCTGCGGGACCTGGGCTTCCCCGCCTGCCGCGTCCGCGACCACGGGCCCGTCGCCCGCATCGAGGTGCCCCCCGGCCGCATGGACGACCTCCTCGCCGCCCGCCAACGCGTCGTGGACGCCCTCAAGCAGGCGGGCTACGCCTACGTGGCCATGGATCTGGCGGGCTACCGGACGGGGTCGATGAACGAGGTGCTCCGGCGGGAGTGAGGCCAACCGCGCGCCCGCCGCTTGCTCTCTGAGCCATCCATTCCATACTCCTTCGCCGCCGCAGGATCGCCCTGCCTGCGTCGCCATCGCGTCAAGCACCCGTTGCTGAGCAAGGCAGGGAAATGAGGGACGGTTATTCGTTTCGGAATCGCCGCGCATCGGGAAAGACGTAACCGTCCCTCCTTTTCTCAGGGCCCCCTGGACGACCACGGCCCCGGCCGCGACGGCGCTGCCGGGGGTGTGCTCGATGCTGTTGCCGTTCTGAACAAACGTTGCGGTTGCCATAGCATTCTCTCCTCAGTGTGCTGGTCCAGCGGATGGTCACGTGGTACGCTGCCTGCCCGAAACCCATTGGGAGCGCTACGCCGTGACCACTGCTGAAATCGTCGTGTCCTTCATCCTCTACGTCACTCTGACGGCGGCCATCGCCGCCGGGAGCTGGCGGTGCTTTCGCCGAACGCGCGTCGGGAGCTTCCTCTTCCTCGGGGCCGTCCTCATCCTCTGGCCGTGGCTCGACGCTGCTGCCGGTCTGCTCCTGCAGCACTTCCTGGATCAGGCCCTTGCGGGCCAGCGCCCTTGGCTGTTCCCGTTCTCGTTGATTGCCATGGGATCCAGCTGGGGCGCTGGCGAGATGACGCCCGGGGAGTTCATAACGAAGTTCGGTGTCGCTCTGCAGCTTCTGCACTTCGCCCTGCTGGCCCTCGCCTTGATCCTCGTTGCGCGTTCCCTCAAGCGCCGGTGGCCCCAGCGGCCGAATCCCTAACCGTTGGACCTCGCCCTTCATCCGAACCGCTCCACGGAAGTCCTGCTCGCGGACGCCGAAGTCGATGCACCCGCGGAACTGGATGCCCAGCGTCGAGAAGTCCGCATCGGTCTCTCCACCGTGGGCCGGTCCACGCCGTTGAGGAACGCCACCTCGATGGCGGGCAGGCGGTTGGGGTCGGCCAGCAGGTACCACGCCTTGCCGGACGAGCCGGTGAAGGAGGCGCAGGGGGAAATGAGGAAATGAGGGACGAGGAAATGAGGGACGCTTACTCATTTCGGAATCGCAGCGCATCGGGAAAAACGTAACCGTCCCTCCTTTTCCGCTGGACCCCCGCGGGGTGGACGATTACCGCTGCTGGAAATCTTGCAGGCGGCTCTCCACGTACTGCTGCCAGGGCATTCAGGGAAAGTTGAGGCGTAAGAGGCGCCGGCCCATGCCATCTTGCCGGCCACAAACCTGCCGACCGTGGATCATGGACTCACATCGATGGGGGAGGTACGATATCGGCAGAAGCGGGCAGTCCAAAGGGAGATGTGGATGGCGGCGCACTACGTGGATGATCAGACGCCGGTGGAATTCCGCGAACTGGCGCACGATGATCGACTCTACTCGTCCTCGCCGGTCTGGCGAGTGGATGTATCGTCATGCGAAGTGCGGATCAGACCAAGGCCGCTGTTGCGGCTGGGAATCGTGAGTCTGCTTCTGTTCGCTCTGGTGGGGGCGGGGCTCTACTGGTCCCATAGGTGGCTCATTGTCCCGGAGGACGTGGCGGGTTTCCTCGTCGGGGCGGCCTGGTGGTGCTGGTTCCTCGGTGCCGCCTTCCTGGCTGGCGTGCTTCTTTATGAGCGATTCCGCGACCGGCGGGCATGGTTCATCTGCAGGCCGATGGAGCGCACCGTCTCCTGCCCGCGGTTGTGCAAGACCTTCCCGATCGACGATGTGTACGGGCTGCAAGTCCTTACCGGGGAAGCGACCAGGCCCGACCCAGAGGGACGCTGCGTGGCAACGTTCAGTCAGTTGAACCTGATCGTCAAGGAAGAGGGCATTCTCAAACGCTACCCGCTGGTCGGCGATTACCGCCCCGGCAAGCTCTCCCGGTGGGCGGAAGTCATCTCGGAACGCTGCGGCCTGCCGATCTTGAGGACCCGGGCGTCTTCGGTGGCGAACTGAGGAAATGAGAGGAAATGAGGGACGCTTACTCATTTCGGAATCGCAGCGCATCGGGAAAAACGTAACCGTCCCTCCTTTTCCGCCTGAATGCTGCCGCCAGGCCCCTATGGAAAGACCACGGCCGCCCTTACGAGCGGCCGTGGTGTACCAAAGTCGGGGCGACAGGATTTGAACCTGCGACCTCTTGACCCCCAGTCAAGCACTCTAAACCAAGCTGAGCTACGCCCCGATCGCGTTTCTCTTTCGACGATTATAAGGCTTGGCGAACAGGACACAAGGGCATTTTCGACGGGTCTGAAGGTTTGCGAAAAGGGCAATCGGTCACGGCAGTGCGGGTGAGGAGCCCCGCACCGCCTCGAAAAGGGGGACAGGCACCTACGCGGCAAGCGCCGGGCGCTACAGGTTCGCAGAACCCATGTTCCGCCTCGCGCTCGTAGGAGCACGGCTGCAAACAGCGCAGCCGTGGCACCCGCGGCGGCGAGGGGATGATGGCGAGGGCGTGATGGGGCGAGGGGAGGATGGGGGTGTGGACCGCGGCCATAAGCTGTGGTAATATCGGCCATCAGAGGTGGCGATGAACCTGGACGTGATGAAAACCTTCTGCGACTTGGTCGATACGGGCAGTTTCTCGCGGGCGGCCGAGGTGAACTTCGTGTCCCAGTCGGCGGTTTCGCAGCAGTTGGCCAAGCTCGAGCGCGAGTTGAACGTGCAGCTCGTGTCGCGCGGCGGGGGGGGGGTGGCGGCGACGGAGGCGGGGAAGACCTTCTATCAGGGCTGCCGCGAGATCCTCCGCCGCTACGAGCAGCTCACGGGCGAGGTCCGCTCGGCGGCCGACTCGATCCGCGGGGTGCTGCGGATGGGCACGATCTACTCCGCGGGGCTGTACATCGTCGACCGCTTCGTCCGCCGCTTCCTCCGCGACCACCCCGAGGTCAACCTCCACGTGCAGTACACCACCTCGTCGCGGATCTACTCGGCCGTCATCAGCGGGGAGATGGACCTGGGCGTCGTCGCGTACCCCGAGAAGCACCGCTCCATCGAGACCATCCCCCTCGCCGAGGAGGAACTCGTGGTGGTGTGCCACCCGCAGCACCCGCTGGCCGGGGAGACGGTGCTGGCCCCGCGGGACCTGGAGGGGCAGCGGTTCGTGGCCTTCCACCGGGGCATCCCGACGCGGCGGGCGATCGACCGGCTGCTCAAGGCGTCGCACGTGAAGGTGGACGTCGTGATGGAGTTCGACAACATCGAACTGCTCAAGCGGGCGATCTACATCGAGGCGGGCATCAGCATCCTCCCGCGGGAGAACATCGCCCGCGAGGCATCGCACGGGGACCTGTCGTTCATCCGCTTCCAGGACCCGCGCAAGTGGGTCCGCCCGGTGGGGGTCATCCGCCGGCGCGGCAAGGGGGCCACCCCGGCGGAGCGGATGTTCCTCACCCTCATCCGCCGCGAGGGCGAGCGCACGACCTGACGGCCGCCGCACGGTTCCGCGGCGTCCTGATAGTCGAGCGGGGATGCAGGGGATGCAGGGGATCGGAGGGAGGCGGACGGTGGGTCCGCGGAGGGGCGAGTCCGGGAGCGTGCTGTCCGCTCAGAAGAAGCGCAGCGCGGGCTGCGCCCGCTCCCAATTTCGATTCTCGACTTTCGATTTCCGATTGGGCTGTCGCCCCTGCCACGGCCCCAATCGAAGTGAGCGCCGTTTGAGGACCCGGAAACATCCTCGAAAAGGCGAGGATCTTGCGCGTTTGCAGTGCAGATCCGCAAGCGTCCGGCGAACGGACTGCGCGCTACGCGCCCCATGCCCGTCCTCCGTTGCGTGCGAGCCCCGCACCGTTTCCTCCGCCCTTGCCCAATCCCTTGCATCCCCTGCATCCCTGCCTTCCTTTGGGAAGTGTCCGTGGGCGCGACGCGCAGTGGGGAACCGTAGCGGGCGGCGTGCGTCTAATCGGGAAGGACCATCAGATGAAAGGGGCCCATGATGAAGACGACGGGAATCGGAATCGTGTGGTGCGGTGCGGTGGTGGTGGCGGTGGCGTTGGTGGTGGGCGCGGCGTGGGCGGCCGAGCCGGGCAGCCCGCAGGGCACGGTGGGACCGGCGGCGGCGCCCGCGATCGCCGCATCGGCGGAAGCGCCGACGACGCAGCCGGTGGGGAGCGTGCGGCAGGTGGATCTTGTCATCTGCCTGGACACGTCGAACTCGATGGACGGGCTGATCGACTCGGCGAAGCAGAAGCTGTGGGCGGTCGTCAACGAGATCGCCACGGCCAAGCCCGTCCCCAAGCTCCGCGTGGCGCTGTACCAGTACGGCAACGACGGGCTGAACTCGGAGAACGGCTGGGTGGAGCGGGTGTGCGAGCTGACGGACGATCTGGACACGGTGTACGGGAAGCTGTTCGCGCTGAAGACGAACGGGGGGACGGAGTACGTGGCGCGGGTGGTGCGGGCGGCGACGGAGGAGCTGAAGTGGAGCGAGGACCCCGCGACGGTGCGGATCCTCTTTGTCGCGGGCAACGAGCCCGCGACGCAGGATCCCGCGCACAAGCTCCAGGACATCTGCAAGGCGGCGGCGACGAAGGGGATCGTCGTCAACACGATCTTCTGCGGGGGAGCGGACGAGGGGCGGCAGACGGGCTGGTCCGACGCGGCCGCCTGGGCCGACGGGACGTACGCGGCCATCGATCAGGACCGGGGGACGGTGGTGGTGGCGACCCCGTACGACAAGAAGCTCGTGGAACTGGGGGCCGAACTGAACAAGACGTACGTCGGGTACGGCCAGCGGGGACGGGAGGGGAAGGCGAACCAGGCGGCGCAGGACGACAACGCGTCGTCCCTGGGCGCCCCGGCGGCGGCGGAGCGGGCCAGCGCGAAGTCCACGAAGCTCTACGACAACGACGCGTGGGACCTCGTCGACGCGGAGGCCGCGGGCAAGGTGAAGGTCGAGGAGATGAAGGACGAGGACCTGCCCGAGGAGATGCGCGAGATGACGCCCGAGCAGCGGAAGGAGCACGTCGAGCAGCTCGCGGCGCAGCGGGCGGAACTGCAGAAGCAGATCCAGGGCCTGTCGCAGCAGCGGGACGCGCACGTGAAGGCGGAGATGGAGAAGCAGGGGCTCGACGAGGGGCAGGCGTTCGACCAGGCGCTGCGGGAGGCGGTGCGGCAGCAGTTGAACGCTCCGCAGGCCCCGCAGCCCGAGAAGGCGCCCGAGGGGAAGTAGAGAGCGTTCCCTGGGTGCATCGGACCGGACGGGTACGGTGCGCAGGGGACCGCTTGCTCCGACGGGACGGATCCCACCGACGCAGTCGGTGGGCTTAGCAGCCCGTTTAGAAACGGGCTGCTAGAGCAGGCGAGCAGGAGAACAGGTGAGCAGTAGATTCAAGACATCCATGGAA
>JAWLCQ010000201.1:0-8128 GCA_041687095.1 Phycisphaerae bacterium | reverse complement strand
CGCGCGTGGAGTGTCGCACGCGCTTGGGGCGTCGCACGCGCTGGGGGCGCCGCATGCGCTTGGGGCGTCGCACGCGCTGGGGGCGCCGCATGCGCTTGGGGCGGGGCAGGAGACCCGCGATGCACGCCTGCGAGGCTTGGGCGAGGCATTTGAGGATGGACGTATCACTACGATGCCCTGCTCCGTGCGGAGCGCTAGTTGGCATCGGCGGTTTGAGTCGGTACACTTTGATGTGAAACCATCCAAGGAGATGCCATGAACCCAACGCGTGCTTGTCTGGCCGTCGCGTCGCTGCTGATGATTCTCGGGGCGGGGTGCAACGGGCCCAACGGGGCCGGAGACATGAACAACGGGCAGATGACCCAGCAGGACCTGGACTCCGGCCGGCGGGTCGTCGAGTCGGCCGTCGAGGCCATCGGGGGGGCGGAGAAGTGGCGGAGCGTGCGGCCGCTGCGGGCGAAGGCCCTGGTGACGGTCTACGACGCGCAGGGGGCCGCCTACGTCTCCCTCCAGGATCACGTGATCGACCTCAACGCCGGTCGGATCGACGCCTCCGGGCAGGCCGCCGCCGACCAGGGCTGGGCGCTGACCGTTCGCGAGGACGGCAGCGGGCAGTTCGTGCAGGGCGAGTCCGCCCTCCGCCCCGAGCATCGCCGCCTGCTCCTGGACAGCCTGAGCCTCCTGGCGCACCGCCTCCGCGGGCCCGTCAATCTCACCCGGGGCCCGGGGACCCCCGTCAGCGCCGAGACCGTCTCCCTCCGCGGCCGACGGCTGATCCGCGTGGGCGTCGCGAACGATCCGCAGGGGACGCAAGCCTACTACTTCGACCCCGACAGCCGCCTGCTGCACATGGTGACGGCCGGTGGGGATGCGGTGGGGGAGGACGGCACGGTGGCGCTGTACGATTACGAACTGCTCGTTTCGCGGGGGATCGGGTTCCCCAAGCGGGTGCGCATCGTGCGGATCGGCGACTTCTCCCTTGTCGGGCAGCAGCCTGTCGTGGATGTCGAATACCAGCGGGTGGAGTAGCGGGAATGTCCCGAGCCCGCAAACGGTCGTGGCCGGACGGTCAACTCGGGCATACAATGTGGATGTGAACCTCGACATCGGGAACATTCTGAGGGATTGGCCGTACGAGCCGGACAAGATTTCGGCCCGCCTGATCCAGGGTGCGGATGGACAGGAGAAGATCCAGGTGCGCCTGGACCTGGGTTTGCTGCAGATGGAGACGACGGGGCGGCCCGACGGGACGCGCCCGTTCGGGGTGGACAGCCTGCTCGATTACTACGAGCGGCGGCTGCAGCAGTACCGGGCGGAGTACGGGACGGACGAGGGGTTTGAACTCGACGAGTCGGAGTGCGAGCTGCTCCGCGCCGAGGGCGTGATGTACTACCATCGCTACCTGGCGGAGTTCGTGCTGGAGCACTTCGACGCGGTGATGCGGGACACGCGGCGGAACCTGCGGCTGATGGACTTCTGCGGAGCGTATGCGAAGGAGGAGTCGGATCGCCAAGCCCTGGAGCAGTACCGGTCGTACGTGCTGATGATGTACACGCGGGCCCGCGCGCTGCGGGCGTTCCGCGAGAACCGCCCGCGGGCGGCGCTGGCGGCGATCCGCAGGGGCATTGCCCAGATCCGCGAGGCGAGGCGGAAGATGGGCGACCTCAGCGACGACATGCACGCCCACTCCGGGGAGATCGAGATCCTCCGCGCGATGGAGAAGGAACTCGCTAGGCAGCTTCCCGTCGCACCGGAAGACCAACTGCGGGCCGAACTGTCCCGGGCCGTGAAGGAAGAGCGATACGAGGATGCGGCGTCGATTCGCGACAAGCTCCGCGAACTGACGGGAGAGGCCATTCCTCCGCGCGACTGACCCGCCCCGCGTACTCCACCCCGATGATCAGCAGGGCCACCACGCACAGCAGGCCCAGAGGCAGGGCGTCAGGCTCGGATTCCTCGTGGTATCCGCCGCCCGCAACCATCTCCGCCGGGATTCTGGCCCCGTCCCACCCCTCCATCGCCGTCCCCGCGGCACGGGCGAAGCTTCGCGGGATGCCCGCGAACTCGACGGGGGAAACGGAACGGGGACTCACCGGAGGGGGCAGGTCCACGTTCGCGGAGCGCCGCCACGCGGTGTGGGGGTCGGGCAGGGCGTCCGCGTTCGCCCCCCAGCCGCCCGTCCGCGTCCACCCCGGGGGGGGAGGTTCCGCGGACCGCGAGGCCGTGGCGCCCTGCCACTCCGCGATCGCCGCCGATACCGTAGCGCCAACGGCGGTGTCCGCACCGCCCGTCACCACCCCGCCCGAAGCGCGGGCGGTCAGCAGAAGCACCACGGCGGCAATGGCGGCCAGCGCCGCCAGACGGAGAAGCTCACGAATTGTTCCAGATGTGCCCATGCGCGTCACCGTTGTCCATCATCGGCCGACGGGAGGGGGCAGTTGAGTTGGGCTTGCCCCCAGGGCCGTCGCAAAGTCCGGTTCGCCGGGTGCCACGGGTTCGCAGAACCCGTGTTCCGCCTCGCGCTCGTACGAGCACGGCTGTAAACAGCACAGCCGTGGCACCCACGACGGCGACTTTGCGGTCGCCCTGCACTTGGCCCAAAGCCCCGTTGCCCCGCGCCGCCGCCTGTGCTAGAATGTCGGCGTACACGGTTTGCTAGGGGCGCCTCGGTGGCTGGCACCGGGGCTGAGACGACCCTTGGAACCTGATCAGCGAATTCCGACGACGTCGGGGTAAGCTGCGTAGGGAAGCGACCGGGACGAGATCCGCACGGGCCCCCCGCCCTGTTTCTCCCCGCCCTTCCGCCCCCAACGCCCCCGGACTGCGTCCGGGGGGTGACCCGGGAAGCCCCGCGGCCTCCCGCGACGCGATCGGGGCGAGATCCCCCGGCCCCCCGGGCGGGTCCCGCCCCACTGTTTCCTCCACGACAGAGCAGCAGGACACCGACATGACGCAACTGCAGCAGGCCCGCCAGGGCACGATCACGCCCGAGATGCACCGCGTTGCCCAGCGGGAGAACCGCACGGGCGAGTTCGTCCGCGCCGAGATCGCCGCCGGGCGGCTGGTCATCCCCGCCAACCGCCGCCACCTCGCGGGAACGCGGGCGGGGGCGGCCAAGCTCGACCCCTGCGGGATCGGGCGGGAGCTGACCACCAAGATCAACGCCAACATCGGCGCGTCCCCTGACAGCAGTTGCCAGGATCAGGAACTCGTCAAGCTCCAATGGGCCGTCCGCTACGGGGCCGACGCGGTCATGGACCTCTCCACCGGGGGCGACCTCGACGCCATCCGCGCCCACCTCCTCGCCCATGCCACCGTGCCCATCGGGACCGTCCCCATGTACTCGATGATCGTCCACACGCCCGTCGAGGACCTCACCCCCGCCGCCATGCTCGCCGCCATCGCGCACCAGGCCGAGCAGGGCGTGGACTTCTTCACCATCCACGCGGGCCTCCTCCGCGCGCACGTGCCCGTGGCGATGCGGCGCAAGCTGGGCATCGTCTCACGCGGGGGGTCGCTGCTGGCGAAGTGGATGCTCCACCACGGCCGCGAGAACCCGCTGTACGAGATGTTCGACGAGATCTCGGCCATCTGCCGCCAGTACGACGTGACGTACTCGCTGGGCGACGGGCTTCGCCCGGGCTGCCTCGCCGACGCCTCCGACGAAGCCCAATTCGCCGAACTCGACGTCCTGGGCGAACTCGTCCAGCGCGCCCGCGAGGCGGGGGTGCAGGTGATGGTCGAGGGGCCCGGGCACGTCCCGTTCGACCAGATCGAGATGAACATGAAGCGCCAGGAGTCCGTCTGCGACGGGGCCCCGTTCTACGTCCTGGGGCCCATCGTGACCGACGCCTTCCCGGGGTACGATCACATCACGTCGGCGATCGGGGCGACGGCGGCGGCGGTGCACGGGGCGAGTTTCCTGTGCTACGTCACGCCCACGGAGCACCTCGGCCTGCCCACGCCCCAGGACGTGCGGGCGGGCTGCGTCGCCTACCGCATCGCCGCCCACGCCGCCGACGTCGCCCGCCACCTGCCCGGCGCGCGCGAGCGCGACGACGCCATCTCCGACGCCCGCGCCCGCTTCGACTGGAACGCCCAGTTCGACCTCGCCTTCGACCCCGACGCCGCCCGCGAGATCCGCCAGCGCGACATGGGCCCCGAGGGCGACTACTGCTCCATGTGCGGCCGCAACTGGTGCGCCGTCCGCATCAGCAAGGAACTCCGCGAGGGCGCGGCGAAGGCGTAGGGCGCGGCCCGCCGTCACCGGGCGTACTTCCACCTCCAGACCCGCTGACCATCCCGCCCGCGCGGGACGCCGCATCCCGCGCGCAACCGTCTCCGCTTCGCTGCGACGGTTGCGCGCCCTACCCCTGGGCCCCGCCCGCCGCCCCGCCCTCCGCGTCCCGCCCGGGCATCCTCCTTGGCCTCCTGCCCCCCCGGGGAAAGATCGGAACACTCCGACTGCTTTCCCGCCTTCACGCCAAAACCCCGCTTCGGCTGCGGATTTGACACCAACGTCGTGTGCTTTATTCTTGACAAACACGGCATTCGGCTTACAATCGGTGGCAGTGACCGCGGAATTCAGAGCCCAGGCAGGTCACGGTCCATATCAAAGGAGCGGACAATGAGATTGATGGTGAGCCTTACACTGCTGCTCGCTCTCGCGGGAGCAGCCCAAGCCGGTTACCTGTACAATGGGAGTCCTGCGGTATCGCTGAGCGATCCGGTGGACCCGGCGCTGTCGGGCGGGAGGGATATCCTGAACGTCTCGTTCGCCCAGGATGCCTCGCACTACTACTTCCGCATCAGTCTGCGGGAGGCCCCGTCGTATCTGGGGACGAACTACGCGGGGATCTACGGCATCTACATCGACTACCAGCCGGGCGGGGCGAACTACGGTGACACGACCTACATCCCCTCCGGGATGCAGGGCGTGGACTACATCGTGGACACGCACTTCAACCGCCTGGGCACGAACGAATTCGACGGGTGGGACGTGCACTACGGCTGGAACGGGACGGGCTTCAGCATCAAGGCTCCCGTCGCCCAGCAGGAGACCGAGGACGGCGGCAAGACGCTCGAACTGCAGATCCTCAAGTCGGACATCCCGGCGACGGAGTTCACGCTGTGGGCGGCGACGCACGATCTGGGTTCGGCGGTTCAGACGTACGACCTGGCCCCGGACACGGCGACGCAGGGGCTGCACGTCCCTGAGCCCACCACGCTGGCGGTCCTGGGGCTTGGCGGCCTCGCCGGCCTCCTCCGCCGCCGCCGCTAGTTCCAGCCCGGCCGATCCGACCCACTGATCCTTCAAAGCAGGGGCACCCCGCGTGCCCCTGCTTCTTTTTTGGTAACCGTTCACGCCTTCGCAAACAGCAGCGAAGGCGTGAAGAAAAGAGACCGCCGGTATCCGAAGGCGGGAGAGGCGAAGGCGGGGTAGGCGCAGGGAGCCTTGAAAAAGGGGACGGGCTCCGCAGCGGCATGCGTCTTGCCTCGCAGGTGCCTGTCCCCTTTTTCGAGGCGGTGCGGGGCTTATGGCCCGCACTCCCGTGAACGGTTACCCTTTTTGCGGTTCATCGCCGAGCTTCGGAGCTGCGGGTTGCCCGCCCTCGCGCGAGCGAATTTCGGACGATCTTGCGTCCGGGGCGGCGGCGCGCGATACCATAACCTGCCGCGATAGACGTGTCGCGGCTGGAGAAAAGGAGTCACCCATGCGCCGTGCCCTTGTCGCCCTCGTCGTCTCGTGCCTCTGGTGCCTCACCGGCTGCTGTCCGACGGACGATGCCTCCGCCTCCCTGGCGGTTCGGGATCATCTCCGCCTCGCCGGCGCCCGCCCCGCCGCGATGGGTCCGGCCCTGGCGGCGGCGGACTTTGAACCGCCCGACAGCCCCGCCCCCCGCAGCGATGCCGTGAACGATGCGAGCCACTGGTTCCGTTTCGGAGCCCTGGCCCTGGCGAACGATGGGCGCGGCGGCGGGGATGCCGTCCTCGCCCAGGGCCCGTCGGCCGACCCGGCCGCAGGCGGGTCGACGGCCGCCCGCGATCCGGCCCCCGCGGCCGAACCGCCTCCCACCGCCGCCGCGGGCGTGCGCGTGGATCCCGCCACGGGGCGGAGGGAGTTCGGTCCGGCGTACCCGGGGGACTTCTGGCGGTCGTTTGGCCGCTACGGCAAGGACATGCCCGCCTCGCTGTGGGACGATACCAAGGCGACGGCGACCAACCCGTGGGCGTTGGCGGGCCTGGCGGCGGCCGGGGCCGCCGGGATCGCCCTCTGCGCCTCCGACGCGGACGACTGCACCGCCGACCACTACACGGAGCGGGGCTCGCAACTGCCGCAGTGGCTCGAACAGGTCGGGGACGTGGGCGGCAACCCCGGGGCGCACTTCGCCGTCGCCGGGGCGTGGCTGCTGACGTCCATCGCCACCGACGACGTCAAGAACTACGAGAACGCCCGCACGATGATCAACGCCCTGGCCATCAACGGTGTGGTGACGCTCGCGCTCAAGGGCATCGTGCGCACGGAGTCCCCCAACGGCGAGGATCTCGGGTGGCCCAGCGGGCACACCTCCAGCACGTTCACCGTCGCCACCGTGCTCAACGAGCAGTACGGGCCCTGGGTGGGCATCCCGGCGTTTGCGTTCGCCGCGTTCGTGGGCTACGAGCGCGTGGACGCGAGGAACCACGACCTGTCCGACGTGGTCAGCGGGGCGCTGATGGGCATGGCCATCGGGTATGCGGTGGCCCACAACCACGAAACGAAGCTCATGGGCATGGACATCGTGCCCTACCCCACGCCCAGCGGGGCGGGGATTGCCCTTACCAAGAGCTGGTGAGGGCGTTTTCGATTTTCGATTTTCGATTTTGGATTTTGGATTTCAGATTGGGCTGACGCGTGAGGGAGACCTACCCCGCGCCCAGACGGCCCAACCCAGATCGAAAATCGAAAATCCAAAATCGAAAATGGTCAAGCGACCCCGTCGCTTGTCTCCGCCTCGCCCTTGGGGCGGTGTTTCCAGCGGCGGTGGACCCAGAGGTACTGCGCGGGGGCGCTGCGGACGAGGTCCTCGACCGCGCGGGTGTACTCCTGCGTGATCCACAGCAGCGGGTCGTCGCGGTGGGCCCACTCGGAGGGGTGGATGATCCGCTGCACGCCGATCTCGAACTCGAACCGCTCCTCCAGCCGCTTGCCGTACCCCACGATGATCGGGGCCCCGTACCGCATCGCCATCAGGCCGATGCTCTTGTACGTGCTGGCCTTTCGGCCGAAGAAGTCCACGAACGCACCCTTGCGCCCGGCATCCTGATCGGCGACGAAGCCCACCGACCCGTGGGCGTCGAGGACTTCGGGCACGTCCTTCATCGCCCCCTTCTTGTCCACGATCCGCTGCCCGGCGGCCTCGCGGACCTGGAAGACGTAGCGGTCCAGGTGCGGGTTGTCCAGCCGCCGCGCCACCGACACGCTCGGGAACCCCAACGCCGCCATCGTGTACCCGGCGATCTCCCAGTTCCCGAAATGGGCCGTCAGCAGAATCACCCCCGTCCGCCGCTCCAACTGCAGCCGCAGCGCCTCCGACAGGTCCCCGAACCGCACGTGCCTCCGCCACGTCGAGGGCGTGAGCAGGCGGGTGGTGAACAGGAACTCCACGCCCAGGTACGTGATGTTCCGCATCGAATCGCGGGCGACGCGGCGGTAGCGGCGCTCGGTCCAGTCCGGGAAGCTCAGCCGCAGGTGCTGCATCGCCCGCTCGCGGTGGCGGCGGTCGAAGCGGAACAGCAGGTCGCCCAGGACCCGGGCGGTGGCGTAGTTGGCCTCGACGGGGAACATGTGCGCGATCATCGCGAACACGCGGACCGCGAGGTAGGTGAGGAGGTCGAGGATGCTATTGCGTGGTTTGGCCATGGGGGGTCACGCGATGGGGAAGCAGGGGACCGGGGAACCGGGAACCAGGAACCAGGAACCAGGAACCAGGAACCGGGAACCGGGAACCAGGAACCAGGAACCAGGAATCGGGGAAGAGGCCGGCAAGCGGGCGCTTCAACCCCTCTCCCCGCGGGGAGAGGTGCCCGAGCGCAGCGAGGGCGGTGAGGGGGCCCCGGGGCGACCGGCACGGTGGGATCGCGCGGG
>JAWLCQ010000200.1:0-8140 GCA_041687095.1 Phycisphaerae bacterium | reverse complement strand
CCCGGCAGGTTCCAGCAACGCCCCAAGCGCGAGCGTTGGGGGTCTCCTGACCCCCAACGTCCGGGAAGGCCAACGAACGCTTCCGCGATAGCGTTATGGCGGCGCTTCGGTCGCGGCGGCCCTTCGACAGGCTCAGGACCCAGCCCTTCGACAGGCTCAGGACCAGGCCGCCGCCGCGATGGGGGCGCTCCAACGGCGCTGCCGCGGCCGCCCCCCTCGCCCCTCCCGGACGCCGGGGGTCAGGAGACCCCCGGCGCAGGAGGTGGGGTCAGGAGACCCCAACGCAGGAGGTGGGGTCAGGAGACCGCAACGCAGGAGGTGGGGTCAGGAGACTCCCGACGCAGGAGGTGAGGTCAGGAGACCCCACCGCACGCGCTTGGGGCGTCGGGACGCTCCGTTCCGCGTGCAGACGGCTGCGCTTCGCTCCGCCGCCTGCACGCCCTACGTTGGGCACACCGTACGTCTTGGGCACACCGTACGCCTTGGGCACACCGTACGCCTTGAGCGGCCGGTAGGTTGGGGGGCGCTACGTTGGGCCGGCGGCGGGGCAGGGTTGGGCGAGGACGGCGCGGGCGTGGCGGGAGAAGGGTCCGCGGAGGTCGGCGGCGTAGGCGAGGAGGGTGGAGCGGCCGAGCCCGTTCTCGTCGCCGCAGCGGAAGATGGCGCGGGCGAGGTGAAGTTCCCGCAGGGCGCGGTTGCGGAGGATGTTGTTGCAGGCGTCGAGGTCCAGGCGCTCCTGCAGGGCGTGCAGGGTCGTCAGGGCATGCCCCTGCACGCCGGGGGCGCGGAGGATGTCTGCGAGGGCGCGGGCGGCGGAGGCGTTGGGATGGCGGGCGTAGAGGGACTCGAAGGATTCGGCGAGGGCGCGGCAATGGCTGAAATCAGGCTCGGCGGAGGCAGGGGGCGCGGACGCCCCAGCGGGGGCGCTGGATGCAGACGCCGGGGAGCCGGCGGATGCGGCTGCGGCGGACGCGGATGCGCTGGATGCGGGCGCGGGCGCAGCGGGGGGGGCGTTGGACGCCGGCACGGCCGGGGCGGGGGCGGTGGTGAGCAGCGTGCCCGCCTGGGCCAGCAGGACGTCCCAGGCGGCGGGGTCCCCGCAGCGGCCCAGGGCGAGGAGCAGGGCGTCGAGTTCCGAGACGCTCATGCCGAACTGGTGCATCCCGCGGTAGTTCCACCCCGCGTCCCACGTGCGCGAGGCGACCTCGCGGGCAAGCGTGTCCGCCCCGGTCGCGTCGCCCATGAGGCCCAGGACCAGGGCGTAGCGGAGCTTCCGCGCCGGTTCGCTCGCCTGGGCGTACGCCTGGCGCAGGAGCGGCTGGGCGCGGTCGAAGTGCTCGAAGCACAGGGCGAGCCCGCGGTAGGCGTCCCAGCCGCTGTCCACCGCATCCTGCAGCGCACGGTCGGTGGGGGGGAAGGTGTCCTGGTCGCTCAGGACGCTCTCGGGCAGGCAGCCGATCTCGACGAGGTGGTGCTGCAGTTCGCCCACGTCGATGCGGCGGACGGTGGTGCGGGAGCGGGCGGCGAGGGCGGCGGCGTATCCGGCGGCGTAGCCCTGGTTCTGGACGTCGGCCTGCATGCGGATGACGGGCAGCGCGTCGCGGTGGGCGCTGACGCCCAGGCCGGTCACCAGCAGCCCGTCGAGCCCCTGGGGCAGCAGGCAGCGGTAGGGCACGTAGACCCACATCCGCTCCTTGTTCGGGGGCTTGGCGGTGAAGAGGGGGTGGACGGTGTACCCGTGCGTGTCGAAGTTGGACGAGGCGAGGCAGATGGAGTCGGGGAAGCGGCGGTCGGTGAGGAAGTCGGCGGGCGTGAGCGACAGGTCCCCCACGATCTGCCGCCGCTCGCGGGAGTCGATGAGCTGGGCGAGGTCGAACTCCCCGGGGAACTTGCGCTTCGTCGTCACGAGCATGGCCGTCGCGTCGAGGGCGTCGGAGTCGTCGGAGAAGGTGTGGTCGCTGTTGCGCACCACTGCCAGCGGGTGGACGGCGGCGAGGCCCACGCCCTGGACGGCGACGTGGGAGGCGTCGATGGTGCGGGTGGGGGCTCCGGCGGCGGCGGCGACGTCGGCGGACCCGGTGGCGTCGATGACGGTGCGGGCCTCGACGAGCCCGATCCCGTCGGGACCCGCGATGAGCACCCCGCGGAGCGTACCGTCCACGACCCATGCCCCGCAGCAGACGGTGGCGAAGCGGACGTCGGCGGACGCGCGGCGGGCCTCGGAGAGGTACCAGGCCTGCTTGGCGATGCGGGACCAGCGGCGGGGATCGTCGCGGAGGGCGGGGTCGGACTCGAGGGCGGAGACGCTCGCGTCGACCTCGGCGGTGAAGCCCACCTGGTTGCCGTAGTAGTACACGCAGATCTGTCCCACCGTTCCCACGCCGCCGAGGGCGTAGAGGTTCTCGCACAGGAGCGTGCTCGCCCCGGCGCGGGCGGCGGCGATGGCGGCCGGCGCTCCGCCCGTCCCCCCGCCGACGACCGCCACGTCGTACGTCCCGAGGCGCGGGAAGGCGTTGGCGGGGGCGGGGACGGTGCGCTGCGGGACGTCGGTTGGGCGCAGCCCGTGCAGGAGCGTGCGGACCTCGCCCTCGGGGACGGGGACGGAGCCCGCGAGTTCGACGCGGAGGTCGCCTGCGCGCGGTGCGCGGGCGGGCTCGATCGACTCCCCGATCCGCTGCCCGAGCGTCATCCCGTGCGCGGGGCGGGCGAGCTTGGCGGCGACCGCGTCGCTCACCGGGGCGCAGCGGCCGAGGACGTGCAGGCCGTCCTCGACCCGCAGCGCATCGAGCGGGAAGCGGGCGGCCGTGGGCCACTCGCTGACGCGGTGGTCGCCCGCGACGCGGTCGGTGGCGTCGAGGGCGAGGCGTTCGGCGTGCTGGAACATTCCGGGCGAGGCGCAGCGGCGGAGGACCTCGGCGTAGGCGGCGGATCGTGCGGCGGGGTCGCCGGTCCCGAGGTCCACGGTCAGGCGGTAGCGGCGGGCGGGGATCGGGAGGTAGTCGCCCCCGGACAGCGCCCGCATGGGCGGGAGGGCCTCGACGGTCAGGTCGGAACCGTCGGCGGGGGCCCCGCCGGTGGTGACGTGCGAGACGGCCTGCGGCCCCGGGGGGGGGGGGGTGACGGCGCTCCCCGCCGGCCCCGCGACGAGGGCCCGCTCGGTGGCGTCGATGACCGTGGCGGCGGAGACGGCGAGGCGGCCGGTGCGGTTGGCGAGAACGGTTCCGCGGAGGCGGTTGGCCGCGTCGCGGAGGACGCCGGCGGGGTGGGTGTTGAGGAGGAAGGGGACGTTGGCGGCGACGAGGGCCTGCTCGAGCGTCTGCTTGACGTGCATCGGCGTGGGGGGGGCGCCGGGCGCATCGGGGAACTTCGGGAAGAGTGTGCGGGCGAGGTCGGTGTCGAGTTCGTCGTCGGGGCGGGGCCAGTAGTCGAAGGGGGCGGCGATGTCGTCGCCCAGGTAGGGTCGGGGGGCGGCGAGGAAGACGGAGAGCCCGCGTGCGGCGGCGGCGAGGGCGGCGGCGACGGCGGAGGAGGACCCGCCGACGATGAGCAGGTCCACGTCGGCGACGAGGGGGATGGGGTCGGTTTGGGGGGAAACGTTGGCAGCCATTGTGTGCTCTCCTCTGCAGCGCCCGGCCGGCGGCGCGCGGGCGGGAGTATACCGTACGCGGGGGCGGGAGGCATCGTAGATTTCGGGTTTCGGATCTGGGGCGCATCCAGCGGATGCGAGGACTTGCCGGGATCCCACCGGAGACCGGCTGCGGCTTGGCGGGGGGGCTGCGCGGGCGGGCTCCTAGAATTCCGCGAGGCGTGGCGTCATGGGACGGGTGCGGCCGTGCGCACGCCCGTAAGGTTCCGAGCAGGAAAGGCGGAAGAAGATGATGCAATTCGGACAATCATGGCAATGGGTGGTGCGGGGACTGGGCCTGTGCGCGGTGCTGGGGCTGCTGTTGACGTGCAGCGGGTGCCCGCGCGGCGGCGAGGGGGAGGCGGGGGGCTGCGGGGGCGGACGGCCCTGCCCGCCGCCCGCATTGCCCGCGCAGGACGGTGGGCAGGCGAGCCCGCTAGACCCCGGGCAGGCGAGCCCGCGGGACCCCGGGCCGGTGGGCCCGCAGGACCTGCTGCACGGGATGGACACGGGGCAGACGGCGGGAGCGGACGAGACGGTGCGGGCAGCCCAGACGGACGAGAACGCCGCCACCCTCGCCGGGTCCGAGGACCCCGCCGACGGGGACGCCGCGGGGGCCGGCGATGCGAACGCGACGGCCGACGGCGGGCGCACGAGCAATCGGCCGACGGCGGGGACGGACGGGGCGCTGCCGGTGGTGCGCGTCGAGGGGCGGGAGGCGACGCACGATTTCGGCGTGGTCGGGCCCGGGACGGAGCACCGCGTGGTGTTCGAGATCCCCAACCCCTCCACCCGTCCGCTGAAGATCGTGGCCGTGCGGACGGACTGCGAGTGCATCGCGGCGGGGGCGCACCCGGACGTGATCCCGGCGGGGGAGGCGGGGCGGTTCGAGGCGATCCTGGAGGCCCCGGAGCAGGCGATCCCCTACACCGCGTCGCTGCTGGTGGTGACGGACGACCCGGCGAGGCGGATGATCACGCTGTCCACACGCTCGCGGACGCGGAAGTGACGCCCCGGCGGAGACCGTTGGAGCATCCCGAAAAGCCGCGGGGATGAACGCGGATGAACGCAGATGGAAGAAGGCAATAGGGACCAGGGAGAAGAAGCGGCGACCCGTTGCCGTGCCGTTCGTTTCTCCATTGCCAGGCGGGGTCAGAGGACGAGGAGGATGGTCCCCAGGGCGGCGAAGAGACCGGCGAGGGCGAACTTGAAGGCGGGCAGGTGGCGTTTGAGCAGGTTGCCCAGGACGTCCGAGCGGACCCCGAAGTACGCCCCCACCATGATCGCCGCCAGCGGGAGGATGAACATGACGTTGTACAGCAGCAGGTAGGCGAAGGCGGTCAGGCGGTGGCTGCGGTCGCGGAGCATGATCATGATCGTGGGGACGTAGACCTGCCCCGTGCAGAAGGACTCCAGCAGCGAGACCAGGAAGCCCACGAGCAGCGACCCGAGGACGAGGTTCCGCGTCTTGAGCCCCGAGCGGATGACGCGGCGGATGGCGGACTTGAGGCGGGGGGGCAGGCCCAGCGAGCCCCGCGGGGCCTTGCCGCCCCGCAGCGCCCGCACGCCGTCGAAGAGGCTCCAGCCCGCGAGGACGAAGGTGAAGGCGGCGATCCCATAGGTGAGCCACCGCGACACCCCGGTGTCGATGGCGAAGGCCTTGATCGCCAGCAGCAGGCCCATCCCCAGCAGCAGGTACGTGACGAAGACGGCGAGGGTGAAGCACACGCCCACGATGGCGACCTCGCGGCGGGTCTTGCCCAGGTACGCGACGGCCGACAGCAGGAACACGATGGTCGCGAACGCGCAGGGGTTCACCCCGTCGATGAGCCCGGCGACGATGACGGTGGTGAGGCGGAAGGACTGGAACCGCCGCTCGACGCGCCCGGTGGGCGCGGGCGGGTCCCCGTTGGCGGGCGGAGGAGGAGGGAGAGCGTGGTCCTCATCGGCGTGGACAGTGGGAGGCCCATCGCCCGCGGGCGGTGGGGCGGGGGCGTTGGGATCGGCGGGCGCGGTGGTGGGCATGGTGGCGGGGCCGCGGGCGTCGGGCGGTGCGGGCGCGGGCGTGGTGGCGGGAGCGGGTGCGGTGCGCCGGCGGCGGGCGAGTTCGTCGCGGATGGCCCCGTCGAGGCGGGCGAGGATGGCGTCGGCGTCGCCGAGGTGCTCCCGCCCGACGAAGACCCGCGGGGGAGCGCCTTCGCCCACGCCGTACCGCTCCTCGTACGCGAGCATCCGCTCGAGGCCCTCGACCCGCGTCACGTCGTACCGCTCGATGCGGACGCGGTCCCCGTAGGTCCGCTCGGCGGCGGCGAGGGCGGGTTGGGCGCGTTTACACTCGATGCAGGTGGGGGAGTAGAAGTAGGCGATGCGCAGGGGCTCGGCGGCGGACTCGGCGGTCGCGGGCGTCCCCAAAGCGGCCGTCAGCAGCAGGAGCAGGGGTACGCCCGTCCGCGAGGTCCGGGGTCGTCCGGAGGTATTGGTATGTGGTGGCATCTATGAATTCTATGAGATCCCCTCGGCGGAGGGCGAAAACGCCCCCGCGGGGGAGTGCGGCAGAGGTGCGGGATGGGCGTCGCGCCCGGGGGATACACGGGCGAGACGCCCGTGCGACAACCCGACACGGGCAAGATGCCCGTGGGACACACGGGCGAGACGCCCGTGCCACAAGCGGACACGGGCCAGACGCCCGTGCCGCCATCCAGACGTGCACGCCCCCGCGGGGGCAAGGGGAAGGAGTACCGCCATGGACGTGGAGATCCGCGTTCCGGAGTTCGAGGACGAGGAGAGCCCGACGGTTGTGCAGTGGCTGGTCCAGGAGGGCGAGCACGTCGACGCGGGCGACCCCCTGCTGGAGTTGGAGACCGACAAGGCCGTCTTCGCCGTCGAGGCCCCGGCCGACGGGATCGTCAGCGAGGAACTGGTCCTGCCCGGGGACACCGTGGAGGCGGGGCAGCGCGTGGGGAGCATCGTGGCGGAGTGACGGGCTAACCCTGGCGGAAATCCCACAGGTCCGACGCGTCCGGGCGGTGCGTGAGCGTCCATCGCCCGCGGAGGCGGTCCCCGTGCAACTCCAGCGCCCAGCGGTCGGGGGACTGCTCGATCAGCACGTATGTCCCCCCGTCGATGCGGTCCACGCGCCCGCGGTCGTTGCTCACGGGGCCCTCGTAGTCGAGGTAGGCGGGGCGGTGGTCCTGGATGCGGCGGGCGGGGAGGGGGCGGGCGTTGTTCTGCGCGGGGAGGCGACGGGCGTTGCCCTGCGCGGCGGGGTCGGCGGGGTCAGGGAGGTCGGCGGGGTTGGCGGAGAACTGCCAGGTCGCCAGGGCCGCGCCCGCCTCGAGCATGAGGTCGTAGTGCAGCGGCCCCTGTCCGCTGTGGGCGTGCAGGATGAAGCGCCGGTCGGGCATGGGGGCATGCTACGGGGGGGCCGCGCAAAAAACCAGCCCGCGGATCCATGGGACCCGCGGGCCGCCCTTCTTTCCCATCCGTGTCGTCGTGCAAGAATGCCGCGTCGCTCTAACGCTCTGTCGATCTCCGCTTCATCCCGTCGAGAAACCTCCAGCCCTTGCGGGCCAACCCGACTCTCCGTTTCAGCCGTCGCGACCCTCGACCCGGTTCTCGCAATCAGCGGGCGGCGTCCTGCCGTCCGCGCTTTCGCCGATTCCTTCGCACACGCGCGCACCGAACACCCCGCGGAGATCCCGGCCCGAAAGAAGTGCCTGCGACAGCCCACAAGCGGCCATCGTGACCCGGGCCCGGCCGTGCGTTGGCTGACGATGAAGCGATGTGGCGATTCCGCACGGCGTCCGAAGGATGTGTTCAACCTGCAACATTCTAGCCCGAACCATGTGGCCTGTCCAGCAGGAATTGCCCGGCGTGCAATGGCCCGGCGGCTTGGCGGTTGCCTCTCGGGAAAGCAAGCGGCATGGGTGCCACGGCTGCGCCGTTTGCAGCCGTGCTGCCGGAAGGACACGGCTGCAAACGGCGCAGCCGTGGCACCCGGCATGGGCGTCTCGTCCATGCGTTCGGGGCCTCTTTGGGAATGGGAGTGCGGCGGTCCAAGCGCGTGCGGCCCCCCAAGCGCGTACGACGCCCCAAGCGAGTGCGACCCCCCAAGCGAGTGCGACGCCCCAAGCGAGTGCGACGCCCCAAGCGCGTGCGACGCCCCAAGCGCGTGCGTTGGGGGTCTCCTGACCCCCAACGTCCGGGAACGAGCGGAACGGTTCCGCGATAGCGTCATGGCGGCGATTCGGTCGCGGCGGGGACCCGTCCTGAGCCTGTCGAACGGCCGCCGCGAAGGGGGCGCTTCAACGACGCTGCCGCGGAGGCGTTCCTCACCCCTCCCGGACGCCGGGGGTCAGGAGACCCCCGGCGCAGGAGGTGGGGGCAAGAGCCCTGCGGCGCGGGTGTGCAGGGCGGCTTGGCGGTTGCCTCTCGGGAAAGCAAGCGGCATGGGTGCCACGGCTGCGCCGTTTGCAGCCGTGCGGCCGAAAAGGACACGGCTGCAAACGGCGCAGC
>JAWLCQ010000199.1:0-8156 GCA_041687095.1 Phycisphaerae bacterium | reverse complement strand
AGCCGTGTTCCCGGGAAGGACACGGCTGCAAACAGCGCAGCCGTGGCACCCAGCCGTGGCGCCCAACTGTGGCGCCCAGGGCTCGTGTCACTCCGGGGCGGTCTCCTCGAAGAGCTTCCCATCGCTCTCGCGGGGCGGGGTTTCGCCCAGGTGCTTGTACGCTTTGATCGTCGCGAGGCGCCCGCGGGAGGTGCGGGCGATGAGGCCCATCTGCAGCAGGTAGGGCTCGACGACGTCCACGAGCGTGTCCGTCTCCTCCCCCAGCGTCGCCGCCACCGCCTCGATGCCCACGGGCCCCCCGCGGTAGACGTCGATGATCTTCCGCAGGAAGTGGCGGTCGAGTTCGTCCATGCCCAACGCGTCGATGCCCTCGAGCTTCAGCGCCGCCTCCACCATCGGCACGGTCAGCCGCCCGTCGCCCTTGACCTGGGCGTAGTCGCGGCAGCGGCGGAGGAGGCGGTTGGCGATGCGGGGCGTCCCGCGGGCGCGGTGGGAGAGCATCTCCAGCGCCTCGGGGTCGTACTCCACCTTCAGCATCCGCGCGGACATCTGCGCCCGGGCGAGGAGTTCCTCCGGGGACCAGAAGTTCAGGTGGTGCGAGATCCCGAACCGCGTCCGCAGCGGGGGTGTCAGCAGCCCCACCCGCGTCGTCGCCCCGATCAGCGTGAAGGGCTTGAGCTGCAGGTTGATCGTCCGCGAGTGCATCCCCGAGTCCACGACGAAGTCGACCTTGTAGTCCTCCATCGCGGGGTAGATGTACTCCTCGACGGCCGCGGGGAGGCGGTGGATCTCGTCGATGAACAGCACGTCGCGGTACTCGAGGTTCGTCAGGATGCCGATCAGGTCCGTCGCCCGCGTGAGGGCGGGTCCGCTGGTGACCTTGATCGTCGTGCCCATCTCGTGGGCGATGACGTACGCGAGCGTGGTTTTGCCCAGCCCCGGGGGCCCGTGCAGCAGCACGTGCTCCATGGGTTCGTCGCGCTGCTTGGCGGCCTGGATGGAGATGCGGAGCTTCTCCAGCAGTTCCGGGGACCCGATGCACTGGTCGAGCATCTCGGGGCGGAGGGCGGCGTTGAAGGTGTCGTCCTCGACCCCGGTGCTGGCGGTGGTGATGATCTTTTCTCTGGCCATGGTGGTATGCGTCTCAGGGGTTGAGTTGTGTTTCAGCCTGCCTCGGGCTGGGGAGCGTCAGGAATCGGGAACCGGGAACCAGGAACCAGGAACCAGGAACCAGGAACCAGGAGCCAGGAGCCGGGAACCAGGAACCAGGAACCAGGAGCCGGGAACCGAGAACCGGGAACCGGGAGCCGGGGGATGCCGCATGCAGGAACTGGATGCAACGAACTGCTGTGGTGGTGCTGGGCAACGGCGTCACCGGCTTGTGTTCTGCTGTTTCTTGCTGGTCTCCAAATAGTGAATATACCCATTGAGAAGGCGAAGCACTTCGGCGGCGCTGCTGCGAAGTGCCCGCACCGTTTCTACGCAGGCATAGCCATTATCCTGGCAAACGTTCAGGTCGTCCACGGACTCCAGCAGGGACCCTCGGGCGATCTGGCAGAAATGGATCGACTCCTGCCAGTGAAATCGTCCGTACGCCTCCGCGATGTTGTTCGTGATCGAAACCGCTGCTCTTCGCATCTGTACGCCCAGTGCAAACTTCTCATCCGCAGGCAATGTGCGAATCAGCTTGTACAGCTCCTGCCGCAGGTCTCTCGCTTTCTTGTAGACCTCCAGGTCCTCAAACCCGAACGGGCTATCGCCGTACTTCGGTTCCGATCCTCGATTTCCTCGCACGTTGGCCATCGCACACTCCCCGGCATGTCTTGCTCTGTGCCTCTAGTCCAGAGGATTCCTGTTCATCGGCAGCCCTGCGTCTCCGTAACGCCCCCGCCTTCCGCTCCCCGGTTCCTGGTTCCTGGTTCCTGGTTCCCGGTTCCCGGTTCCCGGTTCCTGGCTTCTGGTTCCTGGTTCCCGCTCATCCCCCCGCCTTCAGCCGGTACACCTGCGTGATGATCTCTTCCGCCCCGGTGAGTTCGGGGGCGACGGCGAGGACGCGCTCGACGAGGGCGACGGCGTCGGGGCGGCGTTCGCCGAGCTGGACGAGGATGGCGACGGCCTCGACGGCGCCTTCGCCCAGGGCGTCGGCCGTCGCTGCCGCCCCGACGGCGGGGGCGAACTCGTCGATGCGGCCCTGGAGTTCGGCGATGATCTGCTCGGCCGTCCGCTTGCCGATCTCGGGCAGCAGGGTCAGCGGTTTGGGGTCCTTGGCCTGGATGGCGGCGGCGATCTCGGGGATGGGGCGGGCGAGGGCGCGGAGGGCCTTGCGGATCCCGATGCCCTTGACCGTGGTGAACGTGCGGAAGAACGCGCGGTCGGTCTCGGAGAGGAACCCGACGAGGCGGGGCACGACGTTCCCCCGCGACGGGTCGCCCTCGATGTAGTGGATGGTGTGCAGGACGACCTCCTGCCCCACCCGCCGCGTCAGCCGCTCGATGTCACACGCCGGGACGAGCACCTCGTACCACAGGCCCCCGCCCGTGTCCACGAGGATGGCGGCCCCGGCGACCTCCTGCAAACGACCTGTCAGTCTTGCGATCATAGTCCACGAATTTCACGAATTACACGAAAGGGGACGGCTTCCTAGTCCACGAATTTCACGAATTACACGAAAGGGGACGGCTTCCTAGTCCACGAATTTCACGAATTACACAAATGCGGATGCGCCCGGGGGCCGCGGATGCCGCTTGTGCGGATACCGAACGATATCCTAACATCTATGCGATCTGACTGCCATAGCGCAGCGAGCTTTGGGTGAAACTATCGCACGACGCGCTGGGTCTGCAACGACGTGGATCCGAAGTTCATGAGAATCGCCAGGCGCAGGCCGGATGCTTTCAGATAGGACAGTGTCTGCGCGACGTGATCGTTGGTCAGTCCGCTGAGGGCCTTCAGCTCGAGGATGATCAGGCCGTCCACGAGCAGGTCCACACGGAACTCCCCGGCCAGCTTGTCGTTGTAGAAGACCTGCAGGGGCTTCTCGCTCTCGAACGGAATGCCCCGATCCATCAGTTCGTAGCACAGGGCGCGGCGGTAGACGACTTCGGGGAACCCGGGGCCCAGCGCCCGATGCACCCGCTGGGCGCACCCCACCACATCAAAACTCAGCTTCCGATGCAGCACCCGTTCCTCAGTCATGCTCGATCTCCTTCCCGTCGGTATGCGCTCCCGCTACCCCTCGCCCCCCGCACATTCTCCCTCCCCCATCCGCCCTTCGTGTAATTCGTGCAATTCGTGGACTACTTCGCGCGTCGCCCCGCGCACAGGGCGATGGCGAGGGCGTCGGCGACGTCGGGGGGTTCGGGGAGTTCGGGCAGGTGGCAGGCGGCCTGGATGGCGTGCTGCATCTGGAGTTTCGTCGCGTGCCCGTTGCCCGTGAGGGACTTCTTGACCATGGTCGAGGGCAGGTTCTGCACGGGTATGCCCGCCTGCTGGGCGGCCAGCAGGATCACGCCCCGCGCATGGGCCATCAGGATCGACGTCCGCGGGTGCTTGTAGTGGGCGTAGAGCTGCTCGATGGCCACCAGGTCGGGCGCCAGTTCGCGGAGCAGTTCGCACAGGTCGGTGTGGATCTGCGTGATCCGCTCGGCCATGGGCGCCCCGGGGCTGGTCCGCAACGTGCCGGCCTCCAGGACGGTGGGCTCGCGCCCGCCGAACTCGACGGCGGCGTACCCGGTGATGTTCAGTCCCGGGTCGATGCCCAGGACCCGGTAGGCGGGCGGTCGCGGGTCGCTCATGGCCCGCTCTGGCGGTTGGGATCGGAGGAGGGCGGGACGGCCGGGGGGCGGGGGGCGACGGGACGTGTGGGTCGGGCGACGGGGGCATTGCGGCGCAGCGGGCTGGTGAGGGTGTCGCGGTTGGAGGGGGTGGCGCTGCGGCGGAGGAAGTCCTCGTTGGCCTGGACGGTACGGCCGGCGTTGGACTGCCTTGGGGTTCCCGTCGCCCGCTGGGACCGCATGGCGTTGGCGGAGTGCGTCTGGGCGTTGTCGGCGCATCCGCCCGCCAGCAGCACCGCTGCCAGCAGCAGCGCTCCCGACAGGGCGCGAAGGGACGGGACGTGGGGGCGGGGAGGGGTCATTGGGTTGTGGCTCCGCTGTACGGGATGGGCGGGCAGGGGCTGGGCCATGGTCAAGCCTTCCGCCACGTCGTGCCCTGGGGCGTGTCCATGATCTCGATGCCCAGGTCCGCGAGCTGTTTGCGGAGGGCGTCGGCGCGGGCGAAGTCCTTGGCCTTGCGGGCGGCGGTGCGGTCCTGGAGGAGCTGCTCGACCTCCTCGGGCGAGACGGTGAGGGCCTCCTCCTGGAGGTTCGCGAAGTCGAAGCCCAGCACGCGGTCCATCTCCAGGAGGGTGGCGAAGACCTCCCCGGGGTTGGAGTCGGCGTGCTTGACGGCGCCCCACATCGTCGCCAGCGCCCGGGGCATGTTCAGGTCGTCCTCGTAGGCGGTGCGGAAGTCGGCGAGGTGCTTCTCGATGGGTTCCTGCGACCCGTCGTAGCCCTTGCGGGCCTCGATGGCGAGCCGCTTGAGCCGCGCGAACGCGCTGGCGGCGGCGTCCAGGGCCTCCCAGGTGAAGGCGAGCTGCTGGCGGTAGTGGGCCCCCAGCAGGAAGAAGCGGTACGCCAGCGGGTCGTAGCCCTTCTCGACCAGCAGGTTCAGCGTGAGGAACTCCCCGCTGGACTTGGACATCTTGGCGGCGGCGTCCCCGTCCCGGGGGAAGACCAGGAACTCCCCGTGCATCCACCAGTGGCACCAGGGGTGATCGAGCATGGCCTCGGTCTGGGCGATCTCGTTGGTGTGGTGGATGGCGATGTGATCGATCCCGCCGCAGTGGATGTCCAGCCGCTCGCCCAACTGGTCGATGGCCATCGCCGAGCACTCGACGTGCCATCCCGGGAACCCCACGCCCCAGGGGCTGTCCCACTCCATCTGGCGCTTCGTGCCCGGGGGGCTGAACTTCCAGAGGGCGAAATCGGTGGCGTTTCGCTTGCCGGCGACCATCTCGATCCGCGCCCCGGCCTGGAGGCCCTCGACGTGGAGCCTCGCGAGCTTGCCGTAGTCCGGGAGCCTGGACGTGTCGAAGTAGATCCCGTCGCCCGGGACCTCGTAGGTGTAGCCCTTGGCTTCGAGGCGGCGGACCATGTCGATCTGCTGGGGGATGTAGTCGGTCGCCTTGCACCACACGTCGGGGGGCAGGATGTGGAGGCGTTCGATGTCGCGGACGAAGGCCTGGCGGTAGAACTCGGCGATGTCCCAGGCGGAGCGGCCCTCGCGGGCGGCCCCGAGTTCCATCTTGTCCTCCCCGGCGTCGGCATCGCTGACGAGGTGCCCGACGTCCGTCACGTTCATTACGTGCCGCACCTCGAACCCGCACGCCAGGAGGACCCGCTTGAGGAGGTCCTCGAAGACGTACGTCCGCAGGTTCCCGATGTGGGCGTAGTTGTACACCGTGGGCCCGCAGGTGTAGAGGCGGACCTTCCAGGGCTCGAGGGGGGTGAACTCGTCCACGCGGCGGGTCATCGTGTTGTAGAGGCTCAGGGGCATCTTGTTATTTTCGATTTTCGATTTCTGATTTTCGATTTTTGGAAACCGTTCACGCTTCCCAGGCAAGCGACGGAGTCTGAAGAAACAGCCGGAGAGAGCGGGTTTACACAGATTTCAAGATTGCACAGATGAGACAGAGGAGCCATGTTCTTCTCTTCAATCTGTGTAATCTTCTAATCTGCGTAATCCCTTTCTTCGGGTCTGTTTCCTCTCTTCGCGCCTTTCCGCCTTCGGCGGACTTGCGAATGCGTGAACGGTCACCGATCAACAACTGGCGTTGTACGGGGGGCGCCTCGGGCGAAGCGCATCGCCTCCCGCGACGCGGCATTATACTCCCGCGCGCCCCCGGCGCTAAGGGGCGGAACACCGGGCCGAACACCGGGTCTGGTCTTTGCGCCGCCGGTCTCCTGCTCCCAACCTCCGCGCCACAGGTCTCCTGTCCCCCTACTTCCTGCGCCGGGGGTCTCCTGACCCCCGGCGTCCGGGAGGGGCGAGGGACGCCTCCGCGTCAGCGTCGTTGGAGCGCCCCCTTCGCGGCGGCGGCCGCCGCGACCGAAGCGCCGCCATTACGCTATCGCGGAAGCGTTCGTTGGTCTTCCGGGACGTTGGGGGTCAGGAGACCCCCAACGCACGCGTTTGACGCGTCGCTCGCAAGTGCTGCGCCGGGGGTCTCCCGATCCCCACCTCCTGTCCCGGGAGTCCAGAGACCCCAACGCAGGAGGTGAGCCGGGACCCGCGGCGCGGGGGGCAAACTTCCTGCCGCTGCTCTCCTCTAACCTCTCCCCTCCTCCCCTCCTCCCCTCCTCACCTAGTGCCTATTGCCTATTCCCTAGTGCCTCTCACCTCTCACCTCTCACCTCTCCCCTCGAAGCTCCAACCCCGCCGCCCAGATCGTCCCCTCGCCCACGGCGATCAGGCGGAGCGTGCCGGGCGTGGCGATCTCGCCCGACCAGTCCGCGTCGGGGGGCAGTTCCTGCAGGCGGGTGAAGCCCAGGGACGCGTTGGCGGTGCGGAAGCGCTCGCCCGCACGCTCCTGCTGCATCGCGTCGGTGCACGTGCGGAACGCGCCCGCGGGGGGGCGGAACTCGACGTAGAGCGTGCGGGCGCCCGCGGGCTTCTCCACGCTCCACCGCCACCCCGCCCCGTCCCGCCGCAACGTCACGTGCAGCCGCCCGGGCAGCAGCACCCGCGTCGCCGGGTCGCCCAGCAGGGCGTAGAGCAACAGGTGGTCGCGCTTGAGGCTGGGGAGGTCGGCCGCTTCGCCGGCGTTGCTCTCCACCGCCCGCAGGAGGCCCTCGGCGAGCGGGTCGCGGAGGGCGTGGGCGGCCCGCTGGGCCCTCGCCCACAGCTCCCCGATCCGCACCGGTCCCCCGTCCAGCGCGGGCAGGACGCAACGACCGGTGTAGAGGTTCGTCAACGGGTGCGACTCGGCCGTCGCGGCGATCACCGCCACCGGCCCCCCGGGGCGCTGCAGCAGGACCTCCGCGAGGCAGTCGGAGCGGGCGGCGAAGTCGCCCGCGTAGCACGCCAGGATCACCAGCGGGCCCGACGGGACGGGCCCGGGCAGGACGCGCGAGGCGTACGCCGCCGTGTACCCGACGGCCGTCCCGCCGAACCGCATCGAGTGAAAGCTCTCCCGCCACGCGTGCCCGACCATGCACGTCAGGACCGCCGACCGCTCGATCTGCTCGGTGAACTGCGGGGCGTGGTCGGGCGGCCAGCCGCACAGCGGGTGGTTTGTGTCCGCCGACTGCAGCCACAGGCTCATCCAGCGCGGGGCGGTGGTGCGGGCGATGGACACCAGCATGCCCGTCGCCAGGGAGTCGATGGCCGCCCCGTACCCGGGCGCCCCGGCCCAGACGGGCAGGTGGAGCTGCTCGGGGGTGAGCGTGCGGTTCTCGTGGGCGAGGATCTTGTCCACGACCGTTCGCACCTGCTCGACGGTCCGGCCGGGGATGCGCCCCACGGGCACGTCGGGCACGAAGTCCCCGTCGAGGTCGCCCCAGAGGGCGTCGGAGGCGTAGAGCTGCTCCTGGCGGTTGTGCCAGCGGTAGGCCTCGCACATGCGGGAGGCGACCCGCCAGGGCGCTTGCTCCTGTCCCGCCTCCTCGTCGCCCACCAGCAGGATGCAGGCGGGGCGGCGGGGGAGGGCGGCGAGGGCGGCAGCGGGGGGGAGGGTGGAGACGACGGCCTCGAAGCCCTCGCCCTCGCGATGCTTCACGAGCGGTTCGAGCGCGGGCCGCAGCGCGGGCGTGGTGATGACCGCCCACAGCGGGCGGTCCTCGCCGCGGGCGGGGGAGGGCAGCAGCATGCCCGCCAGGCAGATCGCCGCGATCCTCCACGCAACATGCCTCGGATGGGACAAGGCGTACCTCTCCTTCGTCATGGTTCCATGAACCGCATCGCTCGCGGGGACTATTGTACACCGCCCGGCTGCGTTGGGGATCTCCTGACTCCTCCTCCTGCGCCGGGGGTCAGGAGAACTTGGGGCGTCCCACGCGTGCCACCTCCTGCGCCGGGGGTCTCCTGACCCCCGGCGTCCGGGAGGGGCGAGGGGC
>JAWLCQ010000198.1:0-8237 GCA_041687095.1 Phycisphaerae bacterium | reverse complement strand
ATATTTACCCGATCCGCCCGCCAGCGCCATGCCCATTTGCCTACCGGGGGCGGGTATCACGCGGAAAGGACGTTGCAGATGGGTGAAGTCTTACGATCAGGGAACTTGCGGGGGACGCCGATAAGGACGCGAACGCGCCAACGTCGTCCCCCAGCGAGACCGATCCGCAATGATAAGGGCAGCCAGCACCTGCGCGGCGGGTCGCCTGACCCGCCGCGTCCGGGAGGGATGCGGAACGCCTCCGCGTTAGCGCCGTTGGAGCGCCCCCTTTCGCGGCGGTCGCCGCCGCGATCGAAGCGCTCACGTACAGAATGCTGAGCCCTGCGGGCTCAGCCGGGCTCGCGTATAGCCTCACCCACGCTTTGGTGGGCGCAACCTGGCCTATCTGGTATTGCTCTTCACAAGTTCTTGCGCCTGCTCGTCCGGGAACGGGACGAGCAGGAGGACGACGTACTGCGGGGTCACGAACGCCGCCTCCACCAGGCGGAAGGGCTTGCCCGGGACGCCTTCCTGGTGCGTGGGCGGGACGGGCAGCGAACCGAACCCCCGCTCCCGCATCCTCGCCATGTGGTCCGCGAGCACCTCCTCCACCGTCGGGGCGAGCCTGCCGCCGTACAGGCCACGATACGTCACCTCGTTCGGATCCAACTGCCCGCCCTCCGGACGCGGGACGCGTACCACCCGCCGACGCGTCGCCGCCTCCAGCACCGCCAGCGGACCCGCGTCCGGCTGCACCGTCTCCGGATCCGGCAGCCGCGTCGCCAGGAACGCCGCCAAATCCTCGCCTCCGATCGGATCGATCGTTTCCGGCAGCCACCATTCCTGCGAGGGACACACGAAGGGCGTCGGCCGGGTGACGAAACGCCCCCCGGGGGTCCCCTCCGGTTCCGTGCAGCCCGCCAACGGCAGGAGCGCGAGGGCGAGCACGATCGCCGCCGCCGCTTGCTGAAGGGCCGCGCAAGCTGCGAATCGCAGGGCAGCGGGCCTCGGGCACGGGACGATCGCAGGCACGGACGCTCCCGCTCGTCCCTGGGGACACGGAAACCGTGTTGGTCGGCTACTGGTCGGGGTCACTCGCGTTCTCCTTCTCAACGAACACCGCCCGGAACCGCCGCTCCCGTTCACGCTGTACGTACTCCTGTGGCGGACCAGTCCTGTAGGGGACGATGGTCAGGAGGACGTAGTCGCGGGTGATCACCGCCGCCTCCATGGTGCGGATGCCGCTGTCGACCTCCAACTCCTGCCACTCCCCGTCCTCGCGTTGTTCATAGATGTCGATGGAGTACTTCTGCGACCTGGGAAGATCGTGGAGCCCAACCTCCATAAGGGTCATCAACCGTGTCTGGAGCAGGTCTTCAGCCGTGCGAACGCCAAGCCCACCCCCGCGCTCGTACACGGTTCGATAGCTCTCCGCCGTCTCTGGACTATCCACCCGTCCGACTTCCGTCCACGGCACGCGAACGACCCGCTTGCCCGTCACGTGTTGCAGCACCTCTACCCCGATCAACCCTGATGGCACATCGTTCGGATCCGGCAGCGGGAGGGCGAGCAACTCCGACACCTCCGCGGGCGACAGCGGCTGCCACTGGTCCAGTTCCCCTTCGAGTTCCCGCGGGAACAGCAGGGGCGTGATCACCAGGTTTTTTGCCTCCTGAGCCTCCCGGGGCTTCGGTTCGCCCGCTCCGCACCCGGCCATTGACAGGAGACACAGGGCGATGGAGAGCAGCACCATCGAATCTGGATGGAGCCGACGTCTCCTGCCCACCCATCGTCCAGCCGTCGGCCGGGGCGTCTGCTCGGTCGTGTCCATGTTCAGCTCCTTCTTGTCCTGCGCAGCAGGGGGGTTGTCGCCATCCCGGCCCAAAGGGCTCCGGTGCCTGATACGCATCCCAGGCAATTCTCGGGCAGCGTCGGTCTGACGTGGTTGCTCCGCTGCGCTCCGCAAACCACGGCACCCACCCGAGAATCAGGTGGAACGCGTATGAGGCATGCACAGCCCGAGCTACCATCCACGCAACTTCTTCGAACTGCAGATCCGTGTCTTGTTCTACCCAGCGGCAGCACGGCTGCAAACAGCGCAGCCGTGGCACCCGGCCGTGGCACCCGACCGCCGCACCCGGCGGCGCGATCTGTGCCCAACTCCTCTCCGCGTCTCCCCGTCTCCGCGTCTCTGCGGCCCATCCGTTGGACGCTCGATGGCCGCGCGCGCTTCGGTGCGAGCGCGTGGGCGCGCGGGCGCACTCAGCGGTAGCGGAGGCGGGTGGTGTGGTAGAAGGGGCGGCCCTGGGCGATGTATTTGCGTTCGAAGTTCGTTCCGACGAGTTCGCCCTCGCGGGGGCTCATGCGGGGGAAGGGGATGCGGGCGAAGCCCTCGGCGTGTTCGAGGACGGTGCGGATCTGCTGGAAGTAGTCCAGGTGGTCGGTGACGATGATGAGCTGCCCGCCGATGATGAGCGTGCGGCGGGCCTCGGCGACGAAGGGGGGTTGGATGAGGCGGCGGCGGTGGTGCTTGCGCTTGGGCCAGGGGTCGGGGAAGTACACGTGGAGGCGGAGCAGCGAGGCGTCGGGGACGCAGGTGCGGAAGAAGGGCGCGGCGTCGCCGGGGAGCATGCGGACGTTGGTGAGCCCGGAGCGGCGGACGCGGTCGGCGGTGTAGGCGCAGTAGGAGCTGACGTACTCGATCCCGATGAAGTTGACCTCCGGGCGGGCCCCCGCCCGCGCGAGGAGGAACGTCCCCTTACCGCTGCCGATCTCGATCTCGACGGGGCGCGTGTTGCCGAACATCCGCGCGAAGTCGATGCGTTCGGTGAGGGCGGCGGGCTCGAGGAGAACCCCGTCCGTCTGCCACGTCTCCGTCCGCCCGTGCGTGATACGGTTGGGTGATGTTGCTCGCATGCCCTCTAGGATACCGCAGCGATGGGGGGGGCGGGAATGGGACCTTTGAGGGGGCGGGGATTTCCAATTTCCCATTGGCAGTTTCCAATTGCGCTGGCGCCCCGGCGGAAGGGCCGTGCCGTGCGGGGCGTCCTGGTTCCCGGCGGCGTTAGGGACGGTCCCGGTTTTCCGCGGACGGAAAGACCGGGACCGTCCCTGCCGATGTCCGGTTCCTGGTTCGCGGTTCCTCTCCTCCCCTGGTCCCTATTGCCTATTCCCTATTGCCTACCCCTTGAGTTTTCCCTTCCGATGCGAATAATTAGACTCCCGTACGGTTCATCGAATTCGTTCCACTCACCGCAAGGCCACGGTAAAGGAGAGCATCATGAAACTCGGAGTCATGGGCGCGCTGTTCGGGGGCATGAAGCTGGACGAGGCCCTGGATTACTGCCAGAAGGTCGGGCTCGACGCCATCGAGCTGCCCGCCGGCGGGTATCCGGGCGACCCGTGGAAGCTCAGCGGCATCCACAAGGCCAAGGGCAAGCTCGACGACCTCAAGAAGAAGATCGCCGATCGCGGGCTCGAGGTCCAGGGCATCGCTGTGCACGGCAACCCGGTGCACCCCAACAAGAAGATCGCCAAGGACCACCAGGCCGCCCACCGCAACGCCGTCCTCCTCGCCGCCGAGTTCAACACGGTGGTGATCAACTTCTCCGGCTGCCCGGGCGGGTCGGCGACGGATAAGACGCCCAACTTCGTCACCTGCCCCTGGCCCGAGGAGTTCGCCAAGGCCGCCGACTACCAGTGGAACAAGGTCATCATCCCCTTCTGGTCCAAGGAGAACGACTTCGCCGCCCAGCACGGGGTGAAGATCGCCTTCGAGGCCCATCCGGGCATGGTCCTGCACACGCCCGAGGACATCGTCCGCCTCCGCAAGGCCGCGGGCAAGAACCTGGGCGCCAACCTCGACCCGTCGCACTTCTTCTGGCAGGGCATCGACCCGGTGATGTCCGCGAAGTTCCTGGGCGAGAACAAGTGCATCTTCCACGTCCACGCCAAGGACTGCGCCATCCACGCCTGGAACGCCGGGACCGTCGGGAACCTCGACATCAAGAGCTACGGCGAGGTCAAGGACCGCGGGTGGGTGTTCCGCACGTGCGGGTACGGCCACGGGGATGACTTCTGGAAGCCCTTCGTCTCCATGCTCCGCCTGTACGACTACGACGGGGTCCTGAGCATCGAGCACGAGGACTCCCTCATGAGCCTCAACGAGGGCTTCGAGAAGGCCGTCGACTACCTCAAGGGCGTCATCCTCCGCCAGCCCACCGGGCAGGCGTGGTGGTTCTAGTGGAGAACAGGCACTAGGGACTAGGGAATAGGGACTAGGCAGAAGAGGCAGAAGAAGAAACGGCATCTCGCGGTCTTGCTGTTTCTTCTTCTCCCCTAGTGCCTATTCCCTGGTCCCTGGTGCCTCGTCTGCAGGGTGCCGGGTGCCACGGCTGCGCCGTTTGCAGCCGTGTCCTTTCGGGCAGCACGGCTGCGAACGGCGCAGCCGTGGCACCCACGTTACTCCCTCATCCGTGCTCATCCGCGTTCATCCCCGCTACTGTTTTCCCATGAAGATTCTTCTGAGCAACGACGACGGGATCCTCGCCCCGGGGCTGGCGGCGCTGTATGCGGCCGTCGCGGATTTGGGGGAGGTGACGGTGGTGGCCCCGGCGAGTCCGCAGTCGGCGGCGGGGCAGGGGATCACCGTTCTGCACCCGCTCGTCGTCGAGCGCGTGCACGTCAAGGGGGCCATCGACTTCTGGGGCCACAGCGTCGACGGCCGACCGGCCGACTGCACCCGCCTCGCCCTCCGCAAGCTCCTGCCCGCCAAGCCCGACCTGGTCCTCAGCGGGATCAACAACGGGGCGAACGTGGGCATGCACGTGTTCTACTCGGGGACGGTGGCGGCCGCGGCGGAGGGGACGATGAGCGGGGTGCCCTCGGTGGCGTTCTCGGCGGCGTTGAGCGAGGAGATCGACTTCGCCCGCATCGCCCGCCTCTGCCGCTGGGTGCTCGACCGCCTGCTGGCGGGCGGGCTGCTCCCGCGGGACCTGATCAACGTCAACATCCCCGCCTTGGGGCCGGACCTTCCGCGGGGGGTGCGGGTGGCCCCGCAGTCGCGGGCGGACCTGCTGGAGACCTACCACCACCACCTCGCCGCCGACGGGCAGGCGAGCTACAAGCTCGACGAGTACGCCTTCATCGGCGGCGAGGTCGACAGCGACGTCATCGGCATCGAGGAGGGGTACATCACCGTCACCCCCCTGCACGTCGACCGCACCGACCGCGAACGGCTGACCGAACTCCAGGATGTGGATTGGGAGAGAGGCACTGGGGGACAGGCACTAGGGAATAGGGACTAGGCACTAGGCAGAAGCGGCAGAAGAAGAAACGGCATCTCGCAGTCTTGCTGTTTCTTCTTTTGCCTAGTCCCTATTCCCTATTCCCTAGTGCCTTTCCTTCTCCCTCGGGATCGAGGGGGCGTTTGGCGAGGCACTCGTTGAGCGTCAGGCCCTGCGGTCTGAGCAGGCCCAGGACGTTCTCCGGCTGGGCGGTGCGGTGCGAGAGGTACAGCGCGTCGATCACCGCCAGGTTCAGCAGGTTCTCCCACCCGCTGCAGGCGTAGCGGGGGGCCTTTTCCAGCACGGCCGTCGCGAAGGCGTCGAGCTGTCGCCGGCACGCGGCGAGGGACGAGGCGGTGTCCTGCACGTGGTCCAGCACCCGCCCGTCGGGGTCGCGGAGCAGGCAGACCTCGGCCGTGGCGGTGATGGAGCCCTCGCGGCCGTGCAGGGAGAGTTCCTCGCTCACGGGCCCCGAGCAGCGGGTGGTGACGACGGTGGCGGTGAGTCCGCTGCGGTAGCGGAAGACGGCGGCGGCGGTGTCGTCGGTGTCGTAGGGGGGGCGGTCGGTGTCGGCGGAGCGGCGGCCCCCGCCGGGGCTCGCCACGGCCGTCACGCCGTACACCGTCTCCGGCACGCCCAGCGTCCACAGCACCAGGTCGATGGGGTGGTAGCCCAGCTCCAGCAGGGCCCCGCCGCCGGCCGATTCGCGATCCGCCCGCCAGCGCAGGTCCGCCCCCCAGTTGAACAGGTAGTGCGCGCGGGCGAGGAACACGTCGCCCAGGCGGTGGCGGAGTTCGTAGGCCCGGCGATACCCGGCCGCGAACCGCCGCTGCGTCCCCACCGCCAGCAGCAGCCCCGCCTCCTCCATCCGCCGCACCATCGCCGCCCCCTCCGCCACGTTGCGCGCCAGGGGCAGCTCCATCCACACGTGGATCCCCCGATCGGCGCAGGCGGCGACGAGTTCGGGCGCCGTCATCGGCGGCACGCACAGCAGCGCCGCCCCCGGGCGGGTCTCGGCGAGCAGGGAGCGGTTGTCGGTGTACCACGCCACGCCCAGGCGGGTCCCGGCCTCCTGCGCCACGTCCCCGTCGCGGTCGGACAGCCCGACGAGTTCGAGCCGCTCGCTCTGGCGGACGGCGTCGCCGATGCGCGCGCCCACCCCGCCTGCTCCGACCACCACCACCCGCAGCTTCTCGTCGGCCATGCGAAAGGATCTCCTGATGCGATGCCCTGAGGCTAGAGGGCGGAGGGGCTCCGTGTCAAGACGAACGCGGAGGGGACCGGGAACCAGGAACCAGGAACCAGGAGCCAGAAGCCAGGAACCGGGAACCGGGAGCCAGGAACCGGGAGCCGGGGAAGCCGGGTGCCACGGCTGCGCCGTTCGCAGCCGTGCTCTCACAAGCGCCGGGTGCCGCGCCTGCGCCGTTCGCCGCCGTGCTTCCACAAGCGCCCGCCCGCGGCGCGCCCGTCCCCGGTCCCGGGGATTTCGGCAACCCCGCCCTTGACGTCCGCCGCCCGCACTCTAAGCTGTCCGCAGAGACCGAGCCCCGCAACAGGAGACCGCCGCCATGGCCGCCCCGATGACCTCGCACGAACGGTTCACCCGCATGTTCCAGCACCGCCCCGCCGACCGCATCCCGATCATCGATTCCCCCTGGAGCGCGACGATCGAGCGCTGGCAGCGCGAGGGCATGCCCAAGGACGTGAGCTTCGTGGACTTCTTCGACCTCGACCACTACGTCACCATCGGGGCCGACATCACCCCCCGCTACGAGCAGAAGGTCCTCGAGGACACCGACGAGTACCTCGTCTACACCACCGGATGGGGCGCGACGCTCAAGCAGTGGAAGCACGCCGCCTCCACCCCCGAGTTCCTCGCCTTCACCGTCACCAGCCCCGCCGCCTGGGCCGACGCCAAGGCCCGCATGACCCCCGCCCGCGACCGCATCCACTGGAAGATGCTTGAGCAGAACTACCGCGCCTGGCGGGACAAGGGGGCGTGGGTCACCGCCGGCTTCTGGTTCGGGTTCGACGTCACCCACTCGTGGATGGTCGGCACGGAGCGGCTCCTCATGGCCATGGTCGAGGACCCCGAGTGGGTCGTCGACATGTGGAACACGTACCTGGACATGGACATCGCCCTGTTCGACATGGTCTGGGACGCCGGGTACACCTTCGACGCCATCCACTGGCCCGACGACATGGGCTACAAGCACAACCAGTTCTTCTCGCTGAACATGTACCGCGAGATGCTCAAGCCCGTCCACAAGCGGGCCTGCGACTGGGCCCACGCCAAGGGCATCGTCGTCGAGCTGCACTCCTGCGGGGACGTGAACCCCTTCGTGCCCGAGCTGCTGGAGATCGGCGTGGACTGCCTCAACCCCCTGGAGGTCAAGGCGGGCATGGACCCCATCGCCCTCAAGCGGGCCCACGGCGAGCGGCTGACCCTCCGCGGGGGCATCAACGCCGTCCTCTGGGACCAGCCCGACGCCATCTCCGCCGAGATGCGCAAGGTCATCCCCGTCGTCAAGGAAAACGGCGGCTACATCTTCTCCAGCGACCACTCCGTGCCCTCCAGCGTCTCGCTCGAAAACTTCCGGTACATCACCGACCTGGCCAAGGAACTCGGCGCCTACTGACGCCCCGGACCGACCTGCGGGCGAGCGAAACGGGGACTGGCTCCGTAGGGGCGCGCTGTTCGCCCCGGAGGTGCCTGTCCCCCTTTCGCGGCCCCACTCGCCCCGACCGTGCAAAACAAACCCATCGCGCCTCCTCTCAACCATCGAGAACAGACCCACCGGCGCGCCCAATCGTGCGGAACGAACCCACCGCAGACTATTCCGATTTCCGCCCCTACCACCCCTCTCCCCCCGTCACAGGCATCTCCGCATTCCGGAGAATCAGCGGGGATGAACGCGGACTCGTCGCGACGAAGCGAAGCGTAGACGGATGAACGCAGATACGGAGAGGGCA
>JAWLCQ010000197.1:0-8268 GCA_041687095.1 Phycisphaerae bacterium | reverse complement strand
ACCCAACAACGCCCGCCGGCGGACCGTGGCCATCGGTCCGCCGGGCAAGCAAATGCATCAGCCCCCCCTAAGTAGTAGCACTGCCCAAAAGTCTCCAAAAGCGGCCCCCCATTTTCGGAATTTGGAAGTTTTTTTTCACGAGTACCTACGGAGTCAGGCCGCCGAAAGAACGCAAGCCCAATAGCCAGCCACGCTTAGCACTGCAACGAAAGAGGTTAACTGGTTAACTGGTTAACTGGTGACTGGTTAACTGGTGACTGGTGACTGGGACAGCAGTTTGCGTGGGCTGCCCGCCTGGGACTACCGGAGAGGCTCACCTGGGGGCAAGCCATTGCCTATGAACCAGTTATACGCATCCCATTGAATTCTCGGGCAGCGTCGGTTTGACGTGGTTGCTTCGCTGCGCTTCGCAAACCACGGCACCCGCCCGAGAATCAAGTGGAACGCGCATTAACCAGTTAACCAGTTAACCAGTGAACCAGTGAACCAGTGAACCAGTGAACCAGTGAACCAGTGAACCAGTTAACCAGTTAGCCAGTCAACCAGTTTGGGGCCTGTGCCGGGTTGTTTCCGTCAGGGCCCCGCGGACCACGGCGCGCTGCGCGAGGCGATGCGCGTGTAGTTGGCGTCCAGCTCCGGGCCCAGCAGAAGGAGCGCGGCGATGCGGCGGGCGGTGTCGGTGACGTGGCGGGCCTCGTCGATCCGCAGCGGGCGGCCCAGGAGCGGCGCCTCGCGGTAGCTGAGCCACTTCTTGAGCACCTGGTAGCCCCCGATGTAGTACTCCCAGACGCCCGCGGGCACGTTCCGCCAGTACGCCCTGCCGTTGAGGTACACGTCCCGCGTGTCCGCCCCCAGCAGGTCCAGGACGCGCCCGGGAGGCAGTCCGAGCGCGGCCCGTGCCGAACGCGCCCCCGCGCGGCCTGCCCAAGACTCACTCCAATGCAGGCAACGGATCCTTGTCAGCAACTGTCTCATCGAAGTCGTTGAACTGACTATATAGCCGCTTGCCCTTGAACATCCTGCCCAGACGCGTCTTCGCGATCCTGCCCTGCAAGTACCTGGCTCCCCTTTCAAAATGCTCCGTAGGCGTGTGGATCAACTCGTACTTCATCTCTCGCTTGTAAGCGTTCCGAATCATTCCCCACCCCATCTTCTTGCCAGTGCTGTCGCAATCCCACTTCTTGAATTGCTCGTAGCGGCGCACGAGGTAATTCAAGTACCCGACCATTCGAGCGTCTTCTGAGACTGTGCCCGGTATAATCGGGGGCCTACTCGACGAGCGGCCTTTGCCCCGCGTCGCCTTTTGGAAATTGATGGTATAGTTCACATTGCCTCCGGCGACAACATTACTATCTCCGCTGACGTTGACGAAGGATTGCGGCGGGGCATATCGGAGAACGGTCTCCCCGCCCTTGGCAGGAATGCGCCCTTGTGCTACAGCGTCATAAAGCGTCTGGCGATGGCGCCGCACTTCGTGCTCGGTCAGGTTCTTGGCCTGCCCCATCGTGGCATCGTACATGTTGTGGTGCCGCAGGCACAGGAAGACGAAGTTCTCAGGATTCCCGTTAGAGCGGCTGTGATCCAGATGCGCGATCTGTCCTTCCTTCGGGGAATCATCGCCCTCCAGGGCATAGCACAGGCAGCATCGCCGAAGGCATTTCTGCAGCAGGTCGCCCTCGTTCTCGGGCGTTAGTGAACGGCGTTCGCTCTTTGCCATAATGTCGTCCTCTTCACTGTGTTGGTCATCCGCCCACGGGGACGGTCGCAAGACCGCTCGCTCATTGGCATTCCATGTGCCAGCATCAAAGCTCCACATCTTCTCCCCGAAAGCCACACGCTGTTCCGCCGCGGCTATCTCAATGCGTCGCCACTCCCTGATGGCTGTGTCGACCTTGTCCGCCGGAAATCGCCCTACGCCGGCGCAAGCAATTTCAACGCATTTCGCTATTGCCGGCAAGAGCACCTTTGTTCGTTCCCAAAGATCTGTCCGCCATTTCTCACAAGCCGATACCGCTTGCTCCGCGAGGAACAGCACTTCGAACAGCCCCTTCGCCATACGCTGTTGCTCTTGTCTCTCTCCAACCGACAGCTTTCGTGAGCGGTGTAAGCCCCTTATCGTCGTCAACTGGTCGCGGAATCGCGCAGCGCGAGCAAGACGATGACTATAGAGGTCAGCCAGAAGGCCTGAGGCAGCCTCAATCCACGCATACTGCTTAGGTGTGGGAGCATTCATGGGAGGCGGCGACACGTCCAACATGGTCGCTTCGGCCTTGAGTTCCCTCCAGAGTTGGCGGCAACTCGGGTCAATATCGCCGGGTGCTTCGCTCAGAAGGCTTGGGTCAAGCTGCTTCTTGACGGAATCTGCATTGTCCATCTCTGCGCCGGAGGTGGAACCGCCACGGCCGTGTCTGGCTTGACACAGCAGGGCCAACAAGACGGGGGCTTCCATCTTGTCCACATCCGCGGAGGTGTGACCCGCGACGACTAACTCGGACTTGATGGTATCCCATGAGGGGCAGTGGGGATCATCGTGTGGGTAATAGCGCGTCAAGAGCGCCAGATTAGCGTCGGTAGGGATGTACGCCCATCGAAATACCGTTTGGACGCGAAGTGGGTGACTAGGCTTGTCAGAGAACATGTAACTGACACGCCCGCGTTCTCGTCTGCGGGAAGTCTTCACTCGCTGTCCGAGTGGAGCATCGTTGACTGCCTCTTCTCGGTTACCCCACGTTCCAGCCGACAACGGATAGAGGTCCCATATCCATCGCTTAGAAGTAGAGTTGCTCATGTTCGCATCCTCGGACTCTGTGATGCTGACGGCCACTGAGACGCCATGGCCGTGATCGCCTTGTAATTCGCGTCCAACTCCGGGCACAGTAGCAGGATTGCGGCAAGGCGGCGGGCGGTGTTGGTGACGTGCCGGGCTTCGTTGGTTCGCAGCGGTCGGCCCAGGAGGGATTGCTCGCGGTAGCTCAGCCACTTCTTGAGCACCTGGTATCCGCCGACGGAGTAGCCCCAGACGTGCGCGGGCACGTTCCGCCAGCAGGCTTTGTCGTTGAGGTAGACGTCCCGCGTGTGGCGCCCCAGGAGGTCCAGGACCTGTTCGGGGGATAGCCCGCGTGCTGCCGCTGCGGCGGCCAAAGCGTCGCTCTCCTCGGCCGTGTATGGGCGGTCCACCACGCGCCCCTGTCCGGGCATGGTGATTCCCCCGCGCCCCGCGTACCCCCAGCCGGCCATCAGGGCCAAGTCCCCCGCGTCGGGATCGAGGGGGCCGCTCGTGCCGGTCACCAGTCCGATCATGCGGAAGACGGGTTCCAAGTCCCCCGCCGTCACGCCCGGTACGTCCTGCTTCTCGTCAAGCAGCGTCGCCACCCGCCGCCCCAGCGCCGCCGACGCCTCCAGCGCCTCCCGATCGGCCGGGAGCGGAATCCGCGGCCAGTCGCGCCGAATCCCGTCCGCGTTCTCCTCGATGTACGCCGGGCTGTACCCGATGGCCAGCGCGTGCAGCCAGATCAGGGCGGCCGTCTCCGCGTCCGTGTCCGGATCCCCGATCCCCAGCGTGGCCAGATAGTCGCGAGCGGCCTCAGAGAGGTTGGCCTTGAGACGAACTGCACTTGTGTCGGAACCTTCAAAGAGCCCGCCTTCCTTTCTTTCGTTCGCCTCTCTGATTCGGAAGGGGATGAAGTAGGCGTCCTTGTGCATCACGTGTTGGTCGCCCAGGTGGCGGCCGTAGTAAAGGCTCGCCCCGTCCTGTGCCTTGGGCGCGTGGCAGCGGGCAAGCAGGAACTCGCTGTCATCCCTCAGTTGGGCGACCAATTCCGGACGGGCTCGGTTCCAGAGTCGCGTTCCCGTTTCGACGTAGGCCCATCGCACGTCAAACGGACGGAAGAAGAATCGCAGGACGTTACGGTCATCGAACTGGCCGCCTTTTGCCAGTCCGCTCCGAACGGCCCGGGCATCGAACCCGGCGGCATCCATCGTCAGTCCCGGATGCAGTTGGGAAAGACTCTCGAAGGGAACCGAGGGATCAAAGTATGCCTGCATCCGGGTGACGATCTCGGCGCGCTCAAGTGCATGCACCGATTGCCGCCGGTTGTCGTTGAGACCCAACAGCGGAGGATTGGCGGCCAAGTCAGGCAGGCTCGGCCAATCCGAGTAGCCTTTCGCCTCCGTCTGAGGGCGGAACGCGAAGCGGTTTGACTTCGATGGTTCGGCAAGCTCGTATGTGGAGTGGAAGTCCTTGGCTTGCAGGGAATCCACCAGTTCTTCGCGCTTGCCCGTGCCCCAGAAGTGCCGAAAGTAGACGGTTGGCTTCTTTGCGCGCTTCTCGTGTCGAACGATGACGGAAACCGCCGTGCCAACGCGAATGCCTTCGCGATTGTACTCCGTGGAGAATACCGAGGGGTCGGGCTTGCCGTCGGGTGTGACCTTCCCTGTCTCGCGGCTGTCACCGTTCATGCAGTCAAACCAGAGCTTGTCAAACTCCCGCAGGAAGTTCTGGCGGATGGCGACGAATGACGGTTCTGAGAGGTACGAGAAGTTCGAGATGAAGGAGATAACGCCCTTGCCGGTCATCTCCGCGATGCGGCGTTCGGCGAGGCGGAAGAAGCGGACGTAGAGGTCGTCGAGGTAGTTCTTCGTGATTCCCCACTCCGATAGGCCGGCCTTGTAGGGCTCGATCAGTCGGGCCTCTTCGTCCACGGCGACCCCGGCGAAGCCGTTGTACGGCGGGTTTCCGAGGATGACGAGGATGCGGGCGTCTCGTTTGACGCGGTCGGCGGCGTCGCGTTCGGCTTCGAGTTCGGGGAAGAGGAACTTCTTGGGCGTCTCGGGCGGTTCCCAGCCGGTGAGGGCGTTGGTGAGGTACACGCCCACTCGCTCGTTGCGGGCGTTTCGCAGCGGGGCCCCGAGGCGCTGCAGCAGGAGGCCCAGTTGCAGGTGCGCGACGACGAAGGGGGCGGGGAGGATCTCGAACCCGAACACCCGCGTCATGGCCGCCTTCTTCAAGTCGGCCGACAGCAGGTCGTCGCCCCCCCGCCGCTTGAGCGTGCGGGCGATGCAGTCGAGGACCTCGACGAGGTACGCCCCGGTCCCGCAGCAGGGGTCGAGGACGACGACGTTGGGGTCGGCCAGCCCGTCGGGGACGTCGAGTTCCTCGCGGAGGACGCGGTCCACGCGGGCGACCTGGTACTGCACGATCTCCGGGGGGGTGTACCACACCCCGAGCTGCTTGCGGAGTTCGGGGTCGAAGGCCTGGAGGAAGGGCTCGTAGAAGTACTGGACGGCGTGCTCGTCGTGGAACCGCTCGAAGAAGGCGGGGCGGTTCACGCGGTCCAGGGCGGCCGCGGTCCAGTCGAGGACCTCGACGAGCCCGAGGGGCCCGAGCTTGCTGGGGGTGGCGATCTCGTCGTACAGGGCGCGGATGAAGGGGACGTGGAGGGACCACTCGGCCATGCGCCAGTCGAAGCGGTCGGTTCGCTGGGGGTTCTCGCGGTGCCAGAGCACCCAGGCGCTGAAGACGCCGTAGAAGAGGGTCTGCACGAGGGTGGAGCGGAAGAAGTGCTCTCCGCTGTCGCCGGTGAACTGCATTCCGAGGGCGTCCTGGAGGGCGTCGCGGATGGCGGACAGGGCGGGCAGGTCGGCGGACTCGACGCGGAGGCGGGCGTCGCGGGCGTAGGAGGCGAGGAACCAGGCGAGGTCCTTGGGGTCGGTGAGGGGGGCGTTGTGCTGCAGGGCGCGGAGGAGGTATCCGGTCAGGCGTTCGGCGTGCTCGCGGGCGAGCGTGCGGGGGTGGGCGGCGGCGGCCCAGAAGGCGTCGTCGCCGGGGGCGAGGGAGTAGGACTCGAGGGTGACGGGCGCCCCGCGCGGGTCGGAGGCGACGAGGGCGAACTCGCGGAAGTTGGTTGCCAGGACCAGCCCGTACTCGCGGGCGTAGCGGGCGACCTGCTCGGAGGCGGCGAGCGCGGCCAGGGGCATGGCGGTGGGCTTGGCCTCGATGGCCCCGCGGGCGGGGGCCTGGCCGGCGATGGGGTTGGGGTCGTCGCGCTTGAGTTGGTCGGCGGTGAAGAGCCCCCCGTCCGGGATGCCCGCCCCGCGGTTGGCGAGGTTGATGACGCAGCGGACCTTCGGCCGCAGCGTGGAGCCGATCTCGTTGAGCAGGTTGGCCAGCGGGCCGTAGTACGAGGTCTCCGGGACGGCCGCCCCCGTCGAACGAATATCGCGCAGCTCCCGCAGATAGGTTTCCACCGTGTTCATGGGGATGGTTGTACCGCACGGGCGGCGTGGGCTCAACGGGGCAGTGGCCGGCGCCGATGACCGCGGGGCGTCGAGGCTCGTGATCCCGGAAGAAGGGGATGAACCGGCCCTGACCGTCAACGGCAAGCGGAACCGTCGGGGGAGGCAGGGCTTTCCGGCCCTTGCCGGATCCATGGAGATCGAGCCGTCCTATGCGGAGGTATACGCATCCCAGTCAATTCTCGGGCAGCGTCGGCCTGACGTGGTTGCTCCCGTCTCCGCCAAGGCTCCGCCGAGGCAAGCCGCTGCGCTCCGCAAACCACGGCACCCACCCGAGAATTGAGTGGAATGCGTATTACGGTTGCGGGACTTGCAGGACCTGCGAGATCAGTTCAGGAAGATGATCGTCTCGTCCGCGCTCCGCCCGCCGCTACGGGCCAAGTTCGACGAGAGTCTCACCGGTCGCCCGGAACGGCTGTGCCCCGACTTGCCGAGGAGCTTGTCGCTGCTTCTCTCAACGGACTCCAGAGGACCGCGAACCCATCGATACTTCGCCAGATCCTACGAACCCTCCTCTTGCCCCATTCGTGTAATCCGTGTAATTCGTGGACTGTGAGGTATAGCCATGCCGAAGATTGATCTCGCCAAGCGCCGCCGCGTGATGCAGCGGTCGCAGAAACTGGGCCACTGCGTCTGCGACCCCCGCCGGCCGTGCCCGTGCGACGTGTTCACCACCCAGGGCCTGTGCCCCTGCGCGGGGGAGCGCCCCGACCCCGTCCCGCTGGAGAGCGTGAAGCTCACCGAACTCGTCCACAACGCCGGGTGCGCCTCGAAGATCGCCCCCGCGGACCTCGAGCAGTTCCTCGCCCGCCTGCCCGCCGTCACCGATCCGCGGGTGCTCTCGGGCGTCGCCGCCGGGGACGACGCGGGCATCTACCGCCTCGACGACGGGACGTGCCTCGTGCAGACCGTGGACGTCTTCACGCCCTGCGTGGACGACCCCCACGCCTTCGGGCGCATCTGCGCCGCCAACTGCCTCTCGGACATCTACGCCATGGGGGCCGAGCCCCGCACCGCCCTGAGCATCCTGGCGTTCCCCTCCGAGACGCTCGACGGGCGGATCATGTACGAGATGCTCCGCGGGGCGATGGAGGTGCTCGCGGAGGCGGGCGTCGCCCTCCTGGGGGGGCACTCCATCAAGGACGAGGAGATCAAGCTGGGCTTCGCCATCACGGGGCTTCTGAGTGAGGCGGAGGCGACGCGGCACGACACGGCGAGAGCGGGCGACGTGCTGGTCCTCACCAAGCCCCTGGGCGTGGGCGTGCTGAACTTCGCCCGGCAGATCGGGCGGGGCGACCCCGCCGGGCTGGCGGAGGCGGAGCGGTCGATGGCGACGCTGAACCGCCTCGCCGCCGACGCCGTCCGCGAGGCGGGGGGGGTGTCGGCGTGCACGGACGTGACGGGCTTCGGGCTCTTCGGGCACCTGATCTCGATGGCGCGGACGTCGGGCGTGACCGCCCGCGTCTTCGCCGACGCCCTGCCCGCGTTCCCCGGGGCGGTGGAAGCCCTCCGAGAGGGCATCGTCCCCGGGGCGATCGAGCGCAACCGCGAGTACGTCGCGGACGACCTCACCGTGGACGAGGGCGTGGACGAGGCGCGGGTGCACCTGGGGTTCGACGCGCAGACCAGCGGGGGATTGCTTATTGCCGTCCCCCGCCAGCGCGCGGGGGCGATGCTCGACGCGCTGCGGCAGCGCGAGGTGAGCCACTGGGTGGTGGGGGAGATCGTCGAGGCGTCGGAGGGGAAGATCCACGTGACGGCGGGCGACGCGGGATTGCCGCAGGAGGTTCTTTCGCTACGCGCGTCCGCAGAGAACTCGCAGGTCACCCTCCCGACGTCGGTCTCCGCTGCGCTCCGTCCAGACAGGCCGTCGGTTGGCGTTGGGGCCTCCGCGTGCTGCTGCTCGTCCGCGGCGGAAGGTGCGGAGGAGGGGGAGGATCACGCGGGCTGCTGCGCGGACGTGTTCGGGAAGCG
>JAWLCQ010000196.1:0-8303 GCA_041687095.1 Phycisphaerae bacterium | reverse complement strand
CCACTTGCCCCCGAACTCGCACTGGGCAATGCCCACGGGGCGCTGTTTGCCCCGTGGGACGGCCTGCGACAACCGAACCGTCCCCGATCCACCCACAGGCCCCGGACCGACCGCGGACTCTCCGGGAGGATCAGGAAACGAGGACGCGCCACGGGACGGATTGGTTTGGCAGGTGGTCGGGGACGTTCATTGCGGGCGCGACGATCACGGGACGCCTGAACTGCCCCCGTCCCCAGGCGGACCGGGGTCCGCTGTAGATCCCTCGGGGAGCGATCCTTGTCCTGTAGGCTTCCTCTGCAGGAGCCAACGCGGTCCGGTTGCTCAGACCGTCCCACGGGACAAACAGCGTCCCGTGGGCATTGTCCGGTGCGAGTTCCGGGGCGTGCGGGTGTGCGAGGGACCCCCTCATCTGTCCCTCGACTTCGCTCGGGACATCTTCTCCCCCGGGGGAGAAGGGTCAAGAGCCCGCTCCCGGTCTCGGGTCCCCGATTCCTGCTCCCCGGTCCCTGGTTCCTGGTTCCTGGTTCCTGGTTCCCGGTTCCTGGTTCCCGGTTCCTGGTCCCCGATTCCTGCTCCCCGGTCCCCGGTTCCTGGTTCCTGGTTCCCGGTTCCTGGTTCCCGGTCCCTGGTTCCCTGCCCCGATCCCTTCCGTCCTTCCGCGGGCGTCGTGCGGATCAGTCCCGGACCGTGACGGGGGCCTGGGCGAGGCGGGCGGCGGTGGCGGTGCGCTTGGCGCGCTCGGCGTGGAAGCTCAGGACGGACACGTAGAAGAACCCGAACGCGAACATGACGAGGAAGGGCATGCTGGTCGTGGCACGGCCGGTGACGGCGGCCCAGACGAGGCAGAGCACCATGTACACCCCAAAGCCGAACTCGATGTACGGCAGGACCAGGCGGGCCCGGCGGCGGACGGGGGCGGGCCCATCCACGCACTCGAGCGTCTTGCCCTCCCCGTACTTCGGGGTGCGGACGAACTCGCTCTGCTTGCCCAGCAGGGCCTCGAGGATGGCCTTGGCGTTGGAGACGCTCATCCCCACACCCAGGGACATCAGCATGGGCAGGTATCGAACGGCCGCCCGCCAGTCGCGGAACAGCTCGACCTGCCCCGCGACGTAGAACACCGCCGCCGACATCGTCGCCAGCGTGAACACGCTCAGGTCGAACGCGCCCCGCCAGAACGAGTCGGGGTCCACCGGCGTCGACTGCAGGAACAGCGCCGGGAACAGCAGCGTCACCAGGATCAGCATGTACAGGTGCAGCGAGAACGCCGTCAGGTGGAAGAACGCCTCCACCTTCACCTTCAGGGGGGCCTTCGACAGCAGCACCTTGGGCAGCATCTTCAGCGCCACCTGCGCCCCGCCCTTGGTCCAGCGGAACTGCTGGGCCTTGAACGCCATCATCTCCGGGGGCAGCTCGGCGGGGGCGGCGAGGTCCGGGAGGAACACGAACCGCCAGCCCTTCAACTGCGCCCGGTACGACAGGTCCAGGTCCTCCGTCAGCGTGTCATGCTGCCAGCCGCCGGCGTCCTCGATGGCGGCCTTGCGCCACGTCCCGGCCGTGCCGTTGAAACTCATGAACCGGTCGCTGCGGTTGCGGGCGACGTGCTCGATGGCGAAGTGCCCGTCGAGGAACATGGCCTGCGAGCGGGTGAGGAGCGAGTCGTGGCTGTTGAGGTGCTCCCACCGCGTCTGCACGACGCAGACCCTGGGGTCGGTGAAGTGGTGGATGGACCGCTGGAGGATCTGCGGGTCGGGGAGGAAGTCGGCATCGAAGATGGTGACGAACTCGCCCGTGGCGGTGGCCAGCCCGTGGGCGAGCGCCCCGGCCTTGAAGCCCGTGCGGTCCTCGCGGTGGATGTACTCGACGTTGAAGCCCTGGGCCCGCATCGCCTCGACGGTGTCGCGGGCGATCTGCTGCGTGTTGTCCGTGCTGTCGTCGAGGACCTGGATCTGGAGCTTTTCGCGCGGGTAGTCGACGGCGCAGGTGGTCTCGATGATCCGCTTGGCCACGAGGCGCTCGTTGTACATCGGGAGCTGGATGGTGACGGGGGGGAGTTCGGCGAAGGCGCCCTTGGGGACGGGCACCCGCTTGCGGTGGCGGAAGTAGAGGAACACCAGGGTGTAGCGGTGGAGCCCGTACAGCGACACCATCACCAGCGCGAAGGTGTACAGGGACATGAAGGCAGCTTGCAGGAAATCCGTCACGTCCATGGACCCACTGTTCTCCGACAACGGTGTACCGGGCGGCCCGAGGTTGCAGGGGGAGCCCGGGGAATCACGTACCCACGCCAGACGAATGATTCTACCGGGGCATTTCGCAAAGCGTCAAGGTGCATTCCGGCGGGGGGGCACGACCGCTCCTGCTCCCCACCGGCCCCGTGCCGGTGGTAAGCGGCTATCGACTACAGCGGCGGTCCCTTTCGCTCCCCGTCTTCCTCCTGCTCCCCACCGACCCCGTGTCGGTGGTAAGCCGGCTCCTCACTACCGCAGGGCCCACAGGGCTCCCACGGGCAGGAGGCGCGGCGCGTCCCTCCCGTAGTCGATAGCCGTTTGAACCACCGACGCGGGGTCGGTGGGGAAGAGAAGAAGGAGATCGGGGAAGGCTGCGGGTAGTCAAGAGCCGCTTACCACCGACGCGGGGTCGGTGGGGGAAAGACGCAGAGAACGAGTAGTCGATAGCCGCCTTCCACCGACGCGGGGTCGGTGGGGAGGCCGGGGCCGCCGGCCGTCTCTCAAACTCCCGGCTGCACCGGGCGAAGAGCTTCCTCTCCTCCATCTGTGCAAACCCACAATCCGTGCAATCCCTTTCTCTCCCCTCTTTCTGGCCGGGCGCCATGGCGCGGTTCACGGCGCAGGTACGGTCGTGTACCCTGTGGCGGGGCCTACTCCTCGTGGGCGTGCACGGGGAGCGGCTCGTCGTCCCGCAGGGCGCGGCGGGCGGCAGGGACGTCGAGGGCGCTGAGGTAGTCGCGGAGGCCCGCGTACATCGGCCGATACCCGTACCCCCCCTGCATCATCTCGCGGATGGCCTCCTTGCGCGACCACTCCTGGATCACGGCGCGGTAGGCGGCGACGACGGCGCCGGTGCGGTCGGAGCCCAGCCAGCAGTAGACGTAGATCGGCCGGTGCGCGGGATCGGAGGCGACGCGGAGGAAGCGGTCGAACTCGTCCTCGTCGGGATCCAGCGGGCTCATGGGGATGAACACCTGCGCGATCCCCGTCCCCGCCACCCCGTTGCGGTGCCATTGCCGCAACGACACGGCCGTCCGGATCCCCAGGCGCTTCAGGTTCCGCCATCCCTCGTCCGAGGGCTGCCCGCCGCGGTAGAGGCCTTCGTCCACGCGGTACAGGTTGGGCACGCCCGCCAGTGTGACCGGGTTCGCCCAGACCGCCGGTTTCTGGTCCGGGGGCAACGACGGATGCGGAAACAGCGAACACCCGCTCAGCAGCAGAAGCCCCCAGCCCACGATCCCCTGACCCAACACACGCATCTTTCCCCTTACTCCTCAAACATTTACATCTTACGATCTGTTCCATTATAGACCCCCACCTCCTGCGACGGGGGTCTCCTGACCCGCCCCACCTCCTGCCCCGCCCCAAACGCGTGCGGCGGCCCCCCCCACCTCCTGCGACGGGGGCTTCCTGACCCCCACCTCTTGCGACGGGGGTCTTCTGCGTCCCACCTCCTGCGCCGGGGGTCTCCTGACCCCCGGCGTCCGGGAGGGGTGAGGGACGCCTCCGCGTCAGCGTCATTGGAATGCCCCCTTCGCGGCGGGGACCGCCGCGATCGAAGCGCCGCCATCACGCTGCCGCGGAAGCATTCCGCTCGTTCCGGGACGTTGGGGGTCAGGAGACCTCGCTGTTCTACACATCTCGGCGTGGATGTCCCGCACGATGCGACCTGGATCCAGGCGGCCTCTTCGCCCCGGAGGGGCGAGGGAGAATAGCCGGGGGCGCAGCGCAGCGGAGCCCCCGGTACAGGCCGAAAAAGATAGAGCCCCGTAGGGGCGAGGGAGATGGAAGGCTGGGCCTCGCGAGAACCCCCACGGCTCCCTCGCCCCTGTCGGGGCTCTGAAGGACGCAGCCGCCTTCCGGGGGTTCCGCTGCGCTCCACCCCCGGCTACTGTCCCGCGCCCCTGTCGGGGCTGTCGGACCGACGCCCGGAATCGGGTCCCTGCCGCCCCGCGGAGGCCTGAGATGTGTGGAACAACGAGGTCAGGAGACCCCCAACGCACGCGCGTGAGGCGTCCCACGCGCTTGGGGCGTCCCACGCGCGCGGGGCGTCGCTGACATGCTTGCCGGGTTGCAAGCCGGGCGGAACGGGCGTCCCACGCGCGCGGGGCGTCGCTGGCACTTGAGGCGTTCGCCGCCGCGAACCCGGGGGACTCTCCCGCAGGACGGCATCCCACGCGGAGCGTAGAACCGTCGGGAGGGGGACCCGCCCGGGCCTGGGGGGAGCAGCCGAGCCGTCGGCCGGGGGTTTTATGTCAAAAAACCCCTGGCTCTCGGGCAGCCCGTGGGATGGAGGCACTAGACTGGGAGAGCAGGCTCGAGAAAGGAAGGCGCCGCGCGGAGCGGCTCTCGTGAAAAAGGCGGAGCCTGCCCAAAGAGGAGTGATTCGCAGATGAACCTGAGGACCGCTGTACCCATGCTCCTGTGCCTGTCGTTCGCCGCACCGGCGACGGCGGCGATCTACGATGGAACCCTGCTCTTCCAGGACAACGGGGCCATCGACACCGGGCTGAGCGTCGTGTCGGGCAACGCCGACGGGTGGCTGCTGCACACGCGGATCCAGTGGCAGGTGACCGACGAGGATTTGGCGGCCCCGGCGGGGCATCCGTGGCGGTACACCTACACCGTCACCGTGCGGAAGTACGCCCTGAGCCACCTGGTGCTGGAGCTTTCCGACTCCTTCACCCTCGCCAGCCTGACGGAGGCCTCGCTCAACGGCAGCCCGTTCTCGTCGTACAGCGTGGGAACGCAGGAGAACAACGCCGGCAGCCCCACGCAGCCCGAGACGGTCTACGGCGTGAAGTTCGACAGCCTGGGGGACGGGGTGGAGGACGACGACGGGAACGTGACCCATACCATCGAGTTCTTCAGCGACCGCATGCCGGTGTGGTCGGACGTGTACCTGAAGTGCGGAGGGTTCGGCAACAGCGCGTGGAATGACGGGTTCACGGTCGGGGACGCGGACCCGACGGACGGGCCCTCCAGCGGTTCGGTCGGTGCGCACGTGCTGGCCCCGAACAGCGTCCCCGAGCCCGCGACCCTCGTGCTGCTGCTGGCGGGGGCGGGGGCGCTGGTGGGGCGGCGGCGGCGAGGCGCTGCCCCCGCCCTTGGCGCGGCGGGGAGATAGAATGAACCCGGCGAGCGCCTGATACGCATTCCACTTAATTCTCGGGTGGGTGCCGTGGTTTGCGGAGCGCAGCGGAGCAACCACGTCAGACCGACGCTGCCCGAGAATTAACGGGGATGCGTATGAGCCCCATCACCGTCGCGATGGGGGCAGGCGTTCGCCCGGGGACCCCGAGCCTGTCTACGGACGGACGTGAACCTTGAGGACTTCCAGTCGGATCTTCATCAACGCGGCCAGCAGTTGGATCGCCAAGCTCTCCAGCAGCATTCTGGGGGTCATCCTGGTGCCCTTCCTGCTGGGGCAGTTCGGGCGAGAGGGGTACGGCCTGGTCGGATTGGCGACGAGCGTGGTGGTCTTTGCGGGGTTGGCCGACTTCGGCCTGCGCGACGCCCTCTCCCGCGAACTCGCCGAGCAGGTCGCCCGCCGCCGCAGCGCGCGGTTCAATGCCCTGCTGAGCACCGCCATGGCGCTGTACCTGGCCATCGGGGGGACGCTGATGCTGATCATCATCGCCATCGCCCCCCAGGCCGCCCGGTGGGTCAACGTCCCCCCCCACCTGTGGGACCAGGGCGTGTTCCTCATCCGCTGGTACGCGGGGGGCGAAATCCTCCTGACGTTCATCCGCCCCATCTTCGGGTCCATTCTCTCGTCCCACAACCGCCACGACCTCGCCAACCGCATCCACATGGTCTCCAACCTCACCCGCGGGGTGCTGGTGCTGGTGCTGCTGTCGGTGACGCAATCGGGGCTCTACGGGTACACCGGGGTCATCCTCACCGTCTTGGCCATCGAGATCGTGCTCCTGTTCTTCCAGGCCCGCCGCCTGCACCCGGGCTTCCGCATCCGCCCCCGCCTCGTCACCCGCCGCGCCGCCCGCTCCCTCATCGGCCTGAGCAAGTACATCTTCCCGCTCCGCGTCGGGGAGAACATCAGCGTGCAGGCCGACCCGTTCATCCTGACGGCGTTTTTCGGCCCGGCGGCGGTGGCGCTGTACACCCCCGCGGCCGCCCTGTCCCGCCTCAGCCAGCCCATCGTCAACACGCTCGCCAACCAGCTCGCCCCGCTGGCGACGCGATACCATTCGGTCGGGGAGCGGGAGAACCTCCAGCAGGTGCTCGTCCGCGGGACCAAGTACACGCTGCTCATGGGGATCCCCGTGTGCGTGGTGCTGGGCGTCTTCGCGGGCCCGATCATGTACGTGTGGCTCCAGCGGCGGCTGGGCGAGGACTACGCGATCGTCGCCCAGATCCTGATGTGGTACGTCCTCGCCGACGTCTTCCTCTACGCCGGAGGCACCCAGTGGCCCGTCTTCGTCGCCACCAAGCGGCTGGGCTTCCTCATCTGCGTCAGCCTCCCCCTCGCCGTGCTCAACGTGCTCGGATCGATCGCGATGGTGGGCTACACCTCCCTGGGCGTGGTCGGGGTGGTCATTCCGACGGCCATCGTCAACGCCATCCGCCGCCCGATCATCTCCGCCTACATCGCCCGCGTCGCGGGGCTCCGCCCCTGGGACTACTTCCTCCGCTCCTACCTGGGGCCGCTCATGATGGCGATGGTCCTCACCGGGGGGGCGCTGCTGATGCGATTCCTCCTGCCGGTGCACTCCCTGCCCTGGCTGCTGGGGGCGGCCGCCGGGGTGGCCGTCCTCGCCGTCCCGGCCGGGTGGGTCTTCGCCCTCGATGCCGACGACCGCCGCGGGTTCCGCGACCTCGCCCGCAACGGGTGGAAGGCCGCCCGCGCCCGCCTGAAGCCCTGGCTGCAATCCCGCCGCGCACCCGACGCCTCCCCCCCCGCCGACGAGGTAAAGGCCGTCCCCCTCACCGAGGAGATCGAGCGGACCAACCCATGCACCGAGGCCAACGGATGACGACCCCGCCCCCGACGCGGCAATGACGCCGGCCGCGGGGGAATCCACGAAAATCACCGGGCTGCGCCCGCGAAGGCATACTAGTATCATATGGAGTGGCGGGCATGTGGCTTCTCGCCCACACCGCCCGCTCCCGCCGTACCCGTTCGGGGGAACGGGCGAAAGAGAATCGTCGTATGCAGGGACAACAGGGGAATGACACCCCGCCGCGCTCCACCGGCGCGAGGCTGGCGCGCGATCCCGTCGGCCGCGGGGGGATTCGACCGACGCCCCTCCGCATCGGGCTGCTGGGGCGCCATGGGACGCACCACTTCGGGGCGAACCTCCGCGCGCTCGCCACCTGCCGCGCCCTCGCCGCCGCCGGGCATGACCCCGAGGTCATCAACTACCGACCCCGCGAACGTCAACGCGCCTTTGCCGATCGCCTCCCGCCCGCGCAGCAGGCCGCCCACGACGCCTTCTGCCACCATTACCTCCCCCAGTCCCCGCCCCTGCACACCCTGGACGAGGTCGACGAGTTCTGCCGCCCCCGCCGCTTCGACGTCCTCCTCGCCGGCAGCGATCCCGTCCTCCACGTCGAGCCCGACGCGCTCCGCGAGGACCTGCGGTTCCCCAACCCCTTCTGGCTGCACTGGGCCCGCCGCCTGCACCCGCACCCCCCGCGCACCGCCTACCTCGCCGCCTCCGCCCGGGGGGCCAACTACTTCGCCTGCCCCTCCGCCTGGCAGGCCGGCGTGCGACGGGCCCTGCAGGCCGTCGATTTCATCAGCGTCCGCGACCGCTGGACCCGCTGGATGCTCGCCGCCATCTCCGGCGGACGCTGCCGCCCCCCCCTCTGCCCCGACCCCCTGCTCCTCCTCGATGACGTCTTCGAGATCCCCCTCGCCATGGAGGTCCTCCCCCGCAGCCTCCACCGCCGCTACGTCCTGCTCTCGGTCGCACCCGGGCGGCTGGACCCGGGGTGGGTCCGCGAGTTCGTCGCCCTCGCCCACCGCGAGGACCTCCAGGTCTTCGCTCTCCCCCACCTGCCCTTACCCACCCCCCCCCCGCCCGGGGCCCCCACCATACCCCCCCCCCT
>JAWLCQ010000195.1:0-8307 GCA_041687095.1 Phycisphaerae bacterium | reverse complement strand
TACAGGCCCACGCCCGTGCCCTTTTGCTTCTGATGCTCCGCACCCTCCAGGCGGCTGAAGCGTTTGAACAGCCGCGACTGCTCCTCCGGGCGGAACCCCATCCCCTCGTTCCAGACCGACACGCGCAGGGCGTCGGGGGGGCGCTGGACGCGGACCGCGATCCGCCCGCCGTCGCGGCCGTACTTGACGGCGTTGCTCAGCAGGTTCGTCACCACGACCCGCAGCAGGTCCGGGTCGCACTCGGCGGGGACGGCGGGCGCGGCCGGGCCGCACTCGGCGGGCGGGGCGGGGTCGCGCCCCGCACCCCCGGGGTCCCCAGCCGCGGTGTCTCCGCTCCCCGGGGGCGGGGCGGGCGTGTCGACGTTGACGTCCACGCGCATGCCCTTGGCGTCGGCGTGGGGGCGGACGGCGTCGAGCGCGGGGGTGACGATCTCGGCGATCACGTCGGCGACGGGGCGCGGCCTGAGCGTCAGTTGTCCGCCCTCGATGCGGGCGAGGTCCAGGTAGTCCTTCACGAGCGTCAGCAGTTGCTCGCCCTGGCGGCCCATGCGGGCGATGTGCTCGCGCTGCTTGTCGGTGAGCGTTCCGAGGTAGCCCTCGGTGAGGAGGTTGGCCTGCATGACGATGGCGGCGACGGGGCTCTTGAGTTCGTGGGCGACGAACCCGAGCATCTCGGTGTAGGCGCGGTTGGCGGCGGAGAGCTGCTCGATGCGGTAGGCCTTCTCGACGGCCTGGGAGAGGCGTTCGGCGACGGCGGCGTGGATGCGGACCTGGCGTTCGTCGTAGGCCGCCCGCGCGCGGGAACTGCGGAACAGCAGCCCCACGTTTCGCCCGTCCACCGCCAGCGGGCAGGTCATGCTGGAGCGGACGCCCTCGGAGCGCAGCAGCCGCGTGGAGCGCGAGTCCGGCCGCTGCTGGAGGTACGCCTCCAGGTCATCGAGAATCCGCGGGACCCCGCGCTCGATGACCTCCCGCAGGGAGCTGCCCCGCAGGTCCTCGGCGTAGCCCTTGTGGAGCAGGACGGGCTCGTAGGTCGCCCGCGTGTAGTAGGACACCGCCCGCGCGCCCCCCTCCTCCAGGAACGCCACGCTCAGGCGGTCGCAGGGGCTCAGGTCGGCCGTCTGGTCGAAGAGGTAGTCCACGATCCGCTCGATGGACTCCTGCCCGGCGATCCGGCGGTTGACGGCGTGTAGGTGGGCCATGGCCACGGGCCCCAGTTCCCGCTCCGTAGCGGGCGGGGCGTCGATGTATCGCATCACAGCGCTGCGTCCTTCCCTTACCTCGCGGGTTTTCGCCCGACGGTGGCGAGGTATATCACGAACTGGTTCTCCCCGTCGAGCCCGAGCGCGTCGTTCATGGCCTGGTCGTCGAAGGCGGCGATGGCGCAGGCGCCGCAGCCGATGGCCTCGGCGGCGAGGTAGAGGTTCTGGGCGATGTGCCCGGCGTCGAGGTGCAGGTAGCGATACCCCCGCTGCCCGTAGCGGTAGGTCATGCGGTGGACGTCGGCGACCCAGAGGAAGGTGACGGCGGAGGCGGGGACCATGTCCTGCCCGAGGGCGGCGGCGGCGATGCGGTCGGCGATGTCGGGGTCCGTCCACAGCCTCGCCACCGCGTGCCGTATCGCCAGGTACCGATGCAGCCCGGGGCCCAGGGCATCCACGCGGTTGGCCAGCAGGAAGGTTTCCATCGCGTGCCTCGCCCCGGCCGACGGAACGGTGCGGAACGTGCCTGCCCGGTTGGGCAGCACCTCCTTCACGCCCTGGGTGCACCAGAGCAGCCACGCGAGTTCCTCCAGGCGCAGGGCCCCGCGGGCGTAGGTCCGCACGCTGGTGCGCTGCGTCAGCACCGTCGCCAGCCCCACGTGCGGTGCGGCCAGGTCCTCGAAGCGGGGCAGCTCCAGCACGGGCGCATCGGCGGGGACGGGCATCTCCAGGGGCGGGGCCGGCAGCCCCCGCCGCTGCTCCGAAGAGCCCATCGCATCGTACCGCGTCCCACGCATGAACTCCGGTCCGATCCGCTCCATAGCAGTCGTCCTCCGGTCATCGGCATGTGCGGCGTGTCCCGGGCGCAAAGATCTGAAAGGATCCGTCTCCATAACCAGTATATCCCGCCCCCGCCTCCGCAATCCACTCCCGCTCTCCCCGCCCAGCACCTTGCATTTGCCCCGCCTGTCGGTACGATGAAGAACTGGATCCTTCGAACTCAAAAGGAGCGTACTCCCATGGCGGAAGCGAAAGCGGATCTCGGGTTGATCGGGTTGGCCGTGATGGGCCAGAACCTGGTCCTGAACATGAGCGATAACGGGTTCACGGTGGCCGTGTACAACCGCACGGTCAGCAAGGTGGACGACTTCGTGACCGGTCCGGCGGCGGGGCGGGACACCATCATCGGGGCGCACAGCGTCGAGGAGTTCGTCGCCGCCCTGAAGCGCCCGCGGCGGGTCATGCTGCTGGTGAAGGCCGGGCAGGCCGTCGACGACTTCATCGAGGCGCTCCTGCCGCACCTGGAGCCGGGCGACATCCTCATCGACGGGGGCAACAGCAACTTCCACGACACCATCCGCCGCACGAAGTACGTCGAGGGCAAGGGCCTGCTGTACATCGGCACGGGCGTCAGCGGGGGCGAGGAGGGGGCGAGGCACGGGCCCAGCATCATGCCCGGGGGGTCGCCCGCGGCGTGGGAGCACGTCAAGCCCATCTTCCAGGCCGTCTCCGCCAAGGTCGGCGGGGAGCCCTGCTGCGACTGGGTGGGCGAGAACGGGGCGGGCCACTTCGTGAAGATGATCCACAACGGGATCGAATACGGCGACATGCAGCTCATCTGCGAGGCCTACTCCCTCATGCAGGCCATGGGCATGACGCCCAAGGAGATGTCCGCCGTCTTCGCCGAGTGGAACAACGGGGACCTGGACAGCTACCTCATCGAGATCACCCGCGACATCCTGGGGACCGACGATCCGGAGACCGGCAAGCCCATGGTGGACGTGATCCTCGACACCGCGGGGCAGAAGGGCACGGGCAAGTGGACGGTCATCACCGCCGCGGAACTCGGGATGCCCGTGACCCTCATCGCCGAGGCCGTCTTCGCCCGCTGCCTGTCCGCGATCAAGGACGAGCGCGTCGAGGCGTCCCAGCAGCTCCACGGGCCCGAAACGAAGTTCGAGGGCGACCGCAAGAGCTTCCTCAACGACATCCGCGACGCCCTCTACGCCAGCAAGATCTGCTCGTACGCCCAGGGCTTCCAGCTCCTGCGGGCGGCGGCGGCCGAGTACGAGTGGAACCTCAACTACGGCGGGGTGGCGCTGATGTGGCGGGGCGGGTGCATCATCCGCTCGGTCTTCCTCGGCAAGATCAAGGACGCCTACACACGGGACCCCCAGCTCAAGAACCTGCTGCTGGCCCCCTACTTCCAGAAGGCCGTCGACGTGTCGCAGGCGGCGTGGCGGAGGGTGATCGGGGAGGCGGTCCGCGTGGGCATCCCGGTCCCGGCGTTCAGCTCGGCGCTGGCGTACTACGACGGGTACCGCAGCGCCCGCCTGCCCGCGAACCTGCTGCAGGCGCAGCGGGACTACTTCGGGGCGCACACCTACGAGCGCACCGACAAGCCCCGCGGCGAGTTCTTCCACACCAACTGGACCGGGACGGGCGGGACGACGACGGCGTCGACGTACATCGCCTAGCATTACAACGAAGGATGGTAACTGGTTGACTGGTTCACTGGTTGACTGGGACCGCAGTTTGCGTGGGCTGCCCGCCTGGGACCACCGGAGAGGTTCGCTTGGTTGCAAGTCATTGCCAGCTAACTAGTTAAGCAGTCAACCAGTTAACCAGTTACCAGTTAACCAGTTAACCAGTTAACCAGTTAACCAGTTAACCAGTCAACCAGTCAACCAGTTACCAGTTAACCAGTCAACCAGTTACCCAAGCTTCGTTGCAGTGCCAGGAGCCCCTCGACATTGAGGACGTGAGGCCCCCAAGCGGCCAAACCACGCCGCCTGCGGGCGGCGCCCCGCGCACACGTTCTTTGAACACACAGTACCAGGAGCGCATCGCCATGCCGACCTTCGAGCATCTCCAACAGGCCGTCGCCCTCCAGGTCTACCGCCCCAGCGTGGTGCAGGTGGGGACCGTGACGTACTTCCTCGGCCGCCAGGGCCGCGAGCACTACGTCGGGTCCATCGGGGACGGGGAGATCGCCGGCCGCGAGGCCGGGCAGCTCAACGGGCAGCCCATCCTCATCGGGGAGACGAACCACGAGAACGCCCGCGCCATCCGCGCCCTGCTGCCCTGGACCCAGCCGCGGTGCGTGGGCCTTTCGACGAGCGTGGGACTGGGCGACCGGCTGGGCCTGGCGACGCCCGGGCACATCCGGGCCGTCCGCAACTCGGGCCTCGTGCCCGTCCTCGCCCAGCAGTCCATCCGCGAACTCGCCCGCACCCGCCGGGCACCCGAGGAGGTCCTCGACGCCGCCACCTGGGGCGTCCTCCAGGAGGGCTGGCGGCAGGGCTACGGCGCGGACGCCGACCACCTCCAGGAACCCCGCGACATCGACGAAACCGCCGCCGCCGGGTTCACGATGTTCACCATCGACCCCGGCCGCCACGTCGAGAACGACGCCGACGAACTCCACGTCGACCACCTGGGCGACTACTTCCACAAGCTCGACTTCGAGGGCCTCCAAGCCACCGAGGGCGACCTGGAAACCGCCTACGTCGGACGCACCTTCGAACTCGAGGGCGGTACGAGCGTCCACTTCGACGAGATCGCCTTCCTCCGCTCGGCCGTGAAGTACGGCAACGCGATCGCGCACACCGCCGCCATGTACCGCCACCTCCACGCCGCCGTGAACCGCGAGTTCGAGGTCGAGGTCTCCGTCGACGAGACCGAGCAGCCCACGAGCCCCGAGGAGCACTACTTCTTCGCCGCCGAACTCAAGCGCCTGGGCGTGCGGTGGGTGTCGATGGCCCCGCGGTTCGTGGGGCGGTTCGAGAAGGGCGTGGACTACATCGGGGACCTGCAGGACTTCCGCGACGCCCTCGCCCGCCACGTCGCCGTCATGCGCACCCTGGGCCCCTACAAGATCTCCATCCACAGCGGGAGCGACAAGTTCAGCATCTACCCCATCGTCGCCGAACTCACCGAGGGCCTCGTGCACCTCAAGACGGCCGGGACGAGCTACCTGGAGGCCCTGCGGACCATCGCCCAGGTGGACCCCGAGCTGTTCCGCGAGATCCTCGCCTTCGCCACCGCCCGCTACGAGACGGACAAGGCGACGTACCACGTCTCCGCCGAGCCGGCCAAGATGCCCGACCCCGCGAAGCTGTCGGACCGGAACCTGCCCACGCTGCTGCAGGACTTCCACGCGCGGCAGGTGCTGCACGTGACGTTCGGGTCGGTCCTCACGGAGGGCGAGGGCAAGCGGTTCGGGCACCGCATCCGGACGGTGCTGCAGCGGGACGAGGACGTCCACTACGCGACGGTGGAGCATCACCTGAAGCGGCACGTCGCCCCGTTCATCCCGCAGGCGAAGGCGTAGCGCCGCGTTTTTTCTCCGGTTGTTTCTCCTTGCCCAAGCCTGGGGGAGATGCTAGCATCTCCGGTCTTCCCCAGGTTCGATAACATTAGCAGACCAGACCGGGAGGTGAGCGATATGCATTACCCGAAGCGAATCTCGAAAGTGAAGCGGGCCCGCAAGATCGGTTTCCGCGCCCGGATGCGTACGGTCGGCGGGCGCAAGGCCATCAGCCGCAAGCGCCGCCTTGGCCGTAAGGTCCAGGTGGTCTAGCCCCCCTCCCGGTTCCCGGGACACGCATTCCGAAACGACAACGCCCTCGGGCTCCTTGGCGGAACCCGAGGGCGTTGCCTATTGCGGAAGCCTTCCTCTCTCAGACCCTCGGGGCGCCGCGTGAACGGGTTCAAAAAGCGTAACCGTTCACGCCTTCGCAAACAGCAGCGAAGGCGTGAAGAAAATGGGCCGTCGGGATCCGAAGGCGGGATGGGCGCAGGGAGCCTCGAAAAAGGGGACTGGCTCCGTAGCGGCATGCTTCTTGCCGCGCAGGTGCCTGTCCCCCTTTTCGAGGCGGTGTGGGGCTCATCGCCCGCACTCCCGTGAACGGTTACAAAGAACGTAACCGTTCACGCCTGTGCATGCGACGACAGCAGCCTACAAAAACAGCCGGCGAGAAGGGGATGACACAGATTTCAGGATTACCTGGTTCATCCCCGCTCATCTTCGGGTGGTATAGAGACCGACGCCCCCATGGTGAGGATGTCACGCAGCGACAGGCGAGAGGATCCCGGACAGACCAGCGGGCGAGCGAAACGGGGACCGGCTCCGCAGGGGCATGCCGTTCGCCCCGGAGGTGCCTGTCCCCCTTTCGCGGCCGACCTCGCCCCGACCGTGCAAAACAAACCCACCGCGGCCCTGCCCTGTGCCCGTGGCGATCGGTACGCCCCCCAGGGCCGTCGCAAATTCCGGTTCGCCGGGCGCCATGGGTTCGCAGAACCCGCGTTCCGCCGCGCGCTCGTGCGAGCACGGCTGCAAAAAGCGCAGCCGTGGCACCCGCGATTCCGCGTTTGGTAACCGTTCACGCCTTCGCAGACAGCAGCGAGGGCGTGAAGAGAAGAAACAGCCCCGAAGAAAGGGATTTCGCAGATTATGAGATTGCGCAGATTACGGAGAAGGAGAACATCGCTCTTCTCTCTCTTCTGTGTGTAATCCTGAAATCTGTGTAATCCCCTTCTCTCCGGCTGTTTCTTCAGGCTCCTGTCGCCGCGTGCATAGGCGTGAACGGTTACCAAGTTTGCGATGGCCTTTGTACACCCGCCCAGCGGCTTGCCCTTTTTGCCGTCCGCCTTCGTTCGCCGGGGACCCCGCGAACTTGCCCTGTGCCGGGACACGCCACAATCCGCAATCCACAATCCGCAATCCGCAATTCCCCCCCCACCGCGCCCCTACGGCCGGGCCAGCACCTCGTCCAGCACCGTGTTGAGCAGGTCGGCGACCTCGGGGCGGAGCGGGCGCGCGGGGGCGGGGACGGCCCGGAGGGTCGCGGCCTTCGCCCGCCCACCGAACGGGACCGGGCGGACCGGGGCCAACGCGGCCGACGGGGCGGCCTTCGCCAACGCGGCCGACGGGGCGGCCTTCACCGGCGGGGTCGGCGCGCTCACACCGAGGGGCGGCGGGGCGGATCGCCCGGCCGCGTCGGCTGCGCGCGGCCCGGTTTCCGTCGCACCGCCGGCGGGCGTTCCGTTGGCCGGCATTCCGCGGTCCGGCGTCCCGCCCGAGCGGGTCCCCGCGCGGGGCGCGTCCTCGCCCATCCGCTCCGCCTGCTGCACGCGAAGCTCCCGCCTCGCCCCGTCCAGCGACCGCTGCACCCGCCCCACGTACCGCCCGATCCGCTCCAGTTGGCCGACGGCCTTCCGCGCGTCGGCGCCCTCCGTCGCCCACGCCGCCGCCCCGCCCGCCTCCAGCTCCCGCCGGGCCCCCTCCGTCAGCATGGCCTCCACCCGCAGCAGCCGTCGCAGCCGCCAGGTGTCGGCGACGATGCGTTCGAGGAGCATCTCCTCGATCGTACCGCAGGGGTCGTGGGCGTCCCACAGGGCATCGGAGAGGGCGTCGAGTTCCCGGGGGCTCTCGCCCGGCAGCACGAGCTGCCGCGAGAACATCCCGTGCGTGGTGGCGTTGCGCCCCACGCGGGCCTTGCCCTCGGGGGTCCGCGGCCCGGTGGACCGCTGGGCGTTGGCGGCGTTCGCCCGCTGCTTCGCGTCGCTGATCATGGCGTCTCTCCTTTGCTTCCGCAGGTGTCCCTCATTGTCCCAGGTGTCCCTGATTGTCCCAGGCGTCCCTGATTGTCCCAGTGCCCCCCATTGTCCCGCGCGCGGGGCGAAACCGCCTAACTTGAAGGTTTGTCCAGATTCCAACCCCCGCCGCCCCCGCCGGTTACGGCGACGGATTTCCGGCGTGTGGAAGCGGCCGTCCCGCCCCGGCCGCTCCACGCCTCGGCCACGCGCCGGCGGCGCCCCCACGCGCGCCGGCGGCGCCCCGCGCACGTTGCGGGGGCCGTCCGTCCACGCCCGGGCGGCCCTCGCCTGCGGCGCCTCGCCTGCGGCGCCTCGCCTGCGGCGCCTCGCCTGCGGCGCCTCGCGCGCGAGCGTTGGGGGTCTCCTGACCCCCAACGTCCTGGAACTTGCGGAACGCGTCCGCGACAGCGTCATGGCGGCACTTCGATCGCGGCGGTCCCCGCCGCGATGGGGGCGCTCAAATGACGCTGCCGCGGAAACACCCCTCGCCCCTCCCGGACGCCGG
>JAWLCQ010000194.1:0-8384 GCA_041687095.1 Phycisphaerae bacterium | reverse complement strand
AGGGCCGGGGCCTGAGCCTGTCGAAGGGCCGCCGCGACCGAAGCGCCGCCATAACGCTGTCGCGGACGCGTTCCGCACGTTCCAGGACGTTGGGGGTCAGGAGACCCCCAACGCACGCGCTCGGGGTGTCGCACGCGCTCGGGGCGTCGCACGCGCTCGGGGCGTCGCACGCGCTCGGGGCGTCGCACGCGCTTGGGGCGTCGCACGCGCTTGGGGCGGCGCCGGCGATTGGGGGAACCGGGGCCCCGTCCTGCCCCGCCCCCCTGCCGTTGGTTCGGCCGGACGCGGCGTCAGGCCCGCCTGGACCGGGCGTCCCTTCGTTCGAGCATCGCCGCCAGGGCGATTCCCGCCTCGTACAGCAGCCACATCGGCACCGCCATCGCCACCTGGTCCACGGGGCTGGGCGACGTCAGCAGCGCCGCCACCACCAGCAGGATCAGGATCACGTGCCGGCGGTAGCGGCGGAGGGTGGGGAGGGGCACCACGCCGGTGCGGGCGAGGATGAAGACGGCCACCGGAGTCTGGAAGGCGATCCCGAAGACGAGCATGAGGTTGGTCATGAAGGCGATGAGTTCGCTGAGGCGGATGACGGGGCGGACCTCCAGCCACTGGTTGAACCCCAGGAAGAACCGCAGCATGGGGCCCGAGACGACGGTGAGGAAGAACAGGGCCCCCGCGAGGAACAGGAGAGCGGAGATGGGGATGGAGCAGTGGACGTAGCGGCGCTCGCGGGGGCGCAGGCCGACCGCAACGAACTGCCAGAGCTGGTAGAAGATCCACGGGGCCGCCACCAGAATGCCCGCGATGAAGGCGACGCGGAAGTAGGTGAAGAAGGCGTCGGTGACGGTGAGGGCGGCGGGGGCGGGGTCGAGGTGCATCTCGGCGGCGATGCGCTGGTACGGCCCCTCCAGCACGCGGACGAGGCTTGCCCCGAAGACCAGGCCCAGAACCATCCCCCCCGCCAGGCCCAGCAGGGCGTAGATGAGGCGGCGGCGGAGCTCTTCCAGATGCTCCCCAAGCGTCATCGGGCGGTCGACCATGTCTTGTTCTGGCGGCAAGCGGATCTCCTGGGGCATTGTACACCATCCCGCGGCGAAGCGGCGAATGCGGGATCGGTCCCGGCCCGGGCGCGGTTGTCGCGGCAAAAAGGCTTGGGGCAGGGCAGCCTGCACGGTACACTCATGGCGGTTCGCCCGGGAATGGATTCAGGGACCCGCGGCCGGCACGGACGAAAGATGCCCAACAGGTCACGTACATCGAGCCAGACGCCCGGCGGGGGGGATGCCCAGACGCCCACCTCCCCCTGCGCCCCCTCGCCCGAGGACCTCGCCTGCATCGCCGGCCGCCTGTCCGAGGCCTTCTGGATCACCCAGCCCGGGACTCCGGGGCTTCCGCTGTACGTGAGCCCTGGGTTCGAGGCGATCTTCGGCCAGCGGCCTCAGCACCCGCTGCAGACGTACTCCGACTGGGTCGAGCGCATCCATCCCGAGGACCGCTCCGCCGCCGTCGCCGCCATGGAGCAGTTCCTCCGCGGGGAGGCGAACACCGACCGCGAGACCGAGTACCGCATCGTCCGCCCCGACGGGGAGGTCCGCTGGGTACATTCGCACGGGACGTACGTCCGCGGCAGCGGCGGGGAGATCCGGCACATCGTCGGGATCACCCGCGACATCACCGACCGCAAGCAGGCCGAGCAGGAACTCCGCGAGAGCCGCCGGACCCTCGAGACCCTCCTGGCCAACCTCCCCGGGATGGCCTATCGCTGCCTCAACGACGACGACTGGACCATGATCTTCGTCTCCGCCGGCTGCCGCCAGCTCACCGGGTACACCCCGGAGGACCTGGTCGACAACCGCCGCGTGTCCTACGCCTCGCTCATCCACCCCGACGACCGGGGCTGGATCTGGCAGACGGTGCAGGAGCGCCTGCGGGAGCAGACGTCCTTCGAGTACGAGTACCGCATCCACACCGCCGACGGGAAGGAGAAGTGGATCTGGGAGCGTGGGGAGGGCGTGCGCGACGCGTCGGGGCAGATCGTGGCGCTGGAGGGGTTCATGTCCGACGTCACCGAACGCAAGCAGACCGAGGAGCAGCTCCTGCAGGCCCAGAAGATGGAGGCGATCGGCCACCTCGCGGGCGGGGTGGCCCACGACTTCCGCAACCAGCTCACCGTCGTCCGCGGGTACGCCCAGATGCTCCAGCAGTCCCCCGCCCTGTCCGACGAGCACCGCCCGATGGTCGAGGAGATCATCAAGGCCGCCGACCGCTCCACCCGCCTCACCAGCCAGCTCCTCGCCTTCGGACGCCGCGAGATGCTCCAGCCCGTCGTCGCCGACCTCGGGGAACTCATCGCCGACATGCAGCCCACCCTCCCGCGGCTGATCGGGGAGGACGTCGCCGTGTCCATCGATCGCTCGTCCGACCCCGCGTGGGCGTACGTGGACCCCACGCTGGTGCAGCAGGCGGTCCTCAACCTGGTCATCAACTCCCGCGACGCCATGCCCCGCGGGGGCGACCTCATCCTCCGCACCTTCGAACTCGAGCTGTCCCCCCTGCACGCCTACCTGTCCCCGGAGGTCCAGACCGGACGCTACGCGGTGATCGAGGTCACGGACACGGGGACCGGCATGACGCCCGAGGTCCGCGAGCGGGCGTTCGAGCCCTTCTTCACCACCAAGGAGGTGGGCAAGGGCACGGGACTGGGGCTGTCGATGGTGTACGGCTTTGTCCGCCAGAGCGGCGGGTTCATCGAGTGCCGCAGCGAAGTCGGCGTGGGCACGACCATTCAACTGGCGTTCCCCTGCGCCTCGCCCCCCCTCCCGGCAGACGCCTCCGCCTCCGCCGCCCCCCCCGCGACGACGACGGGCACGGTGCTGCTCGTCGAGGACGAGGACGCCGTCCGCACCGTCATCGCCCGCACCCTCCGCGACGCCGGGTTCACCGTCCTCGACGCCTCCACCGCCTCCCGCGCCCTGGACCTGGCGGGCGGCGCCCCCTGCCCCATCGACGTCATCCTCACCGACGTGATCCTCCCCGGGATGGACGGGCCCTCGCTCGCCGACGCCCTCCAGACGCTCTGCCCCGGGGTGCCCGTCGTCTTCCTCTCCGGGTACGCCGACCGCGACCGCACCCGCCGCGCCGCCCAACGCCCCGGTTCGGAACTGCTCATCAAACCCTTCAGCACCGAACGCCTCCTCCGCGCCGTCCGCCGCGCCCTGGCAAAGAAGCAGCCCCCCGAAGAGACGTAGTCCACCGTCGATCCTCAACCGCCCCACGGCGCAGGCGCAGAGCGGGGAACGGGCTGAGCCCAATGTGAATGGGCTGAGCCCGAAGGGATGATATGCGTTCCACTGAATTCTCGGGTGGGTGCCGTGGTTTGCGGAGCGCAGCGGAGCAACCACGTCCAACCAACGTTGCCTCTGGGGCCGGACGCTCCACGGCGGCCGCACCCCGCGCCCTGCGGCGCCCGGGGCTGCGGTGTGCGATGGACGGCCCGCGACGCCCTACGCCGCCATGCGCGGGTTCCAGGTGCTGGCGCGGCGCTCGGCCTCTTCACGATCGAGCCCGTACGCCTCCTGCAACTTGCCCACGAGGCGCTCGTAGTCGCCGTTGATCTGGTCGAGATCGTCGTCGGTAAGCTTGCCCCACTCCTTCTTCGCCTTGCCCTTCAACTGATGCCATTTGCCCTTCATGATGTCGCTGTTCATCGAAGGCCCCTTGGGTCCAGGAGACCATGGCGCTCCCGTGCGTGGACCCCCACGCCAACGTCGCAAGCGCCCAGCCGGTTTCGCGCACAACCCGCGCGCCCCGCCCGACGGGATGCGCGGGGTCAGATGGTGCAGGTCCACAACGAGGCCCGCGGGGGCCCCGCTCAAGCTCGGGTCAGTCCCCGAGTTCCTCGGCCCCTTCCTCGACGTCCTCGGCGGCGTCCTCGATCGGGCCGTCCCGATCGCACCCGGTCAGCAGGCCCACGGACCCCACGGCGAGCACCGCCGCCAGCAACGTCCCCACGAGTTTCTTCAGCAGATCGTTCATTGTTCCACCCTTCCCGCTCTTGCGGATTTCGACAGGGCCGTCTCCATGAACCGAACGCAACGCACGCCAGCGGGCATGCCCGGCACGCTCCGTTGGACACCCCGGCCCACCGACCCTGCGGACCCCGTCGCGGGAGGGGCGCCCCTGCGCCCCGATGTGCCCGGACGGGATCGTCTGCAGGATTATAGAGGAGCCTCCCCATCCCCACGGGTCCGCGACCCGCGGTTCGCCGCGGCCCCGCGGTCGGGCGGACCGGGGAGAACCTCCCCCGCAAGGGACGCCAGGGACACAGCGCGGGCTGCGCCCGCTTCCAATTTCGATTCTCGACTTTCGATTTTCGATTGGGCTGTCGCCCCTGCCACGGCCCCAATCGAAGCGAACGCCGCTTGAGGACCGGGGAACATCCTCGAAAAAGCGAGGATCTTGCGCGTTTGCAGTGCAGGGAGATCCGCGGATCCGCATTCTTCCCCTTTGCGATCCCCGCGGCCTTTGCGGTAAGAAGGGGCTCTGAGGCCGCCGATCCGCCCAACAGGAGTCCGCCATGACCGAAGAACGCCAGGACATCATCCGTTCCTCCCGCCCCGAGGACATCGCCGCCGCCAAGCCCGCGTGGCTGCGGGAGAGGCTCGAGTGGCTCATGGACCAGCGCCTCGGGCTGATCCTCCACTGGGGCCCCTATTGCCAGTGGGACTGCTACGAGTCCTGGGGCCTCGTCCCCGCCGACGCGTGGGCCCGCCCCGAGGGCACGAAGTGCTGGGAGGAGCGGGGGCGCGACCTCGAACGGTTCCAGAAGGACTACTGGGCCCTCAACCGCACGTTCAACCCTGCCCGCTTCGACCCCGACGCCTGGGCCGCCGCCGCCGCCGATGCGGGCATCAAGTACGTCGCCTTCACCACCAAGCACCACGACGGGTTCTGCATGTTCGACACGCGGACGACCGACTACCGCGTGACCAGCCCCGACTGCCCGTTCTCCGCCGACCCGCGGGCGAACATCACCAGGCACGTCTTCGACGCCTTCCGCAATCGCGGGATGGGCATCAGCTGCTACTTCTCCAAGTCCGACTGGCACTGCCCGTGGTACTGGTCGCGGGACTTCGCCTTCCGCGACCGCAACCCCAACTACAACACCCACGAGCGCCCCGACCTGTGGAACCAGTTCGTCCGCTTCGTCCACGCCCAGGTCGAGGAGCTGATGACCGGCTATGGGCCGATCGACGTCCTGTGGCTCGACGGGGGGCAGGTCCGCCCCCCGCACCAGGACATCGACATGGCCGGCCTGGCCGCCATGGCCCGCCGCCACCAGCCCGGGCTCATCGTCGCCGACCGCACCGTCGGGGGCGACTACGAGGACCTCATCACGCCCGAGCAGCAGGTGCCCGACGCCCCGCTGGGGCTGCCCTGGGAGTCGTGCGTGACGATCGGGAAGCACTGGAAGTACTACCCCGGGGACGTGTTCAAGCCCGTCGGGGACCTCGTCCGCATGCTCGCCGACGTCGCCGCCAAGGGCGGGAACCTGCTGCTGGGGATCGGCCCGACGCCCGCGGGCGAGTTCGAGCCCGCCGCCCTCGACCGCCTCCGCGGGCTGGGGGAGTGGATGCGCGTCAACGGGGAGGCGATCTACGGCACGCGGGCGGTGGCCCCCTACGTCGAGGGCAACGTCCGCTACACCCGCAAGGGCGACAGCGTCCACGCCATCGTCCTCGCCCCCGAGGGCCAGGACCGCCCCGCGGGCACGGTCCGCCTCCGCGGGATCGTCCCCAGGGCCGACTCGCGCGTCACGCTGCTGGGCGCCCCCGCACCGCTGGCGTGGCGAATGGCCGATGGAGCGATGGAGTTCACGCTCCCCGAGCGACTCCCGACCCAGCACGCCGCAGTCGTGCGGTTCACCGTGTAGAGTCCGTGGTTCATCGCACCGCAGAGAACGCAGAACGCGCGGAGAAGAGAGCAAGCAGGGATGAACGCAGATGACAGAGGAATTCTTCCTTTTATCCGCGTTCATCCGCGTTCATCCCTGCTCCATCTTCCTCCGCGTTCTCCGCGTTCTCTGCGGTGAAGGACCTTCGCCTGCTCTCGCAAAGCGGATCGCTGATCGCTGATCGCTGATCGCTCCCCCCCTCCTACCGCACGTCGAACGCGAACACGTGGGCCTTCTCGCTACCCCGCGTCGATTCCGGGACGAACCGGATCGCCCTCGCCGTCACGTCCAGGGGGACGCGGACGAGGCGCTGCGTGTTGTCCGTCACGCGGGCCACCTCGCTCCATTCGCCTGAGGGCGCCTGGGCCTCCAGGCGGAAGTCCTTCACCAGCGTCGCCGGGGCCGTGCGGTTCTCAACGTTCAGCAGGAACGAGCAGGGCATGTTCTTCGTTTGGCGGTTGAGGTCACTGTCGAGGATCAGCCTCGCCTGCCGCAGCGGTGCGGGGCTCGCGAACGCGTAGGTCACGCTCGCCCCCACGCTGCCCGTCCACCCGTTGTCCCGCCCCTCGCGCGGGCGGTCCACCCCGTTGCGGAGCGGTTCGGGGTCGCCCTCGGTGGCGGTAAGCTTGGCGGTGCGGGACCGCTCGGGCACCGCACGGGCGTGGTGGGGCAGGTAGCAGTCGTCGTCCATCAGAAGCTGCTGCAATTCGCCGAGGCGTTCCTGGTACACCCCGCGCGGGCTCAGCCCGTGGCGAAGGGCGAGGGCGGCCGCGGTCCCGACGGCCTGGCCCATCGTGGCGCAGGTCGCCATCACCCGCGTCGAACTCATCGCCGCGTGGGTCGCCGAGATGTTCCGCCCGGCGAAGAAGAGGTTGTCGAGGTTCCGCGAGTACAGCGAGCGGTACGGGACCCCGAACGGGGCGGGGGCCGGATGGAAGATGGTCGGCTTCTCCCTCGTGGCCACGCCCCCGGGGTGGTGGTCGTCCATGGACCACCCGCCGTAGGCGATCACGTCGTCGAAGCGGCCCTCGGCGCGGACGTCGTTCTGCGTGAGGATGTGGTCCCCGAGGCAGCGGCGGCTCTCGCGCTTCCCGGGCAGGAAGCCCACCCAGTCCAGGGCCCAGTTGGCGAGTTCGTCCTTCTGCGGCCCGCGGTTCTTCACCAGGTCCCACACGCCGTAGGCCACCTTGAGCAGCTCGTGGCGGAGCATCTCGGTGTCGTGGATGGAGTCGTACTCGCCCCCGAGTTCGATCCACCAGAAGTTGTTCCCACCGCCCACGTGCAGCGTGCGGTACGGGAGATCCTCGGGCGAGGCGTAATAGTTCGCCCACGCCGGGGGGGCGTAGGGCTGGGGGCGGGGGGTCTCGCGGGGTTGCAGCAGGCAGCTCTGGCCCATTGTCCGCTTGTCGGCGACGGGGGGCTCGATGTCCTCGTTGTGCTCGCCGGCGGCCTCGCGGCCGATGCGGAAGTCCGCCCCCGCCATCGCCGCCAGCACGCTGTCCCCGGAGCAGTCGGAGAACAGCGCGGCGCGGACGGTGTGCTCGGTCTCGGTCGTGAGCTGCCAGCCCGTCACCTCGCGGACCCTGCCGGCGTCGGTGACCGCGGCGCGGCAGGAGCAGTTGAGCAGCAGCGTCAGGTTCGGCTGGTAGGCGACGGCGGTGTAGAGCACGGCGTCCCACATGGCGTAGCTGGGGGCAGGATTGCGGGCGAGGTTCTCGAGCTGGAGTTCCTCAATGATCCCCGTCTCGCGGTTGTTCTCCTGGTGCGCCCCGCAGATCCACATGCGGATCTCGCTGGAGGCGTTCCCGCCCAGGACGGGGCGGTCCTGCATCAGCACCACCCGCGCCCCATGCCGGGCGGCCGCGATGGCCGCGCACATCCCCGCCAACCCCCCACCGATCACGCACAGGTCCGCTTCGTGAGTCACCTTTCGCATACTGCCTCCAGATCGCCGCGTGCTTGCGGCGTTCATGCACTCTGCCATGCCACAGGCCCCCAAGTCAACGCCGACCCTCGAACGAACGGCGGAATTGCCGGGGAAGACCAATCATCGAAAACGAACCCATCTCGCCTCATCCCCATCCTCGAAAACAAACCCAAACGCCCGCCGGCGTCCCCAACCCTTCTCCCCTGGGGGAGAAGATGTCGCGCAGCGACAGATGAGGGGGGGCCTCCCGTGCGAGAACGGGTCCACCCTCGCCATCCGAAACCAACCCATCCGGCCGCTCCTTGCTCGCCAGGCCGTCCTCACGTTCCGGGCGCCCCCTCACCCCCCGCTTCGCGGGGACCTCTCCCCGAGGGGAGAGGGGTTTCATCCCCGCGCCGGACCACTGTGCGGAACAAACCCACCCGCGCCATGCAAAACAAAGCCAACCAGCGTCGTGCAAAACAAACCCAGACTGACCCACGGCGAGCGAAACGGGGACTGGCT
>JAWLCQ010000193.1:0-8447 GCA_041687095.1 Phycisphaerae bacterium | reverse complement strand
GGTCAGGAGACCCCCAACGCTCGCGCTTGGGGCGGCACGCGCTTGGGGCGTCGCACGCGCCTGCCTCCTGCGACGGGGGTCTCCTGACCCCCGTCGTCCGGGAGGGGCGAGGGGTGCCTCCGCGGTAGCGCCGTTGGAGCGCACCCTTCGCGGCGGCGGCCGCCGCGACCGGAGCGCCGCCATAACGCTGTCGCGGAAGCGTTCGTTGGTCTTCCGGGACGTTGGGGGTCAGGAGACCCCCAACGCTCGCGCTTGGGGCGGCGCGCGCTCTGGGCATCGCACGCGCTTCGGGCGGCGCACGCGCTTGAGGCGGCGCAAGCGCTTGGGGCGTCGCACGCGCGCACCTCCTGCGCCGGGGGTCCGAACTAGATGGAACGCCGCTCACCCGCCGGTGGGTGGGGCGTACTTGTCGAGGAGGCGGTGGAGGTCGGCCTGGGCGGGGTCGAGTTCGAGGCTGGTCCGCCAGCTCGCCAGGGCCTGCTCGCGCAGGTCGGTGCGGCGGCGGTCGTTGAGGTAGCGGTACATGCAGACCACGCCCAGCCCGCGGTGGGCGCGGGGGCTGGCGGGGTCGAGCGTCAGCGCCTGGCGGAAGGCGGACTCGGCGAGGTCCATGTCGCGGAGGTGATACCAGCAGGACCCGGCCTGTTCGTGGGGGGCGGGGTTGCGGGGGTCCTCCTCGGCGGCCTTGCCCAGGGTGACGGTGGCCTGCTTGTACCAGCCCAGGCGGACGTAGGTGGCGGCGAGGTTGAGGAGCAGCTCGGGCTGATGGGTGTCGCGTTCGAGGGAGTTCTTGTAGGCCTCGATGGCGTCGTGGGGGCGGTTGAGGGCGTCGTAGATGACCCCGAGGTTGCTGTGGGGCTCGGGGCGATCGGGGTTGGCGCGGAGGGCGGCGAGGCAGTATTGCTCGGCGAGGGTGTGTTGGCCGAGGCGGAAGTAGCAGGCCGAGAGGTTCAGGCAGCTGTCGAAGTCCTCGGGGCGGATGGCGAGGGCGCGGAGGTAGGTTTGGACGGCGAGGCGGAGGTTGGCCTGGATGGTTTCGAGGGCGTGGGCGGTGTCGGCGAGGAGTTGGTAGGTGACGCCCAGGTTGTAGTGCGGGCGGAAGGCGTAGGGGTCGGCGGCGCAGGCGGAGCGGTAGCTGTCGACGGCGAGGTCGTGGCGGCCGGTGCGGCGGTGGACGTCGCCGATGGACGTGAGGGCGACGACGAGGTCGGGGTCGAAGGCGACGGCGTGGGAGAGTTCGGCGAGGGCGGCGTCGAGGTCGCCGCGTTCCAGCAGGAGCTGCCCGCGGACGTAGTGGGAGACGGCCTGCTCCTGGCGGGCGTGCTGCTGGACATGGCACCCGCCCAGCGGGGCGAGCAGCAGGGCACTGAGGGCAACGACAAGCATGGAGCGTTTCGCATTCATCCAGCGAACGAGGGTACGCGATGCACCGCTCGCGGGTCAAGCGGAAGGGGGAATCGTGCGGGGCCTCGCATCCCAGCGTTTCCGTGGCATGGGCGTCTCGCCCATGGGTCCCACGGGCATCTTGCCCGTGGCCTTCGGCGGAGAAACCTCCGTGAGTTGGAGGTGGTTGGGCTCGCAGCGATGCCGTTCTCACCTCTCCGCAGGGGCGAGACGCCCCTGCGACACACGGGCGAGACGCCCGTGCCACGGAGGTGCGGATTGCCTGCTTCGGTCTGCATGTCGCGTTGCTTCGCGAGGCGTTTTGACGCCATTGCCCCGGAACACGGGGGAGAGGCGCGCGTTCAACTTCAGGACGGTTTGAGATAGGATGAGTGAATGATTCGACTGAAGTGCACCACGTGCGGACAGAAGATCGAGTTTCCCGAGTCGCTGATCGGGAAGGAGGGTCAGTGTCCGCAGTGCGGGACGCGAGCGGTGATCCCGGCTCCGCGGCGAAAGGCCCCGCCCGCGCCGGCGGGTCCGGGGAGTGCGGCGTCGGCGCTCGATGCGCTGGCGGCGGCGGTGACGGGCGAGGCGGCCCGGCCCCCGGTGAAGCCCGCCCCCCCGCGCGCAGCCGCCCCCGCGACCCCCAAGCCCCCCGCCGCCCAGCCCCCCGCCCGCCCGGCGGCCGGGGCGGGAGCCGTACCGCCCCCCAAGGCGGCTGCGCCTCCGGCGGACGAGGAACTCATCGTGCTGGAGTCGGTGGAGGAGGCGCCCCCGGTGCGTTCGCGGACGCCCGAGGCGAAGCCTCCCACCAAGCAGCCGGGGAGCACCAGCACGCCACCCGCGGCGAAGACCGACCCGCCCGCGAAGACGCATCCGCAGAGCGCAGCCAAAGCGGGGTCGCCGCCGCCCAAGGAGCAGGCAGCCGACCCCAAACCACCGGCGCCCGCACCCGCAGTGCCTCAAACGCCCGCGGCGAAGCCTCCGCTCACCGCCCCCACTCCCCCCGCCGCGCCCACACCAACGGTCCGGCCCGCCCCCCGGATCGCCCCCTCGCCCGCCGACGCCTTGGCGGTACTGCAGGCGGCGGCCTCGCCCGCCCCGGCCCCGGTGGCGGAACCCGCCAAGACCGACGCCCCGGGCAAGGCCCGCGACGAGGGCCCAGCCAAAGCGGCGTCGCCGCCGCCGCAGTCCCAAGGGCAGGCGGCCGCCCCCAAAGCTCCGGCGCCCGCACCCGCATCGCCCCAGGCGCCCGCGGCGGGGCCTCCGCCCACCGCCCCCACTCCCCTCACCGCGCCCGCACCGGCGAAGCCCAAGGCCCCCGCACCTCCCGAGGCGACGCGGCCCTGCCCGGTCTGCGCCGCTCCCGTCCCCCTCCGGGCCGACAAGTGCCCCCAGTGCCGCGAGTGGATCGACGAGCGCAAGCGGGCGGCCGCCCACGCCAGGTCCGCCGCCCGCGCCCAGCGGGGCCCGCTATACAAGGCCCTCCCCCTCGCCGTCGCCCGCACCGCCAACGGGGCGCTGCGCCGGATCGACCCCGCCGTCCGCCCGATCGAGCAGGTCCCCCTCTTCGCCTGGGCCGCCATCTTCCTCGCCGCGTGCGTGACGTGGATATACTTGGGGCAATGACCCCAACCGTGGAGACCGCACCATGAACCTCACCGGCAAGCGCATCGCCATTCTGCTCGACCGCGAATACCAGGAGATGGAGGTGTGGTACCCCTACTACCGCCTCCAGGACGCCGGGGCCGAGGTCGTCCTCGTCGCCCCCAACGCCGGGGAGACCTACCCCTCGAAGCTCGGATACCCCTGCCGCTCCGACCTCGCCGCCCGCGACGCCAACGGGGCGGACTTCCACGCCGTCGTCGTCCCCGGGGGCTGGGCCCCGGACTTCATGCGCCGCGACGAGTCCATGATCCGGTTCATCCAGCAGGCCGCCGCCGCCGACATCGTCCTGGCGGCCATCTGCCATGGCGGGTGGATGCTCTGCTGCACCGACGCGCTGCGCGGCAAGCGGGCGACGAGCTTCGTCGCCATCAAGCACGACCTCATCAATGCCGGGGCCCACTGGGTGGACGAGGAGTGCGTGGTGGACGGCAAGCTCATCACGTCGCGCAAGCCCGAGGATCTCATCGCCTTCTGCCGGGCGATCGGGGAGGTGCTCACGCACCCCGGGGCCGCCCCGGCCGCGGCGCCCGGGCCCGAGGGCCACGCCCACGTCTCCCAGACCATCACGCCCGAGGGCGGGGAGCCTGGGTACTAAGGCCGCGCCTACTTCTTCGCCAGCTTCGCCAGGTGCGCCTCGTACTGCCCGCGGGCGGTGCTGTCAGGGTAGTCGGAGGCGAAGCGTCTGCGGATGTCGATGGCGATGTCCCGATTGCCCGCCAGATCCCTGCCCACCATCAGCAGCAGCCCGGGCACGACCTCCTGACAGTGGCGGATGCGGGAGAGATAGGAGTCGGCGAGGGCCTTGGCGCGCGGGGCCCCGAGGCCCTTGGCGGCGTTGTAGGCGCCCAGGAAGGTCCCGTAGGCCGCCAGGGGGTACGGGATGTCCTCCATGAGCTTGAGGTAGCGCGACTCCGCCGCGCGGAAGTCCTTGACGAGCATGAACACGCGGGCCTCCGCCCCCGTGAGGTTGCGCTGGTCGCGCGTGCCCACGCAGATGCGGCGGAGGCGGTCCCAGACGGCGAGGACGCTGCGGGCCTCCTTGGGGGCCTTCTCGATCGTCTCCGCCAGGGCCCCGAAGTCCAGCCGCAGCGACAGGTCGCGGATCTTCTGGCGGTCCTTGATCCGCTCGGCGATGCGTTGGAGGGCCTCCTGCACCCGCCCCTCGCGGGAGAGGATGTTGACGTCGTCGAACTCGGTGTTCCAGGCGATCTCGGGATCCACGGTCTGGGAGCGGAGGCGCTCGACCACCTGCAGCGCCGCGTCGACGCGGGGGAACTGGCCCTTGCGGTTCAGCGCCCCGTGGTAGTACCCGTGGACCGCGCGGTCGAGGCAGTACAGCTCCACCCGCGTGCCCTTGTGCATGTCGGCGTACTTCATCCAGAAGTCGCCCACGAGCTGCGCGTTGGCGTCCTGCCCGACGCGGTTGGGATCCGTGCGGAGCAGCTCCTGCATGGCCTCCACGCTGCCCCCCTTCGCCGCCCGCTCCCACCGCGCCTCCCGCTCCTGGAGCATCCGCGTCACGCCCGCCGCATCGCCCGTGGCGCGGTAGCAGTGGAGGCGGGCGTTGAACCAGTCGAGCCGGGGCACCGCCCCCGTCGGGAAGCGGGCCTGGAACAGGTCCATCGCCTGGCCCATCCCCTCGTACTGCGAGGAGGCGTTCATGGCGTGGATCTGCTTGGCCAGCGCGTCCTCCGTCAGCGGGTGGCGGGGGTAGGCCTCGAACATGCGGGCCATCCACTTGTCCCGCGGTTCGGGCATGACCTTCTTGAAGTAGAAGTCCGCGAGCGTCTGCACCGCCAGCAGCGTCTCGTGCGTCTCGCGGTACGTTTCGAACATCTCGTCCGCGATCTCCTCCATGTGCCGCACCTGCTCGTCCTTCATGCGGGTCTGGAGGCGCTGGAGGAGCGCCGCCGCCTCGCCCTCGGGGGCAGGCTCATAGATGCCGTACTTCCCCTTCGCCTCCGCCACGAGCTGCCCGAAGGGCGGGCACTTCTTCGCGTAGTTCTCGAGCATCCCCAGCGTCCCCCGCGACCAGCGGGAATCGTCCAGGTACACGCGGGCGAGGGCGACGGCCTCGGCGGGCTCCTGGGCCTCAATGTGGAAATCGATCATCCACCGCCGCTTGGCATCGCTCTGGGGGCCGTGGAAGCGGTCCAGCAGTTGGACCATCGTGTTCCGCGCCTCCAGGTCCCCCGCCAGCGCCGGGGGGCGAACCATCGCCAGCCAGTACGCCACCGCCTTGCCCCGCAGCCGCCCCAGCGGGTACACCCGCAGGTACCACTCGGTGAAGTTGACGAACGCCGCGTAGAGGTTCTTCTCCTTCAGGTACTCCAGCCAGGGCTCCACCAGGACCGACAGCGAGGCGTTGCCTTCGTAGCGTTTGAGGATCTCGGCGTAGGCGGCCTCGGCGGCCTGGGTCTCCTTGCGCTCGAGGCGGTACTCGGCCAACTGGAGCCACAGCCCCAGCCCGCGGGGGTCCGTGCCCCACTCCTCGACGTACCGGGTGAGGGTCTCCTCGGCGAGCGCGCCCTTGCCCGCCTGCTGGAGCAGGAGGTAGTGCACGAACTGCCAGTTGGCGGGCAGCTCGCCCTCGCGGGCCTTGAGCGTGTTCTTCAGGACCTTGAGGATCCGCTCCGCCCGCTGGGGCGTGTTGGCGACGACGAGCAGCTCGCGCTCCCAGCCCGGATCGATATACGCCGTCCGCAGCCACTTCAACTCGTCGGGCAGGCGGCGGTTGTCGTACTCCACGTCCAGCCACAAGGCCGGGCACACGTGGCGGTCCCAGTAGGTGACGTAGTCCAGCGGCAGGTGCTTGACCTGGCGCTCGAAGCTCTCCAGCAGATCGAGGTACTCGTCCCACGCCTCGCGGTTCACCGCGCCCCCCAGCTTCGACCGCCACGCGCGGAACCACCACTTCGAGCCCTCGAACTTCTTGAGGACCGCCTCGATGAGTTCGCCCCCCCCGGGCTTCTTCTGCTCGCTGAGGCAGTGGGCGAGTTGGAAGTGCGCCTCGGGGATGCTCTCGTGCGTGCCGTGCCTGCTCAGGAACTGCTCGAACAGCTCCAGGGCCTGCTCGTACCGCTTGCCGCGGTACGCGCTCATCGCCGTCCCGTAGAGCGTCTGGGCCTGCGTCCACGGGGCGTCGTCCGCCGCCGCGGGCACGATTACGCTCAGGCACACCACCATCGCCGCCAGCCCCGACCGTCGTACGCGTTTCATCATGTGTGGATTCCCATGGACCGTTCGGATGTCCGCAATCCTATAACCGCTCCCCCGCGCCGCGGGTGTCGCGCGAATCCCGTCAGCCCACCCGGCGCACCCGCGTCCGCAGCCACTCCACCAGCATCACCAGCACCGCCGCCCCCCACAGCCACCCCGCCAGCGGGACCGCCTCGCTCCGCCGCCACTCCCCCAGCAGCGACCGCGCCTCGCCCTCCGACACCACCCGCCCCCCCGCCCGCACCGCCAGCGCCTCCAGCGCCGCCCAGTCCGCCCCCAGGGCGGCGAACTCCTCCGGCGACGGCGACGACAGCCCGCCCCGCCACACCACCGCCCCCTCCTCGCCGCGGACCGTGACGTGCAGCGCACCGCCCGCGGGATCGGCGGGGAGCGCCGCCTCGTACCGCCCCGGGGCGGTCTGCGGAACCGCCACCGTCCGTACGCCCCCCGCCCCGCTCCGCCACACCCCCCCCGTCAGTTCCAGCCCGTTCCGCGGCGTCCCGTCCTCGCGCACCTCGACGCGCAGCCGCACCCCCTCGCCCGTCCGCTCCAGCGACCCGGCGAAGCGCGGGTCGGACGCCCCGGCGGCGACCCACTGCACCGCCCCCTCCAGCAGCACCCGCGCGGGCGGGGAGCCCAGCCACTCGCCCGCCCCCTCCGGCAGGGCCAGCGAGACCGATCGCCCCAGCCCAACGGCACGCCGCGCGACGATGGGATCGCCCTCGCCCACCGTGCGGGCGAGGACCTCGGCCTCCGGCGGCGCCGCCGTCAGCAGGTATCCCGGCAGGGGGGGCAGCGGGGGGACGGGCAGCCCGAACAACTCCGCCGGCCGCTCGAGCGCAAACGCCCCCCGACGCACGACCTCGCCCCGGGCGTCGCGAAGGAAGCGGGCGAACAACTCCGCCAACGCCGTCAACGACTCGCTCCGCACGTGCTCCGCCCCCAGCAACGCCGACAGCTTCCGCAACGGCGTGGCGGCCGCCCCCTCCTCCCCCGCCCCCGCCGTCTCCACCACCGCCAGCGACAACTCCCCCGCCCGCAGCCTCCCCGCCATCGCCGCCGCGTCGAACTCCTTCGTCCGCAGATCACTCACCAGGATCACCAGCCCCGCGAGGCCCTCGGGCACGCGAACCTCCATCGCCGCCTCCAGCGCCGGGGCGACATCCGTGGCCCCCGACGGCCGCACCCCCGCCAGCGCCGCCCGCACCGCCCCGAAATCCGCCGGCCGCCCCCCGCTGTCGTAGACCGTCTCCGCCTGATCGGAGAAGACGATGACCGCCAGCGCGTCCCGCTCCGTGAGGTGCCTCTGCATGCCCAGGACGGCCTGCGCGGCGAGGTCGAACTTCACGCGCCCCCCCGCCGGTGCGCCCGCGTCGGCCGCCTCCGCCATCGAGCCCGACGCGTCGAGGAGTACGATCGCCTTCAGCGGGCGGCGCTCGAAGGGCTGGGCGGTGAGGGGGGTGACGGCGTTGAGCGGATCGTCGCGGTCGGCCGGTGCGGCGTGCGGGCCCGCCCCGATCAGCACCAGCCCCCCGCCCGCCCGAACGTACCCCGCCAGCGCCTCCCGCTGCTTCGCGTCCAGCAGCGTCCCCGTCCCGTCCGCCAGCACCACCCCCGCATGGGCCATCCACGCCTCCGCGCTCCGCGGAGCCGCTTCGCCATCGAGCACCCGCCCGCGCGGCAGCGCCCCCGCCAGCACCCCCGCCGCCGCCGCATCCCCCGCCAGCACCGCCACCTGCCCCCCCAGGGGCGGGACGAACGCCACCGCCTGGTCGTTCTCGGGGAAGGCGTCGGAGGGCAGCAGGCGTGCCCGGTACTCGCCCGCCGCGTCCGGGGGCCCGTCGGGGTCCTCGGCGAGCACGGTGGCGAAATCCCCGCTCAGAAGCTGCAGTTCCCGCCGCAACAGCGCCACCGCCCCCGCGGGCCCCATGCGTTCGATCACCAGCGTCCGCCGCTGCCCCGCCCCCGCCGACACCGTCGCGCGGAGCCCCACCCGCCCCTCGCCCACGCGCTCGCCCGTCAGCCCCGCCACGCGCGCGTCGCTCGGCGGATCGGCGAGCGGAACGATCAGCAGCGGCGCCCCCCGCCCCCCACGCTCCGCCCCCGCGCGACCTACCGCCTCCGCCAACGCTTCCCACCCGTCATCCTGAAACCGCCCGTCGGTGAAGAGCACC
>JAWLCQ010000192.1:0-8546 GCA_041687095.1 Phycisphaerae bacterium | reverse complement strand
CTAAAACGCGTGCGAGAGGAAGCGCAGAGCCGCAAGCGGACAGCATACCCCCACGAGCGACCAAGGCCTGTTCTCATCCCCTGCATCCCCTGCATCCCCGCTCTCTCCCCCATCCGCGTTCATCGGCGTTCATCCCCGCTTGCTGCCCGGAATTGCCGCGGACCCCGGCCCGTAGGGGAATCCCCGAATCTGCCGCGGGCGGTTGAACGCGTGCACCGGGTGCGGTATAACCCCCGCGCACCTGAGATCACCACGTGGAAGGAGTTTCCCCATGGCTGCCCGCGCAACCACATGTGCACGCCTCGCCTTCGCCGCCGTCGTCGTGTCCCTGTCCTGCTCGCTGGCCCTCGCCGCCGATCCGGTCCTCACGCAGACCCAGCGCGGGGCGACCGTCGAGACCGACCGCTACCTCGCGGAGTTCCGCGACGGGGTACTCGTGCGGCTGATCAACAAGTTCACCGACGAGGCCTACCTCGACGAACGCGCCGACCTCGCCAAGGTCCTCCCCCACCTGCCCAGCGGGCTGGGCACGCAGCACACTGAGGCCCAGCGGGACAAGGCCTTCGAGCTCTTCCACTACCCCTGGTGGGAGCACGCGGTCGAGTCCCGCTGGCCCAACCAGCACTACGTCGCCCCCGACAGCGCCTTCGCGTTCCAGCAGGACGGCCCCGCTGCCGTCACGCTCACCTACACCGGGCTGACCGACGGGACGGAGAGCTACAAGGATGAGACGTTCACCCTGACGCTCGAGGTGGACAAGGAGACGGGCGACCTGCTGGTCACCCCCGCGGCCGCCTCGCCCCGCCCGGGCGTGTACGGGGTGAACTTCACGCTCGCCCCGCTGCGCCCGGCCATCACCGTCGAGGCCCCGATCTTCGACGGGATCCGCCTCGACCGCGACATGAAGCCCATGCTCTGGAACGTCCTGTGGGCGAACTACTGGGACTACCAGTTCTTCGCCCTCAACGGGTGGAAGAAGGGCGCGGTCGGGGTCTGGTGCCAGGACGCCGAGTTGAAGTACTACAAGAGCCTCTACCACATGGTCAACGACCAGGGCCTGAGCCTCTCCGTCAACGCCATGAACATCCCGCCCTTCGAGCAGCTCAAGGACGCCAAGCCCGTCACATGGCGGGTGCAGGCGTTCGAGAAGGGCTGGTCCGAGGCGGCCGCCCGGTTCCGCGACTGGCGGGTGAAGAACGTCAAGATCGCCCAGCGTCCCGACTGGGCGTTGAACGTGTCGTTCGTGAACATGGGCGTCAACGCCGCCCCGCAGTGGCTGGACGTGATCAAGGTCTTCTTCGACAACCGCAACCTCGACCGCACCGTCACCTTCGCCGCCGTCATCCGCGCCGAGGGCTTCGACAAGAACCACGCCAACAACGCCCCCTACGAGGGCTTCAAGGAGCACATGCCCGCCTGGAAGGAGAGCGGGGCGAAGCTCATGGCGTACCTCAACCCCGTCATCATGTGGAGCCCCCAGCCCAAGAACGAGCGCGAGGAGGCCGGCGTCCGCCTCGCCGGCGAGGCCAAGACCATCATGCCCTTCCGCGGCCCTGACGCCAAGCCCATCGGGCACTTCGACGTCCAGCACCTCGGGCACCCGGGGTGGCAGCGGTGGTTCCTCGACTGGGTCAAGGAGTACATCCAGGTCCACGGGTCCGACGGGGTCTACCACGACGAGGGCCAGAAGACCCCCCTCGACAACCGCGGGCTGATCAACGGCATGACCACCACCATGGGCCGGGCCGACTACCACTACAAGACCCTCGCCGAAAACCCCAACTCCATCCACGGGGTGGAGCACATGACCGAGGTCAACAACGTCGGGGCGTCGCTGGGCATCGCGTCGGGCATCCTGTGGGGCACCGCCGGTGACATGCGCCACCGCCGCATCCAGCACGCCTCCCCCGTCTCCAACGCCCTGCACTCCCCCAACGGGGTCCTGCGGGCGTTCCCCCACTACTCCGAGATCATCCGCGGGGACGCGCTGCAGTTCCACTGGGGCATGGACCTGTCGGAGAAGCGTGGGGAGATCGCCGGGCACTCCCTCCAGAACCAGGGCTTCTACAAGGGCGACGTCGTCCCCTTCGAGTTCTGGGCCAACGAGATGTGGATGGACCGCACCCGCTCGACCACGTTCGTCTGGGAGGGGCTGCGGCCGATCTTCCCCGTCGACTGGTCCGACGACGTCGTCACCTACTTCCGCTCCGCCCAGGACGGGGACTTCCGCTACGCGAAGACGCCCTGGGGCACGGCGTTCGTCGAGGTGAAGGACGGCCAGGAGCGGATGCTCTACGGGCGGATCCACGGGGTCCGCTACGCCCAGACCGGTCCGGGGCGCGTCGAGGGCTGGTGCCTCTACAACGCCGACGGGCCCGTTGGCCTCCGCCCGGATTGGTACTACGTCATCAACCCCAACGCCTCCCGCCCCGAGGCGTACTTCCGCACCGACCACGCCCAGAGCGAGAGCTTCTACGAGGGCTACGCGCACCATGGCGCGCTGGGCGAGTACTTCATGACCGTCGACATCCGCCCCATCCCCCAGATCGGGAACATCACGCGGTTCGACAGCGTGGTCATCGTCGCCCCCACCGAACCCGCCGCCGTCTGGGTCGATGGCAAGCCCGCCAAGGCCAACCCCGTCGTCGAGAAGGTGGAGGTGGTGGACGGGAAGCGCGTCGTCACGCACCGCCCGGGCGAGTGGAAGGTGGGGATCCAGATCCCCGCGACGGTGTGCGTCCTGCTGAAGGCCCCGCCCGCCGGTACTGCCGACCTGCCCGCCCGCACGCTGCTCCGCCTCGTGAGCGGGGCCGGGGAGATCCGCAGCGACATGTTCGACACCGCCCACCTCAGTTCGCGGGTGCTGATGAGCAAGGACGGGACGACGATGGGCCCGGACAACAAGCTCAACGGCCTGCACGGGGCGTTCTACAAGGAGATGCACCTCCCGCTGGCCCTGCCCGAGGGCGCCAAGAAGGGCGTGTACCGCGTGACGCTGACCAACCGCGGGGGCAACCCGCGGATGCAGGGGATCGACGGGGTGTGGCTCAATGGAGTGCCCCAGCGGTTCTGCGAGATCACCGAGAAGGGCACGGCCACGGTGGTCACGGAGATTCCGCTCGACGAGAAGAACCCCTCCGCGGTGTACGGTGCAAGCGGAACGGCCCCGACGCTCAAGGTCGAGTGGATCGAGGACGCGCCCCCGGCGGCGGAGGAGAAGAAGCAGTAGGCCCACGCTCCCAACACTTCGCCCCCGGTGTCGCGGTCGGACGATCGGCGACACCGGGGGCGATTTCGTTTCGGGAACCGTTCACGCCTTCGCAGACAGCAGCGAAGGCGTGAAGAGAAGAAACAGCCCCGAAGAAAGGGATTGCGCAGATTATGAGATTGCGCAGATTACGGAGAAGGAGAACATCGCTCTCTCTCTTCTGCGTAATCCTGAAATCTGTGTAATCCCCTTCTCTCCGGCTGTTTCTTCAGGCTCCTGTCGCCTCGTGCACAGGCGTGAACGGTTACTCGTTTCGCATACGCTTGCGGCTCGGCAATGCGTCGGGAGGCATCCGACGCAGCGCCGAGGCGCAAGCGATTCGCCACCTCCCTCTACAGCAGCGCCGCAGGGTTCAGTGCGAAATGCTCCGCGAGGATCCGGATGTGGTTCTTGCTGAGGTCGCGTTCCCCGCTGAGAATGCGGTGCCCAAGGCTCCGGTCCCCGAGCAGTCGCCCCAGGTCCGAGGCGCTCATCCCGTGCTCCTCCACGAGCGAACGGACGAGTTCGACGGGGGTGAGGTCCTTGCTTGTGAGAGGGTGGTGCTCGGACTCGTACCTCTCGACGAACGTCGCGACGGCGTCGAAGTAGTCCTCCTGGTCCGCGTTCATCTCGTGCCCCGCCATCGCGTCCAGCACGGCGAGGGCGTTTCGGTAGTCGACGTCGTCGTGCAGCGGGCGGGGCATGAGCAGGCCCGCCAGTTCGGCGTAGGTCCGGGGGATGTCGTCGTGCGTCAAGGTCCTGGGACTCATAGGTGCTCCTTCCAGGCGTTGCGCTCGTACGCTGTGTGCGAGAGGATCGTCAGTGTGTAGACGATCTGCGTGTTGTAGTGCACGGCGGCGACCAGGCGATAGCGATTGTGGGCGATGTTAAAGACCACGACGGTCCTTTCACTGCCGACGACCACCTGGTCTGCACTGGGAAAGGTCTTGCGGACATCGGCGAAACTCGCCCATTCGGCAGCCTTCGCCTGCTGCGCCCACGTGCGCAAGGACGCCTCCGCCTCGCGGTGGGCCTCCCAGAACTCCCGCAGCATGCTGGTCTTGATGATCCGCATCCTGTTCTCATCATCGACAAGCGAAGACAAAATGTCAACAGAGACTGCTGCCACAGGCGGTCCGTAACGCAAGGACCATCCGAGCGGCCTCAACGCCCGTTGCGTTGGAGGAACTCCGCCATCGCTGCCGCCACCTCCTGCGGGCGCTCCAGGGGCAGGTCGTGCGAAGCACCGGAGAGCCAGCGGAAGGCGATGTTCGGGCGATCGGGGACGCAGAGCTGCTCGCGCGAGGGGCGAGGCCTGCCGCGGTCGCCGTACATCTCCAGGACCGGCAGCGGAGTCTGGCGCATGAACTCCTCCCCGCGCTCCCACTTCCGCCAGATCTTCACGAACTCGCCCCGCTGCTCGTCCGTCCAGCGGCCCGTGGCGTGGGCGACGATATCGAGCCTCCGCCGCTCCTGCTCGGGCGTAAGCGTGATGTAGGTCGAACCCTCGAACGCCCCCGCCGCCCGCCAGTGCGTCCAGCCCTCCAGCGAGATCACGCCCGCGACGCGCGACTCCCAGCGGCGAGCGAACTCCTTGGCGATCATGCCCCCCAGGCTGTGCCCCCCGATGCAGAAGCGCTCCAGGTTCTCCGCGTCGGCGATGGCGAGGGTGTCGGCGGCGAACTGCTCGATGGACCCGTCCACCGGGGGCGGCCAGCTCCCCCCGTGCCCGCGGACCTCGGTGAGCACCAGGTGCAGGTCCCGCGGGAGGCAGCCGACCACGTGGTCCCACTGGTGCACGTCGGAGAAGCTCCCGGGGATCAGCAGCACCGCCGGTGCGCCCCCCGCGCGGACGACGTACGACAGCGTCGCCTCGCCACGCACGACGCTCGATCTTCGCCAGTCCTTCGCCATCTGGATCCTCCCGCACCGTCCCACGGGACCGCCCCGCCGGGGCTTGTCCCGTGGGCTTTGCTCGCACACAGGCGTCTTCACTCGATCCCATTCCCGATCCCAGACTTCCGGTCCTCCGGTCCCCCCGGTGCTCCGGTGCTTCTACCCGCACCTTACGCCGACGACGATCATGCGGATCGGTTCGCCGCTGTCGTTGACCAGCCCGTGCGAGTGCCCCGAGGCACAGAAGGAGATATCGCCCGGGCCGATCTGGCACTCCCGCCCGTCGAGGATCATCGTGCCCCGGCCCTCCAGGACGAGGTAGATCTCCTCGTTGCCCTCGTGGCAGTGCACGCCGATCGTCGCCCCGGGCGGGATCACGTCGTCATGGACGAACTGGATGTTGCCCGTCCCGTCCCGCCCGTCGAGGGCGAGGACGCACTGCAGGGCGCCGATCCCGTCGTGGCACTTCTCCAGCGTGTGCCGCTCCATCTCGCTTCGCTTGCGGAGCACGGGCGTCTCTCCCTTACAGGTTCACGTTCACCCCGCGCGAGGCGAGGTACTGCTTGAGTTCCGGGATGGTGATGACCCCAAAGTGGAAGACGCTGGCGGCCAGCAGGACCGTGGCCCCGGCGTCGATGGCCTCGGCGAAATGTTCGAGCGTCCCCGCTCCGCCGGAGGCGACGACCTCGGCCGACACCGCCGACGCGATCGCGCGGATGACCGGCAGGTCGTACCCCGTCCGCGCCCCGTCGCCGGCTTTGCTGGTGGGCAGGATCACCGGAATCCCGTAGCCATCGACGCGCTTGGCCCACTCGACGGCGTCGGTGCCCGTCGCGGTCCGCCCGCCGTCGATGTAGACCTCGTACCCCGACGGGAGGGCGGGGTTGACGTCCACGTCGATCGCGACGGTGACCTTCTCGGGCCCGAACTCCTTCGCGAGCTGCGGGATGAGGTCGGGGCTGCGGAACGCGGCGGAGGAGGTGGAGACCTTGCCGGCCCCCGCTTCCAGGACGGCGGCGGCGGAGGCGACGCTGGAGATCCCCCCGCCCACGGTGAACGGGACGGTGGTGACGGCGGCGACGCGGCGGACGACGTCGAGCATGGTCTTGCGGTTTTCGACCGTGGCGGTGATGTCGAGCAGAGCGAGTTCGTCCGCTCCGGCGGCGCAGTAGGCGCGGGCACATTCCACGGGATCGCCCGCGTCCTGGATGTCCACGAAGTGCACTCCCTTGACCACGCGGCCATTCTGCATGTCAAGGCACGGCATGATGCGGATGATGGTGTCCTGGCTCATGTTCCTTTTCCCTTCTGGCTTGGAGAAATGGCGGCGGCAGGACGTTCGGCCCCGCCGCGGGCCATGCTACCCTCCGATGCGTCGTGCCGCAAACCCTTTTGGGTCAGGCAGATACATATTCTTCTCGGTATTCCGAGTTTTCCTCTTGACCGCTTGCGAGAGTGCCGATACTCTAATAGAGAATACTTTATCGATATGGCGATATCGATAAAGAGTATGCGATACGCCCCAGAGACGAGGAACCGGGAATGACAGAACAGCTCTCCATGCATGCTCCCGAGCCGACGGTGCGGCGGTTGCCGCTGTACCATCGGTTCCTCCAGTCCCTCCGCGAGCGCGGGCGGGAGCAGGTCTCCTGCACCCACATCGCCGAGCACCTCAACGTTCATCCCACGCAGGTCCGCAAGGACCTGGCCTTCACGGGCATCGTGGGGCGGCCGCGGGTGGGGTATCCCGTCGCGGACCTGCTGGAGTCCATCGAGACGTTCCTGGGCTGGAACAACACCACCGACGCCATCCTCGTCGGGGCGGGGTCGCTGGGAGCGGCGATTCTGGGCTACGAGCGGTTCCGCGAGTACGGGCTGAACATCCTCGCGGCCTTCGACACCGATCCCGCGAAGGTCGGGACGACGGTTCGCGGGGTGCAGGTGTTCGCCCCCGACCGCATGTACGACCTGGTCGCCCGGCTGCAGACGAAGATTGCCGTCCTCACCGTCCCCCCCGACGCCGCCCCGGACCTCGCCACGCAACTGGTCCTCAGCGGGATCGAGGCCATCTGGAACTTCACCCCGGTCCGCCTGGAGGTGCCCGGGGAGATCATCGTCGAGAACGTGTCCCTCGCGGCCAGCTTCGCGGTGCTCTCCAACCGCCTCGCCGCCAAGTACCGCCGCAATCCCAAGGAGTAACCCATGGTGCAGGCGAAGTCAGAGCCCTGCCGCTGCCGCCGCTTCGAGAAGGTCTGCGAGATCCTCGACCGCCACCAGAGGCGGAGCGAGAGGCTGATCCCCATCCTCCAGGAGGTGCAGGAGGAGTACCGCTACCTCCCGGAGGAGATCCTGAGTTTCCTGGCGACGGCGTTGGACGTGCCGCCGGCGCGGGTGTTCGGTGTGGCGACGTTCTACGCCCACTTCGCCCTCGCCCCCAAGGGCAAGTACGTCGTCCGCCTGTGCGACGGGACCGCCTGTCACGTCCGCGGGTCGATGGACATCTTCGACGCCCTCCGCAAGCGCCTCGGACTGCCCGAGGGCAAGGCGACCACCGACGACATGCTCTTCACCCTCGAGACCGTCTCGTGCCTCGGGGCCTGCGGGCTCGCCCCCGCGGTGGTCATCAACGAGGACGTCCACGGGCTCATGACCCCCGAGTCGGCGGTGGCGCTGATCGAGGGCATCGTGGAGAAGGAGAAAGCCAATGCTTAACCAGATGCAGACCCTCGGGCAGGTCCGCGACGACTTCGCCGCCGCCCTCGCCCGCGTCCCCCGCCGCGTGATCCTCTGCGCCGGCACCGGCTGCGTCGCCAACGGGGCCCTCCGCGTCCACGACGCCTTCGTCTCCGCCATCGCCGCCGCGGGGCTCGACGCGGTCACCGAACTCCGCACCGAGGAACCGCACGACGCCGCTCCCGACGTGCTCGTCAGCAAGTCCGGCTGTCAGGGCTTCTGCCAGATGGGCCCGCTGGTCACCATCGAGCCCGAGGGCATCCTGTACACCCGCGTCCGCGTCGAGGACGTGCCCGAGATCGTCGAGCGGACGCTCCGCGACAACGAGGTCGTCGACCGCCTTCTCTACGTCCACCCGCGGACGCAGCAGCACTGCATCGGGCCCAAAGAGATCCCCTTCTACACCCGCCAGCACCGCCTGGTCCTGGGCCTGTGCGGGGCGATCGACCCCGAGGACCTCCGCGAGTACATCCACCGCGACGGATACCTCGCCGCCGAGCGGGCCTGGACGCGGATGACCGACCAGGACGTTTGCGACGCGGTGACGGAGAGCGGGCTGCGCGGGCGCGGGGGCGGGGGGTTCCCCACGGGCAGGAAGTGGGACCTCACCCGCCGCAGCGAGAGCGACGTGAAGTACGTCATCTGCAACGGGGACGAGGGCGACCCGGGC